>JBLMXP010000107.1:0-6513 GCA_050257835.1 Planctomycetaceae bacterium | reverse complement strand
GTCCCCGCCTCGTTGAGGATCTGCTGGTCGGCGACGATCGGTTGCTTCTGCGAGTCATAGAGCTGCGCCTGGGAGCCGGACTGCACGATCGAGCACTGCAGGTTCATCCAGAGGAAGTCGGTGTTGCCGTGGGTCACGATCGTGTGGAAGAGGGCGCTGTCCTCGGGGAGATGGTTGTTCACGACCTGATAGGCGCCCGGATACTGTTGGTTGTCAGCGACCTCGAGCGACACCGGCTTGATCACCGAATACATCGCGATCAGGATCGGGAACTGCAGGAGGAGCGGGAGGCAGCCGCCGAGCGGGTTGACCCCCGCCTCCTTGTATAGCTTCATCTGCTCCTCTTGGAGCTTCTGCTTGTTGTTCTTGTACTTCTTCTGCAGCTCCTTGACCTTGGGCTGGATCGCTTGCATGTGCTGCATCGATTTGATCTGCTTGATGCCGAGCGGGAACACCAAGAACCGGATCAAGATCGTGAGGATGATGATCGAAAGCCCGTAGTTCGGGACGAAGTCGTAGATCTGGGCGAGCATCCAACCCAGCGCGTCCAGCAACCATTGCCAGGGTGCGAGGGCGAGCACCTAGACCCCCACCTTTCGGTCGCAGTCGGCGCGCCGTATGATGGCATCGTACTCAGATCCTGGCACGGGGTCGATGCCCCCTTTCCCGAAGGGGTTGCAACGCAGCACGCGCCAGGTGGCGAGCACGGACCCCCGGATCGCGCCGTGCGTGCGGATCGCCTCCTCGGCATAGTGACTGCACGTGGGGTAGAAGCGGCATTGACCCCCGAGCCAGCCGGACAACGTCATACGGTAGAGACGGATCGCCATCAGGAGCAGCGCCCGCACGGGGGTCCCTGCGACCCACGCGACGCTTCGCACGCGGCTGATCGCAGCGTTCATCGAGCCAGGAGCTCCGTCATCTCGGCCACCAGATCCTGCGCCTTGGCGCCCTGGATGCCCGGGCGGGCGACCAGGACGACGTCGTGCCTTCCTCCGACCAGCGGCGCCACATCGTGCCAGGCAGCACGAAGGATCCGCCGGGCCCGGTTCCGCTGAACGGCGCCTCCGACACGTCGACCGGCCACGACCGCGCAACCCCCGGTCCCGGGCGCGAGCAACACTACCACCCGCTTTCCGCGCACCGACCGGCCTTCGTCCATGACGCGTCGGATGTCGCGGGCACGCACGACGAGGGCCCGCGCACCGTTCAGACGGTGAGCTTGGCTCGCCCCTTGCGGCGGCGCGCGGCCACGATCGCGCGGCCCGCCCGCGTACGCATGCGATGGCGGAACCCGTGCACCTTGGCGCGGTGACGGTTGTTGGGCTGGTAGGTGCGCTTCCCCTTGGCCATGGTCGATCGTCCTTCGTGAAGAGAGGGGCCGGGACTCCGGCGAGCGGCAAGTATACGGGGGGGCAACAGCGCAGGACAAAGCCCTTGACAAGAGAAAGAGTGTCAAGACCCGCGTCCCCGGGTGCGGTGTGGAAAACGCCCGTGCTATCGTCCCGTCGCCTTCCCCCCGGGCACGAGGCGCGTGGCGCCCCGATCGACGGACGAACCTTCCTGCCGCAGATATCCACCGGTGTGGAAAGGTCCTGTGGAATAGGACATGGCGGACGCATACCCTCAGCACGACGCTCTGGATGCCTGGTCGGACGTCCTCACCCGCGCCCACGACGAGCTCCCCGAAACGACGATCGTCATGTGGTTCTCCGACGTGCGCCCCGTGCGCTTCGCCCAGGACGTCCTGACGCTCGCCGTGCCGAGCAACCTCGTTCGTGAGCGCTTGCAGCACAACCATCTCGCTCTGATCGAGGAGGCGGCGGCCGTGTCGGCCGGCCGGCCGGTCAAGATCGAGTTCGAGATCGAGGAAGGGCTCCGACCCACGGCGGACGAGCCGCTGCCCGATGCCGCCACGTCCGCGCCCTTCACCACGGCGACCACCACCACGAGCGCCGCGCCCGCTCCCGCGCGTGCATCGGCGCCGGTCCTGGGCGCGCCCGGCTTGCCGTTCCCCAACTACACCTTCGACGCGTTCGTCCCCGGGCCGTCGAACCGGTTCGCGCACGCTGCCGCGATGGCGGTGGCCGAGGCGCCCCCCTCCACCGCGTACAACCCGCTGTTCATCTACGGCGGCGTCGGCCTGGGCAAGACCCACCTCCTGATCGCGGTCGGGCATCACATGCACCGGCTCAACCCCGGGATCAAGGTGAAGTACGTGACGTCGGAGCAGTTCGTGACCGAGTTCATCAAGTCGGTCCGTGAGCGCCAAGGAGACGCGTTCCGCCAGAAGTTCCGTGAGGTCGACGTCCTGCTCGTGGACGACATCCAGTTCCTCGCTCGTCGCGAGGAGACGCAGACGGAGTTCTTCCACACGTTCAACCACCTCCACGCCGGCGCGAAGCAGATCGCGATCGCGTCGGATCGCCCTCCGCACGAGCTGAGCGGCCTCGAGGAACGGCTCGTGAACCGGTTCCGATGGGGCCTGTGCGTCGACGTCCAGCCCCCCGACCTCGAGACGCGGATCGCGATCCTGCAGCTCAAGGCCGAGCGGGAGCGGCTCACGATGCCGCACGAGGTGATCGAGTTCGTGGCCTCGAAGTTCGACCAATCGGTCCGTGAGCTCGAGGGGGCGCTGGTCCGGGTGGTCGCGTGGTCAGAGCTCACCGGCCAACCGATCGACCAGGCGCTGGCCGAGCGCGCGCTGCAGGATCTGATCCCGCAGACCGAGCACGAGATCCCGCCGCAGCTGATCATGGAGGAGACCGCCGACTACTTCTCCCTGTCGACGGGAGACCTCACCTCGAAGTCACGGTCGCGGCCGCTCACGCAGGCTCGGCACATCGCGATGTACCTGGTGCGCGAATGCACCGGTCTGTCGCTCGTGAAGATCGGCGAGATCTTCGGTGGTCGCGACCACACGACCGTGCTGCACGGGATCAAGAAGGTCGAGGACGAGATGCGGGCCCGCGACGCGACGTTCCGTCAGGTTCAGGACCTCACCCGGATCGTTCGTGGGCGCACGCGGGGGGCCGCCTGAAGATGTGGACAACGAGGGGGAACGCTCCGGACAACTCGACGGGCATCGGCGCCACGTACGCGAGCGCCACGAACCGTCCACCGCCCGTCCCCATGTCGGGTGAGCCCGGTACGCTGCGGGAACCGGGGGGTTGTCCACGGTTCCACCGTGCCTACCACCACCAGGTCTTGGAAAGAGAAAGAACCTAGGAAGCAGGGGGTGTCGAGAGTGAAGTTCCGGTGTGACCGCGACGCGCTGTCGGAGGCGCTCCAGACCGTGCAGCGCGGCGTGTCCTCACGCCCCGGCATCCCCGCGCTCACCGGCGTCCTGCTGGAGGCAACGGAGGAGGGCCGGCTCACCCTGACCACGACCGACCTGGAGGTCTCGGCGCGCCTGGCGATCGACGTGCAGGTCGGCGAGGCGGGGGTCGCGCTGGTGCCGGCACGCCTGCTGGGCGACACGGTGAAGTCGCTCTCCGACGCGCCGGTGGAGTTCGACACCGATCGGTCTCAAGCCAGCATCCGCTGCGCTGCATACGAAGGCACGCTGCGGCTGCTGCCGGCCGAGGATTTCCCGGGACTCCAAGAGCCCGGCGGCACACGGGTCGAGGCAGCAGCAGCAGCGTTCGCCGAGGCCGTGTCGCAGGTGGCCCGGGCGGCCAGTCGCGACGAGGCCCGGCCGGTGCTCACCGGCGTGCTGGTGGAGATCTCGCGGGAGGGCTGCGTCCTGGTGGCCACCGACTCGTACCGACTCGCGGTGCGCGAGCTCGTCGCGAGCGCCGACGGAGAGGCCAAGGCGATCGTGCCCGAGCGAGCCCTGACGGAGGCGGGCCGCGCGGCCGCGGCCGACGACAAGGGGGTCGTGGAGGTGCTGGTCGACGAGTCGCAGATCTCGTTCCGCGCGGGAGGGCTCACCCTCACCTCGCGACTGATCGAAGGCGAGTTCCCGAACTACCGCCAGCTCCTGCCGGAGAGCCACGAGAGCCGGCTGACGGTGTCGCGTCAGCAGCTCCTGGACGCCGTGCGCCGCGTCGGGCTGCTCGCGCGCGACACCACCCCCGTGCGCCTGGAGTTCAACGCGCTCGGCGTCAAGCTCTCGTCGTCCTCGCCCGACCTCGGACAGGCGGTCGAGACGGTCGAGGCACGCTACGAGGGTGAGGACCTCACGGTGGCCTTCAATCCCCAGTACCTGATCGACGGGCTGAACGCCGCGGTGGGTGAGTCGGTGCGGCTGGATGTGCGTGACGGGCTCAAGCCCGGTGTGGTCCACGGGGAGGGCGACGAGTTCTCCTACCTCGTGATGCCGGTGCGCCTGCCCGCGGCGGTGTCCTAGTCCGGTGCGGCGCATGCCTTCTTAGGGTTCACCCCCGTCTGATGCGGGCCGTCTGATGCGCGTGGCCTGGCTCGAGCTCCGCGACTTCCGTAACCACGCTCGAACCCTGATCGACCCGGTCCCCGACGGCCTGATCGTGGCCGTGGGTCCCAACGGCGAGGGCAAGACCAACCTCCTCGAGGGGATGCACTTCCTCTACGCCCTCGAGAGTCCGCGCGCGTCGAGCAGCGAGCCGCTGGTGCGACAGGGGGCGGAGGTGGGCTACGTCCGGGGCGAGTTCGAGACCCGCGACGGACACGTGCTCGTCGAGATCGAGGTCCGCCGCAAGGGAGCCAACCGGATCCAGGTGAACCGCTCCGCGGTGCGTCGACGTCGCGACCTCCGCGCACAGGTGCGTGCCGTGCTGTTCGGTCCGTTCGACCTCGCGATCGTGATCGGCGACCCGGCCAAGCGCCGGACGTTCCTCGACGAGGCCGTGGTCGCCCTCCACCCGGCTCGCGACACGCTCACCACCGCCTACGAGCGGGTCCTCCGCCAGCGTAACCGCCTGCTGAAGGAGTGGGACGGGCCGGGGATGCCGGCAGGGATCGAGGCATGGGACGCGCAGCTGATCCAGACGGGGGCCGCGGTGATCCGCGCCCGCGCCGAGGCGGCCGCGCGCCTGGCGCCACCCGCGAGCGAGGAGTTCGAGCGGCTCGCGGGGTACGGTCTGGTCGTGCGCTACCTGCCCAACGTGGGGGCCGACGGCGACGTCGAGGCGAGGTTCTCGGAGCGTCTCGAGGAGCGGCGCTCCGACGAGCTGCAGCGGCGGTCCTCGCTCGTCGGCCCGCATCGCGACGACCTCGAGGTGGCGGTGCGCGATCTCGGCGCGCGCTCCTTCGGCTCGCACGGTGAGACCTGGGCGGCCGCGCTCTGCCTGCGCCTGGGTCTCGCGACCGCGGTCGAGGCCGAGCTCGGCGAGCCCCCCCTGCTCCTCGTGGACGACCCGTACAGCGCCCTGGATCCCCGCAGGCGCGATCGGATCGGCGAGCGGCTCGCGGTGCGTGGGGGTCAGGTCGTGATCAGCGTCGCCGACGAGGCCGACGTCCCGGCGCAGGCCGACGCCGTGTGGGACATCCGGGCCGGGACGGTCACGCCTCGGGGGGGTCGCTGAGGGTGCCCCACTCCAAGGGCTTCGCGCATCGGGAGGAACGCCGCAGCGGCGACGCGGTACCGATCGGCGAGATCGTCGACGGGCTCCTCGCCGAGGATGTGTTCGCGCGCGGGATGCCGATCGCGACGCTTGCCCGGGACTGGCCCGCGCTGGTCGGAGAGCGGCTCGCGGAAGCGACCAAGCCCGTGTCGCTCGACGGGGGAGTGCTGGTCGTGCGGGCCTCCGACGGGCCGTGGGGGGCGCAGGCCAAGTACCTGGCCGAACAGATCCGCGCGCGGGCCGACGACGCCCTTGGCGGCGGCGTCGTCCAGACCGTGCGCGTCGTGGTGGGCCCGGGGCCCTCCGAACCGCGAAACCGCAGGTAGAAGGGCAGATCTTCCCTCGGTCGCTACGGTCATCCGTCGGCCCCCTCAGGTAGAATCGACGCGTTCGTGCGACATCCCCGCGCACGCCTCCCGCAACCCCGCGGTGTGGTCGCGCGCGGCCCGATCAGGAGGACGTTTGGCCACCGCAGCGAAGGCGAAGAAGTCGGGATACGACTCCAGCAACATCCAGGTCCTCGAGGGCGTCGAGCACGTGCGGCTCCGCCCCGGGATGTACATCGGCACCACCAGCGTCCGCGGTCTGCACCACCTCGTGTTCGAGGTCGTCGACAACTCGATCGACGAGGCGATGGCGGGCCACGCCTCCAAGATCGTCGTCACGATCAACGCCGACGGCTCCGTCACGGTCGAGGACAACGGCCGGGGGATCCCCATCAAGCCCATCCCCGGCGCGAAGGACCGCCGGCCCGCCGTCGAGGTCGTGCTCACCACCCTGAACGCTGGCGGGAAGTTCGGCGGCGGCGGCTACCGGATCTCGGGCGGGTTGCACGGGGTCGGTGTGTCGGTCGTGAACGCGCTGTCGATGAAGATGACCGCCGACGTCTGGTACGACGGCGCCACCTGGCACCAGGAGTACGCGCGCGGCAAGGCCACGATGAAGCTCGCCAAGGGCAAGGCCACGACGA
>JBLMXP010000106.1:0-12276 GCA_050257835.1 Planctomycetaceae bacterium | reverse complement strand
CTCGCTCCTGAACGGCCGCCCCACCGACGACGCGCCGGGCGGCGTCCGCACGATCGCCAACCCCGCGCGCCTGGACGACGTCGTGGCCGAGGCACGCCTGGGCGACGACTCCACCCTCCTCAGGGCCGCCCGCCTCGCGAAGGCCGCGCACCCCGTCTGGGGCGCGGTGCCGGCGCCCGTCCGGGGCCGCGCGATCCAGCAGCTCGGCCGGCTGGTTGAGGAGAACAAGGAGGCGCTCGCGCGGATCGTCACGCGCGAGGTCGGCAAGCCGATCAAGGAGTCGCTGGGCGAGGTGCAGGAGGTGATCGACACCTGCACGTTCTTCCTCGGCGAGGGCCGGCGCCTGTACGGGATGACCGTGCCGAGCGAGATGCCCGACAAGCAGCTATTCACGTTCCGCGTGCCCGTCGGGGTCGCGGCGATCGTGACGGCGGGCAACTTCCCGGTGGCGGTGCCGTCGTGGTACCTCGTGCCCGCGCTGCTCTGCGGCAACACCGTGGTGTGGAAGCCCGCCGAGTACGCGCCGGCCACCGCCGAGGCGTTCGCGCAGTTGTTCCTGCACGCCGGGTTCCCCGAGGGCGTGTTCCAGCTCGTGCTCGCCGACGGCGCCGACACCTTCGCCGGGCTCGAGCGAGCCCTCGATGAGGGCGTCGTCGACAAGGTGGGGTTCACCGGGTCCACCGACGTCGGTCGCAGGATCGGCGAGCTCTGCGGCCGGCACCTGCAGACGCCGTGCCTGGAGCTCGGCGGGAAGAACCCGCTCGTGGTGATGCCCGACGCCGACCTCGACCTCGCGGTGGAGGGCGCGCTCTTCAGCGGGTTCGGGACGGCCGGGCAGCGGTGCACGTCGCTCGGCACCGCGATCGTCCACGCCGACGTCCACGACGACTTCGTCGCGCGGTTCGCGAAGGCGGTCGAGGAGGCGCCGATCGGCGACCCGACCGCCGACGTCCTGTACGGGCCGATGATCGACGCGCGGTTCGCCGAGCGCTTCGAGGGATGGCTCGGGCTGATCCGCGACCACCACACCGTGCTCGGTTCGAGCGCGACCGGACGGATCACGGCCGAGCACCCACGCGACGGGTTCGTCGGGGACCCGGGGGCCGGCCTGTTCTACCACCCGACGATCGTCGACGGCGTCCGCGCCGACGACGACCTCGCCACGACCGAGACGTTCGGGCCGATCGTCGGCGTGGCCACGTTCGAGACCTTCGACGAGGCGATCGCGCTCGCCAACGGCCACGGCTACGGGCTCTCGTCGTCGATCTACACGACCGATCCGCTGCACGCGTTCCGTTTCCGCCAGCGCGTGACGGCGGGGATGGTGAGCGTGAACAACTCGACGAGCGGCGCCGAGGCGCACCTGCCATTCGGCGGCAACGGCAAGAGCGGGAACGGCTCGCGCCAGTCCGGGGTCTGGGTCCTGGACCAGTTCACGCGCTGGCAGGCGATGAACTGGGACTACAGCGGCCGCCTGCAGAAGGCCCAGATGGACGTCGCCGACCTCGAGGGAACCGCCGGCTACCGCCTGCCGGAAGGCTGAGCCGTCAGGCCGACGGGCTCGCCGACGCCGCGGCCGACGGGGCCACGGTCGGCGGCGCGGTGGCCGGAGACGACGGCGGAGCCGACGGCGAGGCGCCGGTTCCGGACCCGCCGCCGCCCGTGCCGAGCAGCTGCTGGGCCTGCGCCACGGCCTGCTGCGCGGCTTCGATCTCGGTCTGGTAGGTGCCGAGGTCGCCGTTCGTGAGCGCGGTCTGGGCGTTCTGGAAATGGGTCGCCGCCTCGGCCAGCAGGCGCTGCACACGCTGGTCGACCGATCCGCCGCCGCCAGCCTGCTGACCGCCGCCGCCCCCGATCTGCCCCTGGACGGCCTCCTGGAGGGCGGTCTGCAGGTTGTTGGCGAGCACGACGTTGCCCCCGCTGCCGTTCACGATCGCGACCGTGAGGAGCTCGGGGATCGACGCGGTCTGGTTCGACCGCACGTAGACGGGTTCCACGTACAGGAACGAGTCGTCGATCGGGATCACCAGGAAGTCGCCGAAGAGCACCGTCGAGCCGGCCTGGTCGAGCAGGGTCCGCTGCGCCGAGAACTGCGGATCCTGGTTGATCCGCGCGAACACCTGCGACGGGCCGTCGATGTTGCGGCCCTCGGGGAACCGGTACACGGTGATGTCGCCGTAGTGGCCGGGGTCGGAGGAGGCGGCCATCCACCCGACCATGTTCTGGCGATCCTGCGGCACGAACGGGAGCACGAGCTGGAACTGCTCCGTGCTCTCCCCCGGCAGACGGATCAGCTGGTAGTAGGGGCGGAGCTTCGGGTTCGCCGCGGCGACCTCCGCGCTCGAGCGCGTCGGGTCCTCGGGGATCTGCCAGAAGTCCCGCTTCTGGTAGAAGGCCGTCGCGTTGGTCACGTGGTAGTTCGCGTACTGGTAGGCCTGGACCTGGAGGAGGTTCTCCGGGTAGCGGAAATGCGCGACCAGGTCGGTCGGAGCCTGGTTGATATCGGTGAACAGGCCCGGGAAGGCGCGGTTCCACACCTGCACGATCGGCTCGCTCAGGTCCGCGTAGTAGGTGATCTGGCCCGTGTAGGCGTTCACCTCGACCTTCACCGCGTTGCGGAGGTAGTTCACGGTGCCCGCGAGCAGCCCATCGGTCGCGTCCGCGACGTTCACGCTCTGCGAGTACGGGAACTGGTTCGTGTACGTGTACGCGTCCCAGATCCACGTCGGCTCCCCGCCGACCACGGCGAAGTACGGGTCGCTGTCGAACCCGAGGAACGGCACGGCCTTCTGGACGCGGGTCTGGATGTCGCGATTGATCAAGATCCTGCTGTCGCCGGTGATCGCGCCGGAGACGAGCAGGTTGTAGTCCTTGAAGTTCCACGCGAACAGCGCGCGCGTGAAGATGTTCCCGATCGGGATGCCGCCGCCGCCCGTGTAGGGCGTGCTCTCGGGCGAGCCCTGGTAGTCGAGCTCGTTCGTCGTGGTTCCTGTGACGACGTAGGGGACGTCGTTGCTCTCGCCGTAGTAGATCCGCTGCTCGCTCAGCGAGGGCTCACCCACGGGGGGCAGGTTCTGCAGCGTGAACACCGGCTGGCCCTGGGCGCCGGCCGTGTTGACCTCGGCGGCGACCGCGCCGTAGCCGTGCGTGTAGGCGAGGTGCATGTTCTGCCAGGTCTGCGCCGAGGGCGTCAGCCCGTCCTGGTGGATCTCCCTCGCGGCGATCATCAGCACCCGCTCCTTGCCGTTGATCGGGTAACGGTCCACGTCGACGTCGTTGAAGTCGTAGTACTGGCGGTAGCGCTGCAGGTTCTGGAAGTTCTCCTGCAGGATCGGGACGCCGCGCCACAGGCGGATGTTCGACACGGTGGCCTTGTTGTCCGCGATCTGTTTCGCGGTGAGGGGCCCGGCGGGGTCGCGCTGCTGCTCCTGGATCTTGTCGAGCCCGAAGGCGGTGCGGGTCGCCGCGATATTGCGATCGATGTACGGCGTCTCGTACGCCTGCTCGTTCGGCTTGACCCGGAAGGATTGGACGAACGCGGGGTAGATCGCGCCGAGCAGCACCGACACGAGCGCGAGCAGGCCCACGGCGATCACCGGCAGGCTCCATTGCCGCAGCCGGATGTTGAGGAAGAACAAGATCGCGCAGATCACCGCCACGATCGCGAGGAAGTTGAGCGCCGGCAACTGGGCGTGCACGTCGGTGTAGGAGGCGCCCTGGACGACCCCGCGGCTCGACGTCAGCAGGTCGAACCGGCCGAGGTAGTAGCCCCACGCCTTGACGAGCATGATCAGACCCAGCAGCACGGACAGGTGTGCGCGCGCCGCCGGCGTGGCCTTGTCGGCGAACAGCGGCGCCTGCGGCCGGATCCCGCCCCACAGCACGTGCGCCAGCGCCGCGAGGACCGTGACGCCGACGAGCGCCGAGAAGAGCCAGCCCTGGAGGAACCGCAGCCACGGCAGCGTGAACACGTAGAACGCGGCGTCGCGATCGAACTGCGGCTCGGTGTACCCGAATGTGACGCCCGAGGAGTTCCGCCACAACAGGAAGGTCTGCCACCGGCTCATCACCCCGAGGCCCACCAGCAGGCCGAGCAGCACGGCGCCGAGCGGGATCATCCACCGCAGGAACGGCTCCGAGAGGTCGCGGATCCGCTCCAGGACCTCCTGGTCGGGCGTGAGCGCCCGCGTCGTGGGGCGAAGCCGCCGCGCGATCAGCAGGTTCACGTACAGGAGCACGGTGAACAGCACGCCGAACGTCACCGCGAGGAAGGCCTTCGTCCACAGGGTGGTGAGGAAGACACCGCGCTGGCCGATCTCGCGGTACCAGAGCAGGTCGATCACGAAGCCGGACAGCGCGGTGAACACGATCGCGAGCAGGACGATCGTGCCGACGACGATCAGCGGCCAGCGCCGCGGACGTGCTCCGATCCGGATCGTCGACAAACCGTGCCCTCCCTCGGGCCTCTGCGCGACGGGCGGCGCGCCGCCCAAGCCTACGTCACCCCGGCGTGGATGCCCCCCGTAACGCCTGCAGCGCCTCGTCGAAGGAACCCACCGACACCAGGCGCATCCCGCCCGTGTCGACGCCCTGCAGCTCGCCCATGTTCTGCTTGGGAACCAGGAAGAGGGTCGCGCCGGCCTGCTCGGCTCCGACCACCTTGTCGCGGATCCCGCCGATCGGACCGACGGTGCCGTCCAGGCCGATCGTGCCGGTTCCCGCGATCGCTCGCCCGCCGGTCAGGTCGCCGGGCGTCATCAGCTCGTACAGCCCCAGCGCGTACATCAGGCCGGCCGAGGGGCCCCCGACGTCGCCGCTGGCGATCTGCACCGGGAACGGGAAGTTCGGGATCAGGACCACCCCGACGAGCGCCTCTCCGTTCGCTCCGCAGGCGGCCTTCGTGAAGGTCGCGTGCTCGGTCTTGCCGTCGACGTCCAGGGTGAAGCGCAGTGGCTGGCTCGCGTCGGCGGCGTTCAAGATCTTCACCGCCTGGGCCCGCGACGCGATCGTCGTGCCGTCGATCTCGGTGATCACGTCGCCCGCGAACAGGTGCCCGTAGGCGGGGCATCCCTCGGCCGTGCCCTCGACGAGCACCCCGGGGCCGTGGTCCTTCGGATATCTCGTGAGGCGCGAGAGCACGACGTAGGTCGCGTCGATCTTGCTCTGGTCCATGTCCGAGACCGCGCGGGTCTGGTCCTGCTGGACCGTGGTGCCCCCCGGGTACAGGACGTCCTGGTTGACCACGGCCCAGTTCGGGTCGAGCCAGTTGCCGAGCGCCTGCAGCGGGGTCACCTGGTAGTAGCGGACGGTCGTCATCGACATGCTGCCGCTGGTGTCGTAGCGGGGCGGCCCCTCGAACCGGATGTACGGCAAGACGTTGCGGGTGGGGCCGGGGCCGATCGCGTAGTAGGGGATCGGCACCCACGCCGCCGCGACAAGGAGCGCCGCGAGGACCGCGCCGGCCACGATCAGCGCGAGCCGGCGGGGTGAGCGTGCCATCGGGCCTCATGGTACGGGCGGAAGACGGCTCCCCCCGCCTCCACATGTGACGGTTCGAAGGGGGTACGCTCGCCCGCGAAGGAGGCGTCCATGCCGTACCTGCTCGTGCTGCTCGTCGCCGCGGCCGTCGGGGCCGCCGTCTACTTCGTCACCCTGCGCGCCGACGTCGACGTCGAAGGATCCGACGGGGCCGCGTTCTCGGGCGCGGGCGCGAGCGCCGCCAGCGCGCCCGCCCCCGGATCCGGCTACGTGCCGGTGGGTTCGGTGCGCACCGACTGGCAGACCCGTGTCACAGGGTTGCTGGGGCTCCTGATCATGGTGATCGTCGGGGCGGTCGTGCTCGCGGGCTCCGTGTACATCGGGTTCTCGTTGCTGTTCCACCTGATCGGCAACGCCGCGTCCAACGGCGGCGCGAGCCCCGGGCCTTAGGGGCCGGCCTCGACCTCCGGCGCCCGCTCGGCGATCTCGGGCGTAAGGTCGCGGAGCTCGAACACGAGCTGGCGCGAGATCAGCTCGTCCTCGCGCAGGCGCAGCTCGAGGTTCTGCCAGCCCGCCCAGTCCGCGAGCGCGGCGCGCGTGGCCTCGTCGTAGACGCCCGTCGGCGCGCCGTCGAAGTACTTCAGCTGCGTCAGACGGCGCTGCAGCTCGCCCACCAGCTCGGGGGTCGACACGAGCAGGGGGTCGTGGCGAACGAGCATCGTCTCGTCCCAGACCCGGAAGACGCGCGCCAGCTCCTGCGGCGCCTCGTCGTGGTCGTCGACCCGGACGTCGATGTAGCGGTCGTTGCCGCCCTCGTAGCCGGCGCCGGCCCGGACGACCAGCAGCGCCGCCGACTGCTTCCCGCGCCGGTCGCCGCCCGCGGCGTCGCCCGCGAGCAGCGACGCGAGCAGCCGGTCGCACAGGTCGCCCTCCGTGGCCTCGTAGGCGGCGAGCATCGCGTCGACCACAGCCGCCGCCTGCAGGATGTTGCCCTGCGCGGCGACGTGCTCCCCCGTGGCGCCGCCCGCCCACTCGACGCACTTCGCGCCGGTGAAGGTGGCCGCGCCGCCCGTGGCGTCGACGAAGCCGACCTGCCGGTCGTCGCGGCCCTCGTCGGCCTCCAGGACCGCGTCGAGCGCCTCGGCGGCGCTCATCCCCTGGCCCATCAGCCGCAGGCCGTCGGGACCGAACGAGACGTTGCACCACGCCTGGGTCGCGATCGCGCCGACGCCGGCCTTCGCGTAGGGCACCACGGCGCCGACCGCCGGGAACTTCGAGGCGACCGCCACGCCGAGGTCGCCGCTGGCCGGATCGAACCCCACGATCGAGAACGTCACCGCCCGACCTTCCCGCTCATCGCCGCCGCACCAGCTGGAACGCCGCCCGGTAGTCCTCGAGATGCTCCAGCATGTGCCCGGCGCCCACGATCACCGTCTGCAGCGGCCGCTCGGTCAGGTGCACCGGCACCTCGCACTCCTGCGCGAGCAAGAGGTCGAGCCCCTTCAGCAGGGCCCCGCCGCCGGTCAGGAACATCCCGGTCTCCAGCACGTCGTGCGTGAGCTCGGGCGGGGCCTCGGCCAGGGTGCGTCGGGCCGCCGCCACGATCTTGCCCACCGGCACGGACATCGCCTGGCGAACCTCGTCCTCGTCGACCTTCACCTCGACCGTGTTGCCGCTCGCCAGCTCCCGGCCGAGCACCAGCGCCGCGCGGCCGGCGCCCGAGGGAAACGCCGAGCCGATCGCGAGCTTGATCTCCTCGGCCGAGCGTTCGCCGATCGCGACCCCGTACTCCTTGCGCAGGTGCTCCTGGAACGCGGCGACGACGTCGAACCCGCCGACACGCACGGCATGGCCCGACACGACCCCGCCCATCGAGACCACCGCCATCTCCGAGCGCGCGCCCCCCACGTCGACGACGAGGTTGCCGATCGGCTCGTGCACGGGCAGACCGGCGCCGATCGCGGCCGCGAGCGATTCCTCCACCAGGGTGACGCCCTTGCCGCCGGCGTTCGACACCGCCTCTTCGATCGCGCGCTTCTCGACCTCGGAGCTCTCCGCGGGGATGCAGATCAGCACGCGCGGGCGCTGCAGGCGCGACCCGCCCGCGCGCCGGATCACGCGCTCGAGGAACATCTGCGTGACCTCGAACTCGGTGATCGTCCCGGCGCGGAGGGGCCGCAGGCCGATCACGTTGCCCGAGTCGGTCCCGATCAGGTCCCAGGCGTCCTCGCCGATCGCGACGACCTCGCCGTCGTCCTCGCGGAGCGCCACCATCGTGGGCTCGGTCAGGACGATCCCCTCGCCCTGCCGGTAGACGAGCGTGTTCGCCGTGCCGAGGTCGATCGCGAGGTCGCGGCCCACTAGGCCCCCATCACCCACTCGGCGTCGCCGGTGGTGAACGACTCCTTCTTCCAGATCGGCACGTCGACCTTCAGCTGGTCGATCCCGTGCCGGCACGCCTCGAAAGCCTCGGCGCGGTGGGCGGAGGAGACGGCCACGATCACGCTCGCCTCCCCGATCGCGAGCGCGCCGGTGCGATGCAGCAACGCCACCTTGCGCAGCGGCCAGGTCGCGTGCAGCTCCTGGGCCAGCTCGGACAGGCGCGTGGCGGCCAGCTCGTCCCAGGCCTCGTAGGTGAGCCCGGTGACCTCGCCGCCTCCGTCGCTGTGGTCGCGCACGGTCCCGACGAACACGCAGATGCCGCCGGCGCCCGGGTCGGCGACGAACCCGTAGGCCCGATCGAGCGAGAGTGGCGCGTCCGTGACCAGGACGAGCGTGCGGTCGGGGGCTGACACGGCGGCCATCGTAGCGCGGCGAGGTCGTAGGCTGGCCTGCATGGACATGCCCCCCGGCTTCCCGTTCGGGATGGATCCCGACGCGCTCCGCGACGCGCCCCTGTTCCGCGAGCTGCAACGCGTGATGGCGTCGTCGAGCGGGCCGGTGAACTGGGAGCTGGCCCGTCAGGTCGGGATCGCGAGCGCCGTCGAAGCCGGACCCGACCCCGAGCCGACCGACGAGGACCGCCACCAACTCGAGGACGCGGTCCGCGTGGCCGAGCTCCAGGTGGCGTCGTTCACCGGGCTCGAGGCGCCGTCCGACGTGGCCGAGGTCAAGCCGATCCGCCGCGCGGAGTGGGTCACGGCGAACACGGGCTCGCTCCAGGGCCTGCTCGAGCCGGCCGCCCGCCGGATGGGCGAGGCCCTCGACCGCGCGATGCGCGAGCAGCTGCCCGCCGAGATGGGCCCGATGGGCGCGATGTTCGCCCAGCTCGGACCGCTCCTGCAGGGCTCGCAGGTCGGACAGGTGCTCGGGTTCCTCGCCCAGCACGTGCTCGGCCAGTACGACGTCGCCGTGCCCCGCGAGGGCCAACCGGGCCTGCTGTTCGTGGTGCCGAACATCGCCGCGTTCGAGAAGGACTGGTCGCTCGACCCGCGCGAGTTCCGCACCTACGTCGCCCTGCACGAGGTGACCCACCGCTTCGAATTCGCCCGGCCGTGGGCCCGCGACCGCTTCGTCGAGGTGGTCGACGACTTCCTGCAGACGATGACGATCGACGTCGCCGCGATCCAGGAGCGCTTCGCGGCGCTCGACCCCTCGGACCCCGAGGCGCTGCAGCGGGCGCTCGGCGGCGAGGACGGCGACGAGGGCCTGTTCGGCACGGTCCTGGACGACGAGCAGCGGATCAAGCTCGGACGGATCCAGTCGTTCATGGCGGCGGCCGAGGGCTACGGCGACCACGTGATGCACGGCGTCAGCGCCCACCTGCTCGGCTCCTACCCGCGGATCACCGAGGCGATGCGCCGCTACCGCGAGACTGAGCAAGCCGACCCTGTGTACGAGCGCCTCCTCGGGATCGAGATGAAGCGCGAGCAGTACGAGACCGGCCGCCGGTTCTGCGACACGGTCGTCGAGCTCACCGACGAGGCGACCCTTGCCCGGATGTGGGACTCCGCCGAGGCGATGCCGTCGCTGCCCGAGCTCGAAGAGCCGCGCCTGTGGCTCGCCCGCACCGTCTGACACCCCGTCTAGCGAGCTCGCTGGGAGGCGGGCTACCCTGGGTTGATGCGCGACTACGCGACCCCCGAGGAGGAGTGGCACGACTTCCTCAGCGGGACGCACCCGCACCTGCAGGAACGGAGCCCGCTGCGGTTGCTCCCGTCGAGCCCTCGCTGTCGTCTGTGCAAAGCCCCGTTCCGTGGGCCAGGCGCGAAGCTCCTGAAGCCGTACGGGTTCGCGCCGTGGGCGAAGTACCCGAAGATCTGCGGCCGCTGCTTCAAAGGCCTGGAGGGTCACGCCGCGATGTGCCCCGCTCCCCCTGGACGCGAGGACGTCCGTGGAGCCGAGATCGAGCTGTCGATGCTGTTCGCCGACGTCCGGGGCTCCAGCAAGATCGCGCGACAGATGTCGGTGCTCGAGTTCACGCGGTTGATGGACCGCTTCTACAAGGCGTCCAGCGACGAGCTGATCGAGCACGATGCGATCATCGAGAAGTTCGTCGGCGACGAGGTGGTGGGGCTCTTCATCCCCCTGATGACCGGCCCCGACCACGCGATCAAGGCGATCGAGGGTGCGCGGGCGCTCTTCCACGCGGCCGGCTACGGCACGCCCGAGGGCCCCTGGATCCCGATCGGGGCAGGCGTGCACACGGGCACCGCCTTCGTCGGGATGGTCGGCACCCACGACGCCCAGGACTTCACGGCGCTCGGTGACCCGATGAACGTCGCCGCCCACCTCACCTCACAGGCCGCGGCGGGCGAGATCCTCATCACAGGCGCGACCGCCGACGGCGCGTCCCTCGAGACGGCCGCGCTCGAGCGGCGCCACCTATCGCTCAAAGGCCATCCGATCGACGCGTTCGTGCTCCCCGTCACGCCGTTCCCTACCACGATCCGGTAGGCCGCCCACGTGAACGTCGCGTCGCGGGCGATCGGCATCCGCAGCGGCGAGGGCCGGAGCGTGGCGCTGCTCGTGGCCACGATGTTCGTGTCGATGGCGGGGATCGCGATCGGGGAGAGCGGGATCGACGCGCTGTTCTTCGACCGGATCGGGACCCACGCGCTCCCGCTGATGTACCTGGCGCAGGCAGCGTCGACGTTGGTGGGGATGCTGGCTCTCACCACGATCCTCGGCAGGGTGCCCCACCGGGTGATCTACATCTGGTCGCCGGTCCTGCTCGCCCTCGTGATCCTGGCGGAGCGAGCGGTCGTGGCGACGCAGGTCTCGTGGATCTACCCGGTGATGTGGATCACGGTCGCGTTCGCGATGCTCGCCCAGGCGATCGGGCTGTGGGGCGCGGCCGGCACGGTCGTGGACACCCACCAGGCCAAGCGCCTGTTCCCGATCTTCGGGGCCGGCGGCATCCTGGGATCGGTCGTCGGCGGCCTGCTGACGCGCCCACTCGTCGCGCTCGTCGGCGCCGAGAACCTGCTGCTCGCGTGGGCGGGGTGCCTCGCGGTCGCGTTCGTCTTGTGTCGGCTCGTGCTGGGGCCGAGCGCGGCGGCTGAGGGCCCGACCCGGAGGCCGCGATCCGCGTCGGCGCTCGGCGACCTCATGGCCGGGCTCGGCTACGTGCGCCGGAGCCGGCTGCTCGTCGCGATGGCCGCTGCCGCCGTGCTCTTCTCGGTGCTCTTCTACTCGCTGTTCCTGCCGTTCGCGACGGTCGCCACGGCCAGGTTCCCCGATGCGGATGCGCTCGCCGGCTTCTTCGGTCTCGTTTGGGCGGTGATCACGGGGGTCGCGTTCCTCATCTCGATCCTGCTGACGAACCGCCTCTTCGCGTGGTTCGGCGTGGCCGTCATGATCCTCGTCCTGCCGACGCTCTACACCGGATCGTTCGGCATCCTGCTGGTCGAGTCTGGCTTCGTCACGCTCGTCGCGCTGCGGATCTCGACCGGCATCTGGCTGCAGGGGGTGGCCTCGCCGGCCTGGGAGACGCTGGTCAACGTCGTGCCCGACGACCGGCGCGACCAGGTGCGGGCGTTCCTGAACGGAGGCCCTGCCCAGGCCGGCACCGCGATCGCGGGAGTGGTGGCGCTCGTCGGACAAGACGTGTTGTCCCCGCGAGCGTTCGCGGCGATCGGACTCGTCGCGTCGATGTTGACGCTGGTCGCGGCCTCCGCGATCCGTCGCTCCTACGTCGATGCGCTCGTCGAGGCGCTTCGCGCGGGCCGTCCACAGGTCTTCGACAAGCCCACCACCTGGACCCCGATGCCGCTGCAGGTCGATGCGGAGGCCGGGCGGGTGCTGGGGAACTCCATGGGGTCGGACGACGTTCGGATGCGCCGGCTCGCCTACCGGTTCGCCGAGGCGCTCGTCGACGGACCCGCGGCTGTCGCCGTGATCCGCGGGGTGGACGATCCCGACCCGATCGTCCGGCTCGCCGCCGTCCGCGCGCTCGACGCGTCGGATCCGACGCAACGGGCGGCGCTCCAGCGCGCGATCGACGACGAGGACACGGAGGTGGCCGCGGCGGCCTCCGCTCGGTCGCTCGGATCGGCGGTCGAGCAGGCGAAGCCCAGGCTCGTGCAGCTCCTCGGAGACGACGACGAACACGTCCGCGCCGTCGCACTCGACCAGCTCTCGGGCGCGTCGGGCGAGGAGGCCGCCGATCTGATCGAGGGGCTCTTGGACGATCGGTCGGCAGACGTCCGCGCCGCCGCGCTCGAGCGACTCGCCGCGGCGGCACCCGAACGGGCGCGGGCGCCGGCGGTCCGCGCGCTGGCGGACGCGGACCCTCGGGTGCGTCGCGCCGCCGGCCGCGCGCTCGGGTCCTCCGGCGAAGGAGCCCTCGTGGAGATC
>JBLMXP010000105.1:0-2952 GCA_050257835.1 Planctomycetaceae bacterium | reverse complement strand
CGCGCGCCATGTGCAGCGTCACGGAGAAGACCATCAGGTGGGCGCCCCACCGATGCAGGTTCCGCATCAGGTCGCCCATGAACACCGACGTGCGGATCGCCTCCATGTCGGTGTAGGCCTGGGCGCCGCCGATGTCGGCCATCGGCCGGTAGAAGAACATCAGGAAGATGCCGGTGACCGTGAGCAGGATGAACAGGAAGAACGAGAGTCCGCCCAGGCAGAACGTGTAGGTCAGCTTCAGCCCGTGGCGTTTCACCTTCGTGGGGTGCAGGTGGTACAGGACGTTGTTCATCGTCGCGAGGGCGCGGTCGCGCGACGTGTCCTTGTAGCCCCTTCGGTAGATCGAACCGGGCCGGAAGATCGACTTCCAGACCTCGGTGTCGCGCAGCCGATCGAACCCCTCGCTCGGCGACGGCAGTTTGATCTTCGCCACGTTCCCCCTCTTCTCGCGCCTCGAGGGCTCTGCTCGCTACGACCTCGGCTCTTGCGTCCCTACGGCTCCGGTGCTGCCTGCGACGCCGGAACTTCGGCCATCGCGCGACGACCGCCCGCGGACTCGGGCAGTCGCGCATAGTACAGGGTGTCGGTCGGGCACCGCTCCACGCACACGGAGCAGCGGGTGCAGGCGTTGTCGTCGACCACGAAGATCGCGGTGGCGCCCTCGACCTCCGCGCCCACCGAGTCCTCGCCGGCGCCCTCGACGATGCCCGGGGACATCATCCAGATGCAGTTCCAGGGGCAGACGTCCTCGCAGGCCCGGCACAGGATGCAGTTGTCGGGGTCGAGCATCAGGTGCTTGGGCGACTTGACCCCCTGGGCGAGCCACGCGGCGTCGACGGTCTCCACGACGTAGTCGTCGTGGATGTTCACCTCGGTCTTCGTGAACGGCATCGGACTACCGGTACCCGCCCGAGGGCCTGGCCTCGCCGGCGCCGCCGCGCAGGCGCTTGCGCCAGTTCTGCAGCGCGGCCGACACGACCAGCACCGTGATGATCGGTCCGGTGGTCATGCCCATCGCGATCGCGTCGCGGATCATCAGCAGGGTCTCCTTGCCGAGCGGCTGGCTCGGGAAGGCCTGCAGGAACCCGACCAGGTCCGTCGGTCCGCCCCAGCCGAGCTGCTGCTCGGCGTAATACATCCAGAACGAGGGCATCACCGCGGACGTGATCAGCAGGAAGAACACCAGCGTGAACGCGAACGGCACGGCGTTGGTCCACGTCCATTCGAAGTCCCTGACGAAGGCTTCCACGCGGGCTCGGCGGTCCGCGCCGCGACCCTGGATCGCGGTGGTGCTGGCGACGTCGATCTGGCTCATCCGCTCTTCCGTTCCGAGGACCGGCGCATCATAACAACAGCCTCCCGCCCCGCCAGGCACCGCCACGGACGGCAGGCCGACCCGCCGAGGAAGGGCCGGATGGTGCCGGGCGGGGATGCGACCCCTCCCTATACTCGCCTCGAACGCCGCCACCGGGAAGGCAGTCCGTGCTCGCCACCGTCACCCAGTCGCTCACCTCGTGGTGGGCCCCCGCGCTCGCGTTCGTGGCGGGGTTCGTGTCGTTCGCGAGCCCGTGCTGCTTCCCGCTGATGCCCGGCTACCTGTCGTTCATCGCGGGGGAGTCCGCCTCGGGCGTGGTCGCCACGACGACCACGAGGACGCGCCTGTTGCCGATGGCGCTGTTCGTCGGCGGGTTCACGCTCGTGTTCACGCTGTTCGGCGCCTTCTCCTCGACCTTCGTCCGGCTGTTCCGCGGCTCGACCGGTCAGTTCGTGATGGGCGCGATCGTCGTGGTGTTCGGGGTCGTCATGATCCTGTACGCCTACCAGCGCGGCCCGATGGCGATCTACACGGAGCGTCGCCCCTTCCTGGAGAAGGTGAACCCGGGCGTGGCGGGCGCCTTCCCGCTCGGCATGGCCTTCGCGGCCGGGTGGACGCCGTGCCTGGGACCGGTCCTGAGCGGGATCATCGGGATCGCCTCGACGCAGAGCGCGGGACGCGCCGCCCTGCTGATGGTCTTCTACTCGCTGGGGCTCGCGGTGCCGTTCGTGGTGATCGGCCTGGGTGTGATGAAGCTCACCAGCACGTTCGCGTGGTTCCGGCGCCACTACAAGGCGATCGCGCTCGTGTCGGGAGCGCTGCTGATCCTCGTCGGGGTGCTGCTGATGACCGGCACGTTCACCCGCGTGCTGATGCGTCCGTTCAGCGGCGGGACGACCTTCCTGTAGGGCTCCGCCTCCGGCGCCCAGAGGTCCACCGATCGCGGGAGGGGTAGCATCGCTGCTGCCGCATGTCGTCCTCCCCGTCCTCCGGCCGGATCACGCTCGGGCGCTCGCTCGCCCTGGTCTGGCGGACGCTGCGGTCGATGCGCACGGCCCTCGTGCTGCTCCTGATGCTCGCGGTCGCCTCCGCGGCGGGCTCGCTGATCCCGCAGTTCCCCAACAGCCCGGTGAAGGTCGAGCAGTACCTCACCGACCATCCCTTCTGGGGCGAGGTCTGGCTGCGGACCGGCATGTTCGACGTGTTCGGGTCGTGGTGGTTCTCGCTGATCGTGGTGCTGCTGTTCACCTCGCTGGTGGCGTGCCTGCTCCCGCGTTCGCGCGCCGCGATCCGGGCGATCCGCCAGCGCCCGATCCAGGCGCGCGAGCTCGACGCGTTCCCCCTGTACGTGCGCCGGACCGTGCCGGGCGAGCCCGCGGCGGCGATCGCGGCCGCCGTCCCCGCGCTCAGGCGCAAGCGCTTCCGGGTGGCGGTCGACGGCTCGGGGATGGCGGTCGCCGCCGAGAAGGGGACGCTCCGCGAGGTGGGAAGCCTCGTGTTCCACTGGGCGTTCGTCCTGCTGCTGATCGGCGTCGTCGTCGGCAAGGGCACCGGCTACAGCGGCCGCGCCACGATCGCCGAGGGGCAGACCTGGATCGACGCCGCCGCGAACTACGACGGGACGCTTCGCTCGGGGC
>JBLMXP010000104.1:0-21632 GCA_050257835.1 Planctomycetaceae bacterium | reverse complement strand
CGTCCGCGACGCTGCTGGGCGCCGCCCGGTTCCGCCGGCCGGTCGAGCCGCGCCAGGACCGGCCGACACCGCTGGCGCTCGCTCGTGACCTCCGCGACGGCGCCCGCCAGCTGCGGCGCTCCCCGATCGCGGTCGCGATCTTGACCACGATGGTGCTCGCGATCGGCGTCTCGGGCGCGCAGGGGACGCTGCAGATCGTGTTCGTCCGCGAGGTCCTCGCGCCGGGCACCGGGCTCGCCTCCGCGCGCGCCGCGATCCTGGCGACGCTGACGACGGCGTGGGGATCGGGGATGCTGGCCGGCTCGCTCGCGAGCCCGCTGCTGATCGACCGGGTCCCGCGCGAGCGCCTGATACCTGTGACGATCGCGGCGGTGGGAGCGTGCGTGGTCGTCGGAGGCGGGTCCACCTCGTTGGCCGCGATCGTCGCGTTGTGGTTCGTCGCCGGGGTGATGAGCGGCGTCACGAACGTCTCCTACGAGAGCCTGCTCCAGGAGCGCACGCCCGACGCGTTCCGCGGACGGATCATCGCGACGGTCGAAGCCGCGCAGGAGGCCACGTACGTGCTCGGGATCGCGGGGGCGGCGATCCTGGCGCGCGGTCCCTCCGTACCGCACGCGATGCAGATCGTCGGGTTCGGCTTCGTGCTGGCGGGGGTGGCGGCCTCGTTCCTGCTCCGCGCGGCGATCGCGGCCGACGAGCGCGGCGGCGTCGCGGTGGGGGTGCCGTCCGAACCGTAGCGACTCAGCGGAGCACGGCGCGCACGGCGGCGGCGATCCCCGCCCACATCGGGATGCTGAGCGCGATCGCGACACCGAGCCCGCGCAGGAAGTGGCTCTCCTCTTCGGCCTCGGGGAGCACGAGCAGGCGGTGGTCGTCGCGGGGCGCAGCGCTCATGCATCACGTCTCGGCATCCCGCCCAGGAACCTTGACCGGCTCTTCTGGCCGTCGGCACCACGGACGGGGTACGGTCATCCCCTCGCCGCCGCGAAGGAGGTCTCGATGGCTCGGTTCTCGTTCCGTCCCTCGCTCACGATCAAGGGCCGGAAGTTCATGGGGTTGCGGGGGTTCAGCGGCAAGCCGTTCCATCCCCCGCTCACCGACGTCCCGGTCGGCGCGTACGTGCTGGCGGCCGGCCTCGACGTCTTGTCCTGGATCGGCGGGTCCGGCCACGGATGGACCCGGGAGTTCTACCGTGCGGGGACCTTCGTGCTGATCGGCGGGGGGGTCGTCTCGCTGGGCGCCGCCCTCACCGGCTTCATGGACTGGCTGAAGTCCACGCCCAAGGGCACGCAGGCGCGACGCACGGCCAACGCCCACGCGGTCACGATGCTGACGGTCACCGCGCTCGTCCTGATCGACATCATCGTGCGGCTCGGCTCCTACCACGAGCCGTCCACGCCGACCCTGGTCGCGATCCTCACGATACTCGCCGCGCTGCTCACCTTCGTCGGCGGCACGATCGGCGGGTCGCTCGTGTTCGACTACGGCTTCAACGTGAAGACCGCGGGCGACAGCCCCGCGTGGCACGAGTCCGACCGCGACCTCCTGCCGGGAGAGAAGCCCTAGCGGCCCGCGCGCCCTCGGTCGTCCCCGGCCGCCGCTCGCGCGATCCGGCGGTCGGGAACGAGCCAGATCACCGCGACGATCGCGTATAGGGCCCACGAGACCCACACCTCGACGCTCGCGAACGCGATGCCGGCCGCGTACAGGGCGATCGACGCATAGCCCTTGCGGTCCGACCCGATCGCCACACCGACCAGCGACGCGCGTCCGTTCGCGCGGATGATGGATCGGACGAGCGCCCCGTACGCGACGGCCGCCCCGAGCTCGACGACGCCGAACGCCGCGACCGGCGTCGACTGATCCCCCGGCGTCCGGAACCACTGGGTCGCGACCGGGACGAGCGAGAGCCAGAACAGGAGCAGCATGTTCGCCCACATCACCGCGCCGCTGATCCGCGTCGTGGCGCGCAGGAGGTGGTGATGGTTGTTCCAGTAGATCGCGACCAGCACGAAGCTCAGCACGTAGACCCCGAAGGTCGCCAGCTCCTTCCGGCTCGTCAGGGCAGCGTAGGAGGTGCCCTCCGGAGGCTTCAGTCCGAACGCGAGCAACGTGATGATGACCGCCATCACGGCGTCGCTGAACGCCTCGAGCCGTTCGGTCCCGCGCGTGACGTCCTCGCCGGGAGGCGGCTCGCTCACCCCGCGGCTTCGACCTTCGTCTTGAGCAACTGCATCCGCTTGCGGATGTCGGGCTTGCCGGTCGTGGCGAACAGGATCGGGGCGATCAGCGCGACCGCGCCCTTCATCTGCGGGAACACGAGCGTGAACGTCACCTCGGTCGCGTCCCCCACCGGGCGCAGCGTGTAGCTGTTCTCGAACGGGCCCTCCTTGTCGTCGGCCCGCAGCGCGAACCGCTCCTGCTCGACCCGCTCGGTGATCTCGCCCTCGTTCTCGTGGTGCTTGTCACCCGGGACCCACCCGAACGAGCGGTACCGGCTGCCGACCGCGTTCGGCTCCCCGGAGAGCCACTCGACCGAGTACGCCTTGGTCGACCACTCGACGTGCTTCTCCAGCTGCGAGACCCACGGCCACACCGTCGCCGGCGGCGCCTGCACCGTGACGCTGAACGTCCCCTGTGTCGTCATCGCGATCCCCCTCCCATGGGCGCTCGCAGCCTATCCCCGGCGGCGCCGGCGGTCGAGCCCTCAGGGACGGCGCAGCACGCGGCCCGCCACCGCGAGCGTGGGCTCCCCGTCGGCGACGACGGGGACGCCGTTGACCCACACGCCGTCGATCCCCTGCGGGAAGCCGTGCGGGAAGTGCTCGGTGATCGGGTCGTGGGGGAACAGGTTCGTGGCGCGGTCGCGGACCCGCTCGAGGTCGAACAGGACGAGGTCGGCCGCCATCCCCGGCGCGATCAGCCCGCGATCGGCGAGCCCGATCCGTCCCGCCGGCATCGAGGTCATCTTCCGCACCGCCTCCTCGAGCGAGAGCACCCCGTCCCTGACGACGAACCGCTCGAGCATGCCCGGGTACTCGCCGTAGCTGCAGGGCATGTACAGCGGCGGGTCGGCGACGTTCGCGCCGCGCGGCAGGACCCACCCGTCGGAGCAGAGCATCACCATCGGATGGCGCGCGACCGCGTGGATCACGTCGAGCTCGATGTAGTCGAACAGGCCCTGCGCGCCGCCCTGGCTCGCGACGACCTCGTCGAGGTAGGCGGTCCAGCCGTCGACCCCGCGCTCGGCCGCGACCTCCGCGACGGTCCTGCCGGTCACCGAGGGCGACCAGGGGTTCGGCAGGAACCACACCCGATCCCACGCGCCGTGCTTGAGCAGGCCGGCCGGCCCGAAGGCCGGACGGACGTCGGCGACCACCTCGTCGACGATCGCCCGCCTGCCGTCGTCGGTCCCCAGCAGCGCCAGCAGGTCGGGGGGCGCCAGCTCGTGGGTCCACTGCGGCAGGCCGTAGCGCAGGTCCCACGCGAGGTCGGTGTGGGCGTCGTTGTCGACGGCCACGTCGAGTCCACGCGCCCGGGCGTCCTCCCACCGCGCCATCACGTCGGGCAGCAGGTGCGCGCCACCGAACTTCGGGGCGTTGTGGCTGATCTGCGTGCGGCACCCCGCCCGCTCGCCGACCGCGATGCACTCGGTCACGGCCTCGACGACCGTCTCCCGCTCGCCGCGGATGTGGCTCGCGTACAGGCCGCCGAAGCCCGCGACGACCTCGGCGAGCGCGACGATCTCGTCGGCCTCCCCGAAGCATCCGGGCGGGTAGACGAGCCCGGTCGACATGCCGAAGGCCCCCGCGCGCATCGCCTCCTCGACGTGGGCGCGCATCGTCTCGAGCTCACCGGGCTCGGGACGGCGCTGGTCGTATCCCAGCACCGCCAGTCGCACCGTGCCGTGGCCGATCAGCGGCGCGACGTTCACGCCCACCCCGGCGGTCTCGACCGCGGCGAGGTACTCGCCGAACGTGGACCAGGCGTAGGCGACCGGGTGCCCGTAGTCGGGGAACTGCTCCTGGGCGAGCGCGCGCGTGGCCTCCGCCACCGGGGCCGGCGAGACGCCGCAGTTGCCGGTGACGTGGGTCGTCACGCCCTGGCGCACGATGTTCTCCGCGCTCGGGTCCTGGAGGATCCCGATGTCGCTGTGGGTGTGGATGTCGACGAACCCTGGCGCGAGGTAGCGGTCCTCGGCGTCGAGCACCGAGCGCGCGTCGGCCGGATCGAGCCGGCCGACCGCGACGATCCGGTCCCCGGCGACGCCGACGTCGTCGCGGCGCCACGGGCTCCCCGTGCCGTCGACCACACGCGCGCCACGCAGGAGGAGGTCGTACGCGGCCATGGTGACCCGAGCCTATCCGTCAGGGCCGGCGCGCGGCCGCGAGCAACGCCGCGATCGCCGTCGCGTTGCCCATCGCCTCGTCGACGGCGAGATGCCGAGGCGCCTCGAGCCCGCGGAGCACCCGATGGACGTGGCGGATCGCCGGCGTGAACGAGCGCACGCCCGCCGGCACGGCGTCGTGGGTCTTCCCCCCCTCCTCGCTCACCACCGAGAAGGTGTCGCCCGGCTTCGGATGGAACGGGTTCGTGATCCGCAGTTCCCCCTCCGTGCCGAACACGCGGGTGAACGTGTCGTAGGCGCTCAGGAACCCGCTCGACATGACGAGGCGCCGGCCGCCGGGGAACCGCAGCGCACCCCACAGCTCCAGATCGATGCCGTCGTCGGTCCACGTGGCGTCGGCGATCGCGCCGTCGAGGTCGGGCTCCGCTTCGAACAGGTGTCGTGCGAGCCGGATCGGATAGCAGCCGACGTCTTGGATCGAGCCGCCCGACAGCTCGGCCAGCAACCGCACGTCGTCGGGGTCGTCGAGCAGGAAATGGAAGCGCGAGGAGATCTCGCGGACCTCGCCGATCGCGCCGTCGCCCAGCAGCTCGCGGATCCGGTCGATCTGCTCGTGGAACGGGAACACGAACGCCTCCCACAGCGGGCCGTCGGCCGCGCGCGCCGCGGCGAGGACCCGCCCGGTCTCCTCGGGGGTGCCGCAGAGGGGCTTCTCGCAGAAGACGGCCTTGCCCGCCTCGAGGGCAGCGATCGTCCACTCGGCGTGCAGGCCGTTGGGCAGCGGGACGTAGACGGCCTCGACCTCGGGATCGGCGAGGACGCGATCGTAGCCCTCGACCCCGCGCGCCACGCCGTGCGCGTCGGCCCAGGCGGAGGCGCGCGCCCCGCCGCGGCTGCCGACCACGACCGGGATGCCGCCACCGGCCTCCGCGAGCGAGGGGAGGAACGCGCTCTCGGCGATCCCGGCCGTGCCGAGGATCCCCCAGCGGACCGGTCCGTCCGTCACGTGCGAGCGCTCATCGCGTGCGTTCGGGCCAGGCGGTCATGTGGAAGAACTCGTCTCCGGTGGTGCCGACCTCGGATCCCCACCCGAGCGGATGGAGCATGGCCGCCAGACGCTCGGGCCGGTAGAAGACCTTGACGATCGTGTACTCGCGGCCCGTGCGGAGCTTGCGGCGGTGTAGGAACCGCGGGCCCTCGTCCACGCTGCGACCCGGGTTCGACGGCCGCGACTCGCCTCCCTCCAGGTCGTCGCAGACGAAGGCACGGCCACCGGGCGCGAGCCAGCGCTCGAGCCGCCCCCAGAACTCCTCGAACCGGCTCGGCGGGATGTGGGAGATCAGGAAGCTCGAGAAGATCGCGTCGAACCGGCGGCCGTCCGGCGGCTCCCACGCGAACAGGTCCCCGTGGACGTAGGTGACCGACGGGTCGCCCACCCGCCGGCGGTTGATCTCCAAGACCCTGGCCGAGACGTCGATCGCGGTCAGGCGCGTCGCGCTCCGCACGAGCCTGCGCGTGAACAGGCCCGTGCCGCAGGCGAGCTCCAGGACCTCGCCGGTCGCCCCGAACGCGTCGGCGGCGGCCTCGAGCCGCGCGGTCTCCTCGAACCACCGCGCGTTGCCCTGCGGTCCCAGGTCGTAGGGACCGCGCCGGAACCACACGTCCTCGTACTCGGGGGCACGGTCCTCGTAGTAGCGGGTCTGCTCCTGCAGGAGCCGGTCGAGCTCGAGCATCGGTCCCCCTCTCGTCCACGTACGGGCGGCGTTCACCAGCCGTTCACCTGACGATACCGCGTGGGTGTGCCCCGACGGAACCCTCCCGTACCGGTTCGCCGCGCTTCACCCTACGCTCGCCGGAAGCGCCGGCGGGCGGCGGTGCCCCGTCGCGCGCTCGAACCCGGCCGCGCACCGGACCAGGGCCTGTTCGCTCCACGCCGGGCCCATGAACGTCAGGCCCACCGGGAGCCCGGAGACGAAGCCCATCGGGACCGAGATCGCCGGATAGCCGGCGATCGCCGCGGGGCCGGAGTTGCCCCAGCTCGGGTGGTCCCCGTTGACGTGGTCGATCGTCCAGGCGGGTCCGGCGGTCGGCGCGACGAGCACGTCGGCGCCGCTCGTCGCGAACGCCGCATCGAGACCCTCCTCGCGGGCGAGGCGGCGGCAGGTGGAGAGCGCCTCGAGGTACGCGGGCTCGGTGAGGGGTCCTTTCTCGGCTGCCTGGATGAAGTGCTCCTGCCCGAAATGGACGAGCTCATCCTGCGCGTGCGCCTCGTTGAACGCGATCAGCGCCTCGAGCGTGCGCGGGCAGTCCCCGTCGAGGGTCGCGAGGTACGCCTCGAGATCGTGGCGGAACTCGTACAGGAGCACCTCGAGCTCGGGGTCGCCGAGGTCATCTGCGTGCGGCACGTCCGTGGGGTCCACGAGCGTGGCGCCCAGGCCCGCGAGCGCCTCGAGCGCGTGCTCGAAGCACGCGTCGACGCCGGGGTGGAACCCCGCGAGGTTGCGCGCGACGCCCACCGTCAGGCCGCGGAGGTCGTCGGCTGCGAGCCCACCGAGCGGATCCCATCCCGCCGGCGCCGGACCGGTCGCGTCGTCGAGGGGATCGGAACCCGCGAGCGCGACGAGCAGCGCCGTCGCGTCGGCGACCGTGCGCGCCATCGGTCCGGCCGTGTCCTGCGAATGCGCGATCGGCACGATCCCCGCGCGGCTCACGAGCCCGAGCGTCGGCTTGATCCCCACGACGCCGTTCACGGAGGAGGGGCATACGATCGAGCCGTCGGTCTCGGTGCCGACCGCCGCCACGCACAGGTTCGCGGCGACGGCCGCGCCCGATCCCGAGCTGGAGCCGCACGGGTTGCGGTCCAGCGCGTAGGGGTTGCGGCACTGCCCGCCCCGCGCGCTCCATCCGCTCGTCGAGTGGGTCGAGCGGAAGTTCGCCCACTCCGAGAGGTTGGACGTGCCGAGGACGATCGCGCCGGCGGCGCGGAGCCGCTCGACGACCGTGGCGTCGCGCGCCGGGCGCGCCTCCAGGAGCGCGAGCGACCCGGCCGTGGTCCGCAGCGGCCCGGTCATCCCGACGTTGTCCTTCACGAGGAGCGGGAGACCGTGGAGCGGGCCGCGCACATGCCCGGCCTCGCGCTCCTCGTCGAGCGCGGCCGCCTGAGCCTGCGCATCGGGCGCGACCTCGAGCACCGAGCCGAGCGACGCGTCCACCTCCTCGATCCGCGCGAGGTAGGCCTCGACGAGCGCAGCTGAAGTCAGGTTCCCCTTACGGAGCGCCGTCGCCAGTCCGACCACCGTGGCCTCTTCGTACGGGAACGTCACCGCGCGACGCTACCGCACCACCCGGTCTGCCACAGCGGTGCCTCGGCACGCTCGGCCGGCTCGAGGGTAGCCTCGTGCGTGAGACGCGGGGGTTGGGAGGCTCGATGGGCGACGGCGAGTGGAGCGCGTACTACCGCGCGAACGACGGGCGTGAGCCACGCCCGATGCTCCTCGAGGTCCTCGCGGGCTACGACGAGCCGGGTCGGGCGGTCGACCTCGGGTGCGGCGCGGGCATCGACACCGTGGCGATGCTCGAGCGCGGGTGGGACGTGCTCGCGATCGACGCCGAGGCCGAGGCGATCGAGCGGCTCGCGGCGCGGACCCCCGCCGACGCGACGAGCCGCCTGCGCACGCAGCTCGCCCCGATGGAGGACGCCGACCTGCCCGAGGTCGACCTCGTGTGGGCGAGCTACAGCCTCTTCTTCTGCGACCCGCGCAGGTTCCCCGAGGTGTGGAACCGGATCGGGGCCGCGCTGCGGGCCGAGGGCCGGATCGCGTGCCAACTCCTCGGGGACCGCGACACCTGGGCCGGCGGCGACCGGATCTCCTCGTTCGACCGGGACGCCGCGCTCGCGTTGTTCGACGGCTGGACCCTCGAGCGGTTCGAGGAGGATGAGAACGACGGCGACGCGTGCTCGGGCCCGAAGCACTGGCACGTGTTCCACGTCGTCGCCCGGCGCGACGGCGCCCGACCCCAGGTCGCCGTGTAACGATCCGAACGGCGCGCAGACACGGATACCGAACATGAAGGCGACCCGAGCCGAGGCCCAGCCCGCCCCCGCAGCCGCGCCGGGCACCGGTCCGGCTGGGCGGCATCGGGCTGCCTCGGCCGCGCTCGGGGTGCTGGTCGCGGGGTTCGCGCTCGCGATCGGGCAGCTGCTCGCGGCGTTCGTCGCGGTGGAGTCCTCGCCGATCGTGGCGGTCGGGCAGGCGACGATCGACCTGGCGCCCCCGTGGCTCAAGGACTTCGCGATCCGCACGTTCGGCAGCCACGACAAGCAGGCGCTGATCGTGGGGATGCTCGTCGTGCTGACCGCGCTCGCCGCGCTCGCGGGCGTCGCGGCCGTGCGCCGCCCCTGGGTCGGGATCGCGGCGCTGGTCGCGCTGGGGACGCTCGGCGCCGTCGCCGCGCTCACCCGCCCCGATGCCACGGTCGTGTGGGCGATCCCCTCGATCGGCGCGACGTTCGCCGGCGTGTGGGCGCTCTCGTTCCTCCTCGGGCGCTTCTACGGGGTGGCCCGCGAGGCCCGGCGACCGGCGCCGACACGCGAAGCGCCGGCCCCGCACGGCTTCGACCGCCGCACCTTCATGCGGGCCGCCTTCGCGGTCGGTTCCACGGCCGTGGTCGTCGGGGTCGCCGGCAAGGCGATCGCGAACCGGCGCTTCGCGGCGACGGCCTCGCGCGCCGAGGTCCGGATCCCCCCGGCGAAGGTCCGGGCGAAGCCGTTCCCGGCGCGCGACCAGCTCGACCTGCCCGGCCTGTCACCCTTCTACACGCCGAACGACCGCTTCTACCGGGTCGACACCGCGATCTTCCCGCCGCAGGTCCAGGCGAAGGACTGGAGCCTGCGGATCCACGGGATGGTCGACCACGACGTCACGCTCGACTTCGCGCGGTTGCTCGACCGCGAGCTGATCGAGCGCGACGTCACGCTCTGCTGCGTCTCCAACGGGGTCGGCGGGAGCTACGTCGGCAACGCACGCTGGACCGGCGCGCTGTTGGCGCCGCTGCTCGAGGAGGCAGGCGTGCAGCGCGGCGCCGACCAGATCGTGTCGACCTCGGCCGACGGGATGACGATCGGGACGCCGACCGCGATCGTGATGGACGGCCGCGACGCGATGCTCGCCGTGGCGATGAACGGCGAGCCCCTCCCGATCCCGCATGGGTTCCCGGTGCGGATGATCGTCCCCGGGCTCTACGGCTACGTGAGCGCCACGAAGTGGGTGGTGGACCTCGAGCTCACGACGTTCGACGCCTACGACCCGTACTGGATCCAGCGCGGGTGGGCCGAGCCGGGGCCGATCAAGACCGAGTCGCGCATCGACACGCCGCGCGCGGGCGCGAGCCTGCCCGCCGGGACGATCCCGGTGGCCGGCGTCGCGTGGGCCCAGCACGTCGGGATCACCCGGGTGGAGGTCCAGGTCGACGACGCGCCGTGGCAGGACGCCCGCCTCGCGCCGCAGGACACGATCGACACGTGGCGGCAGTGGGTGTGGGAGTGGGACGCGCAGCCCGGCCACCACTTCATCCGGGTGCGCGCGACCGACGCGAGCGGCGCGGTCCAGCCCCAGCAGCGGGTCGCGTCGTTCCCGAGCGGCGCCACCGGCTGGCACACGATCGACCTCGACGTCGTCTGAGCCCGAGCCCGCCCGCGAGGACGGCCGTCACGGCCGCCCCCGCGGGGGCCCCTGGGCGACTCAGTAGGCGACCCTGGTCGTCATGAACTGCTCGTCGTGCCCCGTCCTGCCGGAGAACGTCGTGTCGTTGCGCAGGTCGGTCCACAGCGGGAACGCCACGTTGCCGTCCACGGCGACGGTCGTGTAGTCGCCGATGAACGTCGTCGGGTAGGCGAACCCGGGGAAGACCTGCCCACCGGTGAACCACCGGTTGTCCATCGTCGGGTCCGACAACGCGCCGGAGACGTTCTGCGTCTGCCAGCCGCTCGCGGTCTGCAGCGACAGCGAGTACGCGTACGCGTGGTTCGCGGGGTCGTACGAGCGGTCCATCATGCCCACGACGAGCCTCCCGTCGGACAGGAACACGACCGAGGGGAAGAACTGGTCGTTCGACGGGTCGGCCCCGACGACCGACGGCGCCGACCAGTGACGTCCCGCGTCCCAGGATTCGGACAGCATCACGTCGGCGTTCGTCACGGTGTCGTAGGGCTGCTGGTCGGTGCCCTGGTCCCTCGACGGGCTGTTGCGCATGTCGGTCCAGACCACGGCGAGATGGCCGGCGTCCGTCGGGTCGGCCGCGATCGCGCCCTCGGACCCGACCCGGAACTGGCTGTCCTGGAGCGTCAGGTCGCCGAACCAGCTGACCGGGTAGTCAGCGCTCCCGTCCTGGACCCGGGAGACGCGCCAGGGCCCCGCTACGAGCCTGCCCGACTTCGGCGACACCTGCACGACGGCCTGCTGCCCGTCGAAGTCCGTGGAGCGCGGATCCAGCGTGTTGAAGGTGACGAACAGGCGCCCGTCCTCGGTGCGGGTCGGCCAGGAGAACTGCGACTGGTCGCATGCGTCCGCGGCCTCGACCCCTGATCCCACGCAGAACCAGGCACGGCCGCTGATCTCGACGGGATCGCTCCATGTCACCCCTCCGTCATGGGTCACAGAGGCGTAGATCGGCGACTGGAGGTAGGCGCCCTGCTTCCCGAGCAGGTAGCGGGTCCACGTGACGATCGCGTTGCCGTGGCCCCAGGCCGTGATCATCTCCTTGTCCTGGGAGGGTCCCGGCGTCATCCAGGAGCCGGCGCCGAAGGCGACCACGGTCGGGCTCGACCAGTGGAACCCGTGGTCGGTGGAGTGCGACACGATCACGTCGGGGTTCAGGAACGCCGAGCCGCCGTTCGAGTAGCCGAACCCCAGCGTGGCCACGTAGGCGCGACCGTCCGCGTCGAACGCCACCGCGGGGTCGCCCGTCGCCCGGAACTTCTTGTACGGGATCGGGTGCGTCACCCAGGTCTTCCCGCCGTCCTCGGAGACCATCGCGCGCGTATAGATCGTGGATCCCCCCAGGCCGGCGCCGGGGATCTCGGTGAGCTGGTAGTCGTTGCCCGCCGCGAGCAGCCGCTGCGGATCCGTCGGGTCGACCGCGATCGAGGTCTCGTTGTCGGGCGCGTTGCCCTCGCAGTCGGTCCGGTGGACGGGGCCGTCGTGCCAGGTCTGCGTGCAGATCGGGTTCGCCGGCGCGACGTACTGGCCCATCGAGCTCGCGGCCCCCGTGCCCGACCCGAGGGGTGCGAGCGCCGTGGCCGGGTTCCGCTCCAGACGGGTGATCGGGCGAGCGACGCCGTCCTCGGCGTGCGCCTGCACCGTGAGCATGCACAACGACGCGGCGAGCGCACCCGCCGCGAGTCGCGAGACGCGCATGTGTCCCTCCCTTCGTCCGCGGGCACCCGGCTCCGTCCCCGGGCGCGATCCTGATCGGCTTACACCCAAGGACCCCGATCCGGCTACGGGCGAAGGTCCACGGATGGTTGCCAGGTGCGCGGGCCACTAGGCTGGGCGAGCGCGAACGGGCTGCGAGGGGGCGGGTCGATGGCGGAGACGGTGACGATCGAGGGTCAGGGCTTCCTGCGGCGGGAGCCGCTCGGGGTGCTCGGCCTGTCCGTGATCACCCTCGGGATCTACTTCTTCTACTGGTACTACCAGGTCAACGACGAGCTCCGGCGCTTCGAGCACGACGACACGATCAGCCCGACCCGCTCGCTGATGGCGATCTTGTTCGGCTGGCTCATCATCGTGCCGCCGTTCATCGCCTTCTACAACACGGCGGTGCACGTGCAGGCGATCGAGCGGCGCCGGTCGATCGCGCCCCAGCTCGAGCCGGCGATCGTGATCGTGATCTTGCTGCTCGTCGCGGTGGGCAACGGCGTCTACCTCCAGGAGCACCTCAACCGGATCTGGGCGAGCGCCGCGGGTGGTGCCGCCCCGCCGGTCGGACCGTCGGCGCTGCCGCCGATGCCCGGGCCGCCCGGCGGATGAGGCCGGGTTGCGCCGCCGCGCTCCCGTCGCCAGGATGGGGCGACACGAGGGGGGAGGTCCGGTGATGGCCCAGGTCGAGGAGAACCCGTACCACTACACGGGTCTGCACGCGTTCGGGTTCCTCAAGCCCGCGAACGTGCGACCGACCGAGCTGCTGGCGATGATCCGGGAGCTCGGGGAACCGCCCGAAGGCCCGGTGATCTGGGCGGGAACCTTCGTCGGCGATTACGCGGCGCTCGTGCACGTGCGCGTGGAGGCGGACGACCTCGCCGGGCTGCACGAGCTGGTCGAGGGGGCGTTCTGGGACCTCGGCGCCCGAGGTGTCTGGGCGATCGAGATGAGACCCGCGAGCACGACGAAGGACGCCGTTGCCAAGTTCGTGGGCGTGAAGCGAGGCACGCAGGAGATCATCGCGATCAGCGCGCTCGGCGTGCGACCGGGCTCGCTCGACGAGGTGCTCGAGCAGGTCCAGACGATCTCGACCTTCCGCGGCGCCTCCGTGGTGTTCGGCGAGGCCGACATCCTCGTGCAGCTCGGCGGCGACACCTTCGAAGCGGTGGCGGCCTCCGTCGAGCGCGAGCTGCAGGGCGTCACGGGCATCGTCGCGAGCGCGACCGCGTTCTGCGACGGCCGCCGCTAGCTGATCGGACGAGCGCGCAGCTCGGCCGCGGGCCGCGAGGCGCCCTTGGCCTCGTAGCGCGCGAACGCCTCGCCCCGCAGGCGCGCCGCCGCGACGGGGTCGGACACCGCGGCGGTCAGGGCGGCGCGCGCGTCGGCTTGAAGCACCACGAAGTCGGTCGCGTCGGCGACCGCGAGCGCCTCACGTGCCAGCCGGTCGGCCTCATCGGTATCGCCGCGCGCCGCCGCCCCGATCGCGCGCACGGTCATCCAGGTCACCCGGACCTCGAGGTCCTCGCCGGCCGCCTCGGCCTCCACGCGGCGGGCGAGCCGCTCCGCCTCATCGATCCGGCCGTCCGAGCACAGCAGCTCGGACAGGGCGACGGCGGCCGGCAGCGCGTTCAACGTGTCGCCCTGCTCGAGGAAGAACGCATAGACCGCCCGGCGGAGCGAGATCGCGCGGGCCATCTCCCCCCGCGCTCGTGCCAGCTCGGCCTGCATCTCGTCTGCCGTCGCGAGCCACCGGCGTTGCCCCAGGTCGGCGAAGACCGCCCGCGCCTCCTCCAGCGCCGAGCCCGCCTCGTCGAGGCGGCCGAGCACCGTGAGGGCACGCACCTCGGCCAGCCGTAGGGTCGCCTGCGCGACGCGGTCGCCCTCGAGTGAGGCCCGAACGGACACGATCCGGTCCAAGGCCTGTGGCAGCGGCACAGGCCCCAGGAGCAGCGCCCAGGCGAGCAACGGCGCCGCCTCGCGCACCGCCCGCGGATCGCCCGAGCGTCGCGCCGCCGCGAGCGCTCGCTCGGCCGACCCCTCCATCTCCCGCGCCCGGCCCTCGACCCACGACACGATCGCGAGATCGGTGAGCGCGGCGGCGAGCTCGCGCTCGTCGCCGGCCTGGTCGAACCGCGGGATCGAGGTCTCGAGGATCGTCCGCAGGCGATGCGGCGGCATCTCGCTCGGATCGCGGAGGAACCGCAGGTGAGCCTGCTGCATCCGTGCCCGCACGGCGGGGAGGTCGTCGTCCTCCGGACCGAGCGCCTGCAGGAGCTCCGCGATCACCGTCTCCGCCCGCTCGGTCTCGCCCGCGTAGAGCAGGGCGTGGTGCAATTCGGACAGCACCGTGAGCCGCGCGGGGTCTCCGGAGGCCAGCAGCCGCGACGCGCGCTCGAGGAGCCCGACCGCAGAGGTGACGTCGCCGCTCGAGGACGCGGCGCGGCCCGCCGCGGCCAAGCGCGTCCCCGCCGCCTCGGACAGCTCCCCCACCGAGGGTCCGCGCGACCCGAGCTCGCGCATCGCCTCGGCCGCGCGCTCCAGGTGCGAGCCGGCCCGGACGTCGTCGGAGAGCGCGCCGGCGACCGTGACGTGGAGCTCGGCCCGCACCTGCTTGGGGATCGCCTGGTAGGCGGCGTCGTGGATCAACGCGTGCCGGAACCGCCACACGAGGTCCCCACCCTCGGGGTCGGGCACGAGCAGGTCGCGCTCGACGAGCCGATGGACGACCTCGGAGGCCCCGGCTCCGACGAGCGCTTCGAGTTCGGGGAGCCGGAACCGCACCCCGAGCACCGCGGCGCGCTCGAGCGCCCGGCGCTCGTCCTCGGCCAGACGATCGACGCGAGCCTCCACCAACGCGGTGACCGTGGGCGGCACGGGCACGTCGTCGGCGCTCAGGGCGTCGGTGACCGGGAGCGACGCGACGACCTCCTCGATGAAGAAGGGGTTGCCGCCCGCGATCTCGACGATCCGCCGTTCGACCTCGGACGCGGCTCCTTCCAGCAGCGCGCGGACCAGGGCGACCCCGTCGCGGTCGGCCAGCGGCTCGAGGTGCACCGTGACCCTGCCGGGCAGCCGCCCCCACGACGGGTGCTCGAAGAACAGGTCGGGCCGGCCCGCGCACAGCACCAGGATCGCCGCGTCGCTCGTCCACGCGGCGAGATGACGAAGGACGTCCAGCAGCGCCTCCGCCGCGTGATGGACGTCGTCGACGACCAGCACCAACGGGCGCTCCCGCGCCAGCGCGGCGAGGAAGGCGCGAACGGCGGAGGCCCGCTCCTCGATCCCGGCGGGCCGGCCGGTCTCCGCGACCGCGGCCACCACCCGCTCCGCCACGCCCGGGTCGCGGACGACCCCACCGAGCGCGGCGCGAAGCGTCGTGACGTCCTCGTCGGGCGAGGCGCCGGCGGCCTGCGCCACGAGCTCGGCGAGCGGGCGCAGCGGACCCGCCTCCCCGTAGGCCGCGCACCGCGCGTGCAGCACGGTCACGTCGGTCAGGCCGTCGACGAACTCCCGCACGAGCCGTGTCTTGCCGACCCCGGCGTCGCCGACCACGTTGACGACCCGGCAACGCCGCGCCTCCCGCACCCCGCGCAGCGCCTCCTCGAGCAGGCGGAGCTCGGCGACGCGGTCGACGCGGGGTGAGGCGCTCGCCGCGCCGGTGACGAGGGCGCGGAGCGCGAAGGCCGCCGTGGGCACGTCGCCGAACCCCTTCAAGCGAAGCGGCGCGACGGGATCGAGCGCCGCCTGCCTGCGCAGCAGCAGCGCGGTGGTCCCGTCGACGAGGATCTCGCCGCGGTTCGCGTGCTGCTCCAACCGGGCCGCGAGGTTGACCGAGGCGCCGACGACGAACGGCTCGTCGCTCGACGCGCTCGCCGCCACGACCTCCCCGGAGGCCACCCCGGTGCGGATGTCGAGCCGGACGCCCCACTCGGCCTCCAGCGCGTCGCTCAGCTCCCCGATCGTCCTGCGCAGCTCGAGGGCCGCTCGCGCGGCGCGGAGCGCGTCGTCCTCGTGGACGAGCGGGTAGCCGAACACCGCCATCACCGCGTCGCCCACGAACTTCTCGACGGTGCCGCCGTGACGCGTCACCGTCGCACGGGCCGTGTCGTAGAAGCGCGTGAGGACGTCGTGGACCGTCTCCGCGTCCAGCCGGGCGCTCAGCTCGGTGGACGACACGAGGTCGCAGAACAGGGTGGTGACGGCGCGCCGCGACCCAGCTCCCGAGCCGGTCGAGAACGGGCGTCCGCATCCCAGGCAGAACCGCGCACGCTCGGGGTTCTCCTCGCCGCAGGTATCGCAGGTCCGCACGGTCCCCCTTCCGACCTGCCCCATCATCGCGGAGACGGCGCGCATCGGTGAAGGCGCCTCGAGCGCACGATGCCGGCCCGAGGCCTACGATGCGCGAAAGGTCGCGCCGGCTGCGACCGCAACCGAGGCGAAGGGGGACTTCGATGGCTGCGCCGTTCGACATGGGCCTGGTCCAGCGTGGTGCACGCAACCGCCGCACGCCCTACTACGAGGCCACGCAACGCCGCGGCCCCAAGGGCATGACGGTCTACAACCACATGTACTTCCCGATCCGCTTCGACACCTTCGAGGCCGAGTTCGACGCGCTGCTGAACGGGGTGACGCTCTGGGACGTGGCCGTGGAGCGCTGCCTCGAGATCTCGGGGCCCGACGGGTTCCGGTTCGCGCAGATGCTCACGCCTCGCGACCTGTCGCGCTGCGCGGTCGGCCAGGCGAAGTATGTGCTGATCTGCGACGCTGACGGCGGCATCGTCAACGACCCCGTGCTCACCCGGATGGACGAGCAGACGTTCTGGTTCGCGCTCGCCTCCTCCGACGCGCTGCTGTTCGCGCGGGGGCTCAAGAACGCGTTCCCCGATCTCGACGTCACGATCCACGAAGCCGACGTCGCCCCCTTGCAGGTCCAGGGGCCGCGATCGAAGGACCTGATGGTGAAGCTGCTCGGCGAGCAGATCCTCGACCTGCGCTACTACTTCTGGCGCCATGCCGAGATCGCCGGGGCTCCGGTGGTCGTGACGCGCACCGGCTGGACGTCGGAGGTGGGCTACGAGGTCTACGCGACCGACACCTCGCGCGGGAACGACGTCTACGAGGCGATCATGGATGCGGGCGAGGAGTTCGGGATCGTGCCCACCGGTCCGAGCGACATCCGCCGGATCGAGGGCGCGATCTTCAACTGGGGCGCCGACATGACCTACGAGCACAACGCCTACGAGCTCGGACTGGGGCGCCTCGTCGACCTCGACACCCTCGGCGACGACGCCAGCCTCTCGATCGGCGCCTACCGGCGGATCGCGGCCGAGGGGGTCGACCGCAAGCTGAACGGGATGACCTTCGACGGCGACGCGTTCCCCGAGCTCAACAACGTCAAGTGGCCCGCTTCGATCGACGGCGCCACGGTCGGGCTCGTGACCTCCGCGATCCACTCGCCGCGCCTGCGGCAGAACATCGGGTACTGCTGGCTGCCCGCCGACGCGAGCCACGAGGGGCGGACGGCGACGGTCGGAACCGAGTGGGGCACGCGCACGGGCACCGTGACCCCGATGCCCTTCGTCGACCCGAGCAAGGAGATCCCCGTCGCATGAGCCGACCCGACACGGCCGCGATCGGTCTGGACGAGCTGTCGCTCGCCACGCGCAACCACGGGATGCCTCTGGAGGCCCTCCGCTACGACCGCACCCCGATCGGCCTGCACTACCTGCTGATCCACTACGACATCCCGCTCGTCGACCCGACGTCGTGGCGGCTGCGGGTGCAGGGGGCGGTCGGACGGGCGCTCGAGCTGTCGCTGGGGGACCTCCGCGCCTTCGACGCGCGCACGGTCGAGGTCACGATGGAATGCGCGGGCAACGGCCGGGCGCTGCACGAGCCGCGTCCGGTGAGCCAGCCCTGGCTGCTCGAGGCGGTCGGCACCGCGGCGTGGACCGGTGTGCCGCTGCGAAGCGTGCTGGAGGAAGCGGGGCTCGCCGAGGGCGCCGTCTGGGTCGCGTTCCAGGGGCTCGACCGCGGCCTCGAGGGAGGGACCGAGCAGCGGTACGAGCGCGGGCTGACGCGCGAGGACGCGCTCGGCGAGGACGTGCTCCTCGCCTACGAGATGAACGGCGCCTCGCTGCCGCCCCAACACGGGTTCCCGCTGCGCCTGGTCGTCCCCGGCTGGTACGGGATGACGTCGGTGAAGTGGCTCGCGCGGATCGAGGCGCTCGAGGCGCCCTTCGACGGGTACCAGAACCGCGTGGCCTACCGCTGGCGCGCGACCGAGGACGACCCCGGCGAGCCGCTCGCGCGGATCGCGGTGCGCGCGCTGATGGCCCCCCCGGGGATCCCCGCGTTCCAACCCCGTATCCGCCATGTGGCGGCAGGGCGGGTCCAGCTCGAGGGCAGGGCGTGGTCGGGGTCGGGACCGATCGTCAGGGTCGAGGTGAGCGTCGACGCGGGCGGAACGTGGTCCGACGCGACGCTCGGTCCCGACGCCCCACCGCACGCGTGGCGCCGCTGGACGTTCGACTGGGACGCGATTCCCGGCGAGCACGAGCTGTGCTCGCGGGCGACCGACGCCACCGGCGCGACGCAGCCGCTCACTGCCACCTGGAACGTGGGCGGCTACACGAACAACGCGGTCCAGCGGATCCCCGTGGTGGTGGCCGGAGAGCCCCCGGGGCGGCGCGGCTAGCAGACGTCGGGGTCGTCGCCCTCGATCGCGAGCAGCACCGTCCGCAGCAGCGCGTTCAGCTGCTGCTGCTCCTCGGGCGTCAGCGCCCCCAGGATCCGGCGCTCCTCGTCGGCCTGAGCGTCCACCGCCTTGGCGAGCACCTCGCGCCCGGCCTGCGTGAGCGCCACGACCACGCTGCGCCGGTCCTCGGGGTCGCGTTCGCGCGTCACGAAGCCGGCCTCCTCGAGCCCGTCGATCCGGTTCGTCATCGCGCCGGCCGACAGGGACAGCGACGACGCGAGCCTGCCGGCGGCGGCGCGTTCGCCGGGCGTCTGCCGGAGCTTGAGCAGCAACCGGAACTCCCCGGTGTTCAGCCCGAACCGGCCGACGGTCTGCTCGGTCGTCCGGTCGATCTTCTTCGTGAGCTTCTCCATCCGGTCGACGGCGGCCTCGACCTCTCGGTCGAGCATCGGGAACAGATCCAGGGCCCGCTCGAGGAACCGGTCGATCGAGTCCTTCCGAGCCGTCGCGACCATCCCTTCAACCTTTCGACGTGAGATATCTTGACATCAAACTTTGAGTTGAAGTATCTTCATGTCGAAGGATACGCGGGAGGAAGGGGGAACGCAAGGTGGCATGGATGCCGATGCAAGACGCGTTCCGGCGGGACGAGCAGGTGCGTCGCGAGACCGAGCTGCGCCGGGCCGCCGAGCGAGCGCGGATCGTCGGGCCGCCCCGCCGACGCGCGCGTCGCACGGCCGGGCACGAGTCCCGGTCCTGACGATCCACCCAGCGTGAGCCGGTCCGTAGACTGCGGGCCATGTCCTCGGACGCAGGCTTCGACGTCGTGCTGACGGTGCGCCCTCCCCGGTTCTCCGAGCAGGACGCGCGCGCGATCGCCGAACGGACCTACGGCGTTGCCCCTGCCGCCGCCCGCGACCTCGGCAGCGAGCGCGACCAGACCTTCCTGCTGAGCGGCGCCTCGGAGGAGCCGCTGGCCGTGATGAAGGTCTCGAACCCGGCGGAGGACCCGGAGACCCTCGACATGGAGGCGCTCGCCGCCCGATGGGTCGCCCGCACCGACCCGGACCTGCCGGTGGCCCTCCCTTGGGCCGCAGCGGGCGCGGACCCCGACGACGTCACCTCGTGCCGCATGTTCCTCGAGGCGGCCGACGGCTCGCACTGGGTGCGGATGTACGACGTCTTGCCCGGGAGGGCCAGCGTCGACCACACGGCGCTCTCCGACGATGCGCTTGGCGCGTGGGGCGAGACGACGGCGCGCCTGGGCCGCGCGCTCCGCGGCTTCTTCCACGCGAAGGCCGATCGGACGATGTTGTGGGATCCGCAGCACGCGCTCCGCTCGCGCGCCCTGTTGCACGAGATCCCCGACCCGACGCACCGCGCCGCGGTCGTGCGCGTCCTCGACCGGTTCGAGGCGGTCGTCGTCCCCGCGTGGGCCGGGCTCCGCTCCCAGGCCGTGCACGGCGACCTCACCACCGACAACGCCCTGGTCGACGACGAGGGGCGCATCACCGGGATCGTCGACTTCGGCGACATGAGCTACTCGGCGCTCGCGATCGACCTCGCGTCGATCCTCGACTCCCTCGTGGCCGAGCGGACCGGCGACGAGCTGTTCCGCGCGGCGCGGCTGGTGGTCGACGGGTACGAGCGCGTCACCCCGCTCGAGCCGCTCGAGCGCCGCTTGCTCGGGGAGCTCTGGGCCGCCCGCAGCGCCGTGACGATCGCGATCCGCTCCTGGCGCGGGGCGCAGGGCCTCGACGACCCGGCCTTCGTCGACGGGTACAACGCGGTCGCGTTCGCGATGCTCGAGGAGCTGCTCGGACGCGGGTGGGACGCAACGGCCCGCGCCCTCGGCAATCCCGCCGGGACGGCCGCCGACGCCGCGCTCACGGAGCGGCGCGACCGGGTGATGGGCCCCGCGCTCGAGCCGCTCTCCTACGACGAGCCGATCCACATGGCGAGCGCGCGCGGCGTGTGGATGACCGACGTCGACGGCCGCGCCTACCTCGACGCCTACAACAACGTGCCGTGCGTCGGCCACGCGCACCCGCGGGTCGCGGGGGCGATCGCGCGGCAGTCCAGGGTCCTCAACACGAACATGCGCTACCTCCACGAGGGCGCGATCGAGCTCGCCGAACGGCTCGTCGCGACCTGTCCCGGCGGCCTGGACACCGTGCTGTTCGTCAACTCGGGCTCGGAGGCGAACGACCTCGCCTGGCGCCTGGCCACCGCCTTCACCGGCAGCGCCGGGGGGATCTGCACGGCGTGGGCCTACCATGGGATCACCGAGGCGGCGGCGGCGCTGTCGCCGGAGATGTGGCCGGGCGGGCGCCGGCCCGCGCACGTCGAGACGTGGACGCCGCCCGACGCCTATCGGGGCGTGGGCGAGGACACCGCAGGCTTCGCCGGCGCGATCGCCCGGCTGCGCGACCGCGGGCTCGCCCCCGCCGCGTCGATCCTCGACGGGGTGTTGACGAGCGACGGCTTCCCCGACCTGAGCCCCGCGTTCGCACAGGAGTTGGTCCGCCTCACCCGCGAAGCCGGGGGTCTGTGGATCGCCGACGAGGTGCAGGGCGGGCACGGCCGCACCGGTGAGGCGATGTGGTCGTTCCAACGTCACGGGATCGAACCCGACCTCGTGACCCTCGGCAAGCCGATGGGCAACGGCCATCCGGTCGCCGCGGTGATCACCCGGCGCGAGATCGCGCAGCGCTTCGCCGACGAGACGGTGTTCTTCTCGACCTTCGGTGGCAACCCGGTGTCGGTGGCGGCGGCCACCGCGGTGCTCGACGTCCTCGAGGACGAGCGCGTCCTCGAGCGCACGCGCGCCGCCGGCGAGGCGCTCCGCGCCGCGGTCCGTGACGCCGCGGCCCCCTACCCCGGCGTCGGCGACGTCCGCGGCGTGGGCCTGGCGAACGGGATCGAGCTGGTGCGCGACCCCGCCGCGAAGGAGCCCGCCCCCGGCGCCGCCGAGGAGGTCAAGGAGGGGCTCCGGCGCCGCGGCGTGCTCGTCGGGACCACGGGCCCCCACGGCAACGTGCTGAAGGTGCGGCCTCCGCTCGCGTTCACCGAGCGCGAGGTGCCCGTGTTCGCCGACGCGCTGGCGGCCACCTTCGAGGAGACCCTCAGCTGAGTCGGTGGCTCTCCGAGACCGCAGCCGCGGGTT
>JBLMXP010000103.1:0-2620 GCA_050257835.1 Planctomycetaceae bacterium | reverse complement strand
GTCGTGCAGAGCGAGCCCGGCCTGTATCTGGTCGGGCTGCCGTTCCAGTTCTCCGCCGGCTCCGACACGTTGCCCGGCGTCGGCAGGGACGCCGCCTACGTCGTCAAGCGGTTGGTGGCGCGGTCACGCGACCGAGCGCCTGCCCTTGCCGCCGCGTGACGTCAGGGACCGGCCTGCCAGTCCGGGACCGCGACGCGGCTCGTGCTCTGCCGCCGACGGTGTGTCGTCGTCCACCACGACATCCCCGACACGTAGACCCGTCCCCGTCGATCCGTGTTCCGCGCGCGGTCGCGTGGTGGCGCCGCGATCGTCGATGTGGTCACATCCGCTCTCGTGGAGGCACCCGGGATGCACGAGGAACGTGCGCGGTGGCGCGGGGCGGATGGGACGGCGGCGCCGGCGCCGGGAGCGACGACCGGGTGAGCCTCACTCCGCTCGAGCTCCTCGTGGTCGGAGCCGCGGCGCTCGCCGCCGGCGCCGTGAACGCCCTGGCCGGCGGTGGGACGCTCATCTCCTTCCCGGTGCTCACGGCGGTCGGCGTACCCGCCCTGCAGGCCAACGTCACCAACACGGTCGCGCTCAGCCCCGGGTACCTGGGCGGCACGCTCGCCCAATCGAAGGATCTGGCCGGGCAGGCTCGCCGCGTGAGGCTCTTGGTTCCTACCGGGGTGCTGGGCGGTCTGGTCGGCGGCATCCTGCTCGTCTCCACGAACGAGACCACGTTCCGGACGCTGGTGCCCTACCTGATCCTGCTCGCGAGCGGCATGCTCGCCCTGCAGGATCGGATCCGGGCGTGGGTCGTGCGGCGCACCGAGCGGCGGGCGGGAGCCGATCCGGGCGTGGGGTGGATCCTCGCCCCGACGTTCCTGGCCTCGGTCTACGGAGGCTACTTCGGGGCCGGGCTGGGGGTGATCCTCCTGGCGGTGCTGGGTCTCGTGATCGAGGACACCCTCACGCGGATCAACGCCCTCAAACAGATCCTGTCGTTCTGGGTCAACGTGACCGCCGCGTCGTTCTTCGTCTTCTCGGGCAAGGTCGTCTGGCCCGCAGCGATCGTGATGGCCGTCGGAGCCCTGGCCGGGGGTTCGATCGGTGGGAGGTTCGCGCACCGGATGAGGCCGGAGTCGCTGCGGCGCATCGTTGTCTCGATCGGCGTGGTCGTCGCGGCCATCTACCTGATCCGCTGACCCGGCCGTTCGCTCGGGGCCGGGTCGACTCACGCGGGGTCGTCGTGCGGGACTATCGTCCTCGGCACGTTCCTTCGGATGCGAGGTGATCGACACATGGCCAGTGGTACCGCGGTCCGCTACGACGAGCAGGATTGGCGCCCGCGCCCGACCCTGCGTGGCGACGACTACACGAGCCCCGGCGTCTACGACGACGAGCGCGAGCGGATCTGGTGGGGCGACTGGGTGTGCGTCGGCCGCACCGAGGAGCTGCCCGAACCCGGCGACTTCATCGTGCGCGACCTGGCCGGCGAGTCGATCTTCATCACGCGCGACGCCGACGGCGACCTCAACGGCTTCTACAACGTCTGCAGCCACCGCGGCACCAAGTTCCTCGACGACGAGCCGTCGTCCGGCCACGTCCGCAAGGGCTTCAAGTGCCCCTACCACGGCTGGGTCTACGACCTGCGCGGGCGCCTGATCGGCACGCCGAACGTGCAGGAGGGCGAGCGCTTCGACCGCTCCGACTACCCCCTGCACGGCTTCGCCGTGGAGGCTCACTCCGGCTTCGTGTTCGTGAACCTGTCGCGAGGCGAGATCCGCCCTCTCCTCGAGCAGATGCACGAGGGCGCCGAGAGCCTCGCGATGTTCGAGCGCTTCCGGCTCGACGAGCTCCGGGTCGGCGTCCGGATCGTCTACGAGGTCGAGGCGAACTGGAAGATCGTGGTCGAGAACTACAACGAGTGTCTCCACTGCCCGACGGTGCACCCCGAGCTCGTCCAGGTCGTGCCGCTGTTCCGGTTCGGGGAGGTCTGGGACGAGGTGACCCGCGACGACGGCAACTGGATGCGCGAGGGCGCCACGAGCTTCACCGTCAGCGGGACCTCGGACCTGCCGAAGTTCCCGGGGCTGGAGCCGGAGGACTACCAGATGTACTACGGCGCGTACCAGTTCCCGAACCTGATGCTGAACCTGCACCCGGACTGCGTCATGTACTACATCGGCCTGCCGAAGGGTCCGAACCACACGACCGTCGTGTCCGAGTACCTCTTCCGCCCCGAGACGATCGCCGACCCCGCCGTGTTCAAGCCCGAACCCGTGGTGGAGCTGTGGGACCTGATCTCCAAGCAGGACTGGGAGGTGTGTGAACGGGCGCAGACCGGCGTCGGCTCACGCGCGTTCACAACCGGCGTGTACCCGCGGCAGGATCGGTTCCTCTACGACTTCAACGAGCGGTACCGAAAGCAGATGGGCGCGCCGCTGCTCGGATAGCGTCGCCGATGGTCCCTCGCGGCGCCGTCCGTCTCACAGGTGCAGGATGTTGCAGGTCAGGGTGCGCGTGGTCCCCTCGACCGCGCCGAGCGTGTCGACGAGCCGACTGAGCTCCTCGAGGGACTCGGCCGCGACCCGCGCGATCACGTCGAAGGGGCCGGTCACGTCCGCCGCCTCGGCGA
>JBLMXP010000102.1:0-51324 GCA_050257835.1 Planctomycetaceae bacterium | reverse complement strand
AGGTACCGGAGGATCAACGGCTCCGGGTCGGCCGAGCTCTCGAGCGGCCGCCCGAGCCAGTGCTCGACCGTCGTGAAGGCCGACGGCCCGGTCCGACCCCACACCCCGCGCGGCGTCACCTGCACGAGCGGCAGGAGATAGGTGAGCGCGTAGGCGAGGGACGCCCCGTCCTTGTCCGGCCACCGCTCAGTGAGCGGTGCCGCCAGCTGCGCCCGCGTCCGCGGCCGCTCCTCCAGCAGCGCCGCCCCGAATCGCGTCAGCTCGGCGACGTCGAGCCCCTCGAGATCCCGCCCGAACGGGCTCTGCCGGTGCAGGACCCGCTCCAGCACGGGCTGCATCACCGGCCGGATCCGAAGCGCATCCTCGGCCGTGACGAGGTGCAGGGTCCCCCGCAGCAGCGTCAACCTCACCGCGCGCCGCTCGAGCATGGCGCCGGCCAACTCCCCCGGCGCGAACCCCTCGATCCGCCCCCACAGCGCGACGTATGGATCTCGCGGCACCTGCGCCTGGAGCCCGACGAGCCGCGCGACGAGCTCCAGGCCCGGCCCGCGCCGGCGACGCAGGAGCAGCTGCCGGTCGAGCAGCGTCCGGTTCAACCGTCGGACACCGAGGGACTTCATAGACAGGCATCATGCCTTCGCGCGACGTCCTGGATCTTCCGGCGAGCTTCGTCGCCCTCTTCGATAGACTCCGCTCGTTCCTGACCTGCGGAAACGAGGCTTGCTGATGTCACGAGTGATCTTGATCGCCTGGGACGGCGCGGACTGGCGCATCCTGGACCCGTTGCTGGAGCAGGGGGCCTTGCCGAACCTGCAGGCGTTGCTCGACCGGGGGCAGCGCGACGTCCTGCGCTCGACGGTGCCGACGCACTCCTGGGCGGCGTGGCCCTCGTTCCTGACCGGGGTCGACCCGGTGGACCACGGCGTCTACGACATCCTCGAGACGGTGCCGGGGACGCACAAGCAGTACCCGGTCACCTACAAGTCGATCAAGGCGCGGACGTTCCTGGACGACCTGACCGCGGCGGACAAGAACGTGCTGATGGTGGACGTACCCCTCACGTTCCCGCCGCCGAAGGTGCACGGGAGCCTGCTGGCCGGGGGGGTCCTGCCGAAGAACCGGACCTTCACGGCGCCGGACGACCTGCCCGAGACGCTCTCGAAGGCAGGGCTCGACTGGCCGATCAACGGGATGTCGTGGACGACCTACCACAACAAGCCGGACCCCTACCTCGACGAGGCCTACGAGGTCACGGCCAAGCGGATCAAGGTCGCCGAATGGCTGATGGACAACACCGAGTGGGACCTGATGGCGAGCGTCTGGGTCTCGATCGACCGGACGCAGCACGCGCTCAGCAACTACGTCGCGCCCGACCACCCGGACTACGTGAAGAACAAGGACACGCGGATCGGGAAGAAGGTCGCCGACATCTTCCGCCAGACCGACGAGGCGATCGGGTCGTTCGTCTCGCGGGCGCGCGAGGACGACATCATCCTGTTCATCTCCGACCACGGGTTCCAGTCGTGCACCCGCACGATCAACATGGACCGGATGCTCAAGGAGTTCGGCTACCTCGAGTTCACGGCGTCGAACGCGGTGCTCGGACCGATGCAGTGGGGGCCGATGCGCAAGATCGCGCGCAAGGTCTACGACACCCTCGGCCTGCACGGGAAGGTGTCGCTCCCGCAGCCCGTGAACTGGGCGAAGACCCGGGCGTACACGACGATCCGCTCGACGGGCGAGGGCGTTTCCGTGAACCTCGCGGGGCGCGAGATCGACGGCGTGGTCGACCCCGGCGACTTCGAGAAGGTCCGCGAGGCGCTGATGGACCGCCTCGGCAACTACGTGGACCCCAAGACGGGCAAGAAGCCGGTCAAGGAGATCCACAAGCGCGAGGAGGTCTTCAAAGGCCGCTACGCGGAGACCGCACCCGACATCCTGATGGTTCCCGCCGAGGGCTACTCGCTCACGCACGCGAAGTCCGCGATCGAGGACGCCGACTGGGTGAGCGGCGACCACCGGATCGAAGGTGTGATCGTGGCGGTCGGGCCGAAGGCGAAGCCGTTCGAGCAGCCGCCGGCGCTGATCGACATGGCGCCGACGCTCGTCGCGGCGCTCGACGCCCCGACGGCCGTGAAGCCCACCGGGCGGGTGCTGCACGAGATCGTCGGGTCCGAGGCGAAGCTCACCGAGCGCGAGGCGACGGAGGCATCGTCGGCGGGGGCGGGCATCCCCGGGATGGGCAACGAAGCCGGGGTCAGCGACACCGAGGCCGACGAGATGGAGGAGCACCTCCGGGGCCTCGGCTACATCGAGTAGCCGTTCGGCTCGGCGCCGGCCGGCGCCGACGGCGTCCGCCCCTAGGTCGCGCGGGTGAGCGTGCCCGTGATCTCGCAGTAGTTGGTGTAGGCGACGGCCGTGTAGTCGGCGGTGACGGTTTCCCCGCTTTCATCCCGCCAGACCACGTTCTCCCAGACGCTCGGCCCCACCAGGCTGCTCGACGCCGGGTTCGTCTCCTTCGAGATCTGCGTGTCGAGGCCCGAAGCGGCTGATCCGCCGTGCAACTCGGCGGTTGCCGGGTTGGTGGCGTTGACGCCGGCGATCTCCCCGCTGGTCCACTGCCCCGCGGACGGCGTGTTGTTCAGGAGCCTCTGCGTGAACGTGTCGTTCCCGGACGTTCCGGTGCAGTCCGCGTAGAGCGTGATGTACGGGCCGACGTCCCAGCTCTTGGACTGCCCGAAGTTCACCACCGCGTCCAGCCTGACGAGGTCCTTCGACTTCTGGAACGCGGCCGAGGACAGTCCGTCGAGCAGGTCGGCGCTCAGCCCGCCGACCGTCGTGGACGACGAGACGGTGAACGGCTGAGCGGTGCTGCTCGTGTGGAACGCGGCGGCCGCGTGACCGGCCGTCTGGTTCACGACCGAGAGCGTCGGGCCCTTGGCCGGCGTTCCCACGAGCGCGGTCGTCTTGTTGGCCGTGTTCTTGGCCCCGAGGACGAAGTTCCCGCCGGTCGCGGCGTACGCGATCCCCGCCAGGTTCAACGTCAGGGCCAACGAAGCGACCACCATCGCCGGCGATGGCCGACGTGTCCGTCTGCCGTGCATCCCCCAACCCCCTTCGGCTCGACGCGGGCGATTCCAGCACGCCGCGAGAAGCCGGCACAAGGGGTGCGGCCGCCTACCGGCCGCTGCGGTTGCCGCGCGTTCGTCGCTCGCCTAGTTGCCGATCGTGACGTCGATCTCGGAGACGGGCAGTCGGAGGGTCCGGTGTGAAGCCGGCCGGTCGCCACCTGTCGTCCGTGCCTGGTCCGGGGAGAGGGGCCCGACGACCTGGACGCCGACGTCGACGTCGTTGCTCGAGCCGTTCGGGGGATCGAACAGCTCCGAGACGGGGTGCTCGGTGGACCCGATGACGTCGGGCGGCGCGACCGACGTGTACCCCATCGCGGTCAGGTGCGCCTCGTACCAGGAGAACACCTGGGCCGCGGTCGGCCGCGAGGGGGTCGAATACCATCGCGTCACCTGGTTCGCATCCCCGACGCTCTGATCCGTCTTCGTGAGCACCGCGCCCGGGTAGGCGAGCCTTCCCGCCGGCTCACGGGCAAGACCGGAGCAGGCCCCGAGGATCATGGCGACGACGACCCCGGCCAGCGGACGCAGGAGCTTGCCCGGCGTCATCGTGGCTCGGCCGCCGGGTCGCGGTGCCGGCGGTACCGCAGCTCGACGATCCCGCTGCCGGAGGGAGTGCTGGAGATCAGGTCGAGTTGGTAGGACCGGGGAACGCCCTCGAACAGTCGGGTACCCTCGCCCGCAACGTAGGGGTACATGCTCACATGAAGCTCGTCGATCAGGTCGAGCTGCATCAGCGACCGCCAGAGGCGGACGCCGCCCCAGACCACGATGTGGCCGTCACCGCCTCGCCTGAGCTCGTCGACCTCGTCGACCGTGTCGCCGGCGGCGATGGTCGTGTTGGCCCACTCGGCGGTCTTCAGGCTCCGGGAGAAGACGACCTTTCGCCCGGCCGTCAGGATGCCGGAGAACGGGTGGTCGGTGGCCGTCATCATGGCCTTGGAGATGGCTTCGTAGGCGGTGCGACCCATGACGTGCGCGTACGCGCCCTGGATGAAGTCCAGCTGCGCTTGGTCGTCGGGAACACGGTTCTCGGGCAGGCTGAAGCAGAAGTCCCAGAAGTCGGTTCCCTCGTCGGCCAGCAGGCCGTCGACTGAGTAGTTGAACACCGTCGCGATGAGTTTGCGCATGATCGGAACTCCATCCCTCGGGTCGGCTGGGGACCGTCCGTGTACGGGATACACCAGCCTACGGGCCGATCCTCCGATCGATCGCGAAGGTCTCTCCGTCGTGAAGGAGCCGACTCAGAGATGGACGATCGGGCACGTCAGCGTGCGCGTGACCGAGTCGATCGCCTGGATGCGCGCGGAGACGAGCTGTGCGAGCTCATCCAGGGTTTCGGCCTGCGCGCGCACGACCACGTCGTACGGACCCGTCACATGCTGGGCGTCGGTGACGCCGGCGATGCCTCGAACCTTGCCCGTCACGGGAGTGGCCTTCCCGACCTCGGTCTGGAGCAGGATGTATGCGTCGACCATGGTGCGTCCTCCTCGTGGGTTGAACCCATGGTAGGCCCGTTGCGTCAGGTGGGCTCCCTGCGGTGCCCGAGCGACGTCTCACCTGGACGCCCGGGCCTCTCCGCGAGCCGACGCTCCCTTCGAGCGACCGTCACGTGTCGTGGCGCATCTTGAGCTGGTCGGCGAGGAGCGCCGCCATCTCGTCCAGGAAGGTCCCGGTGCCCTGCTTCGCCCGCGCGTACTCCTCATCGCTGAGATGGCCGCCGCTTTGACGGAGCGTCAGCTCGGTGCCGCGCTCGACCTCCGCGAGGGTGACGGTGAAGAGCTCGAACTCGTCGGGGCCGCCGGTGCCGTCGGTGAGGGTCATCTCGAGCCGTGACGGCTCCTCCACCGCTTCGAACCGCCCGGACCAGCCGATCTGGCTGCCGTCGGGCAGGATCATCGTCGCCCGCCACGAGCCGCCCGGCTGGACGTCCATCGACACGTCCTCCACGCGGGTCTGGGCGCCGCCCCACCACCGGGCGAACTGGTCGGGCTCGGTCCACGCGCGCCACACCAGCTCGCGCGGCGCCTCGAAGACCCGGGTGATCGTGTAGCCGCGTTCCGCGTCGCTCATCGGTCGGTCCTTCCTCAGGTGTCGTGCCGCATCTTCAGGACGGTCTGCCGCAGGTCCTCGGCGAGCTTGTCCAGGCTCTCGCGCCAGCCCTGCTCCATGCCGGCGCCAGCCGCTTCCAATCCGGGACCGAGCTTCGTCAGCACCGAGTGCACGGTGACCTCGGTCCTGTCCTCATGCTCGACGAAGGTCACCGTGACGTGACCCTCGAGTTGGGGCTCGCCGTTCTCGTCGTGGAACGCCTCGGTGGAGAAGGCGAGCCGCGACGGCTCGGTGACCTCGATCACCTCCCCGATCGTGGCCACCGTGACCCCGTCGGGGTCGCGCATCTCGAGGCGCAGTGGGGCGCCCACGTGCGGGACGAACTCGGCGAGCGGCGTCGTGAACCCATGCGGGCCCCACCAGCGGGCCAGTTGATCGGGGTCGGTGAAGGCGCGCCACACGAGGGCCCGCGGGGCGTCGAAGACCCTCACGATCGTGACGTCGGCGACGTTCATCATCGCTGTGCTCCTTCCTGCATCTCGCGCAGGTGCTCCTCGAGACGGTCGAAACTCTCCTCCCAGAACCGGCGGTAGCGCTCCAGCCACTCGTCGGCATCCCCCAGGGGCTCGGCGCGCAAGCGGCAGGGGCGCCACTGCGCCGAACGGGTCTGGGTGATCAGCCCCGCACGCTCGAGCACCTTCAGGTGCTTCGAGACCGCCTGCAGGGTGATGGGGAACGGCTCTGCCAGCTCGTTGACGGTCGCCTCACCCCGCGCCAGGCGCGCCAAGATCGCCCGTCGCGTCGGGTCGGCGAGGGCCTGGAACGTGAGGCTGAGCTGGTCGGTCGTCATGCTCCTCTCCGTCGATATTCAACCGAACGGTTGAACGATACCACAGGCATCGCCCGCCTCGATAACCTGCGCCGATGACACCGGTCGCCGTCGTCGAACGCCTGTCGGCGATCGGCGCCCGTCCCGACGAGTCGCGCGACGAGCGGCTGCGGGCCGGCGCCCTGATCCTCGCGTCGGTCCTGATCGCCCTGCTGTCGTTCGTGTGGGTGATCGCGTACGCGGCCTACGGGCTGTACGGGTCGGCCGCGATCCCGGCCACGTATCAGGTGGTGACGGTGGTGGGCCTCGGGGTCCTGGCGCGCACGAAGCGGTTCCCGTGGTTCCGCACGACCCAGCTGGTGATGTTCCTCGTGCTGCCTCCGCTGCTTCAGCTCTCCCTCGGCGGGTTCGAGGCCTCGAGCGGCATCGCCATGTGGTCGTTGGCGACGCCGCTGGCGGCGCTCGCCCTGCTCGGGACGCGCCGCGCGACGCCGTGGCTCGTAGCCTTCCTCGCGATCACCCTGGGGCTCGCCCTGATCGACCCGCTGGTCGCCGGGTCGCCGGATCTGCCGCATGGGCTCCGCACCTGGTTCTTCGCGCTGAACATCACGGGGACGACGCTCGCCGCCTTCGCGATCCTCGGGTACTTCGTCCACCAGCGCGAGCTCGCCCACGCCGCGCTCCAAGCGGAGCGGGAGCGATCGGAGCGGCTGCTGCTGAACGTGCTGCCGGCGCCGATCGCGGGGCGCCTGAAGCGGGACCCCGGCGTGCTCGCCGACCATCACGAAGAGGTAACGGTGCTGTTCGCCGACCTGGCGGGCTTCACCACCCATTCGGCCTCGATGCCGGCCGACGATCTCGTGGGTCTGCTCGACGAGATCTTCTCCCGGTTCGACGCGGTCGCCGACACGGAGGGGCTGGAGAAGATCAAGACGATCGGTGACGCCTACATGCTGGTCGGCGGGCTGCCCGAGCCGAGGCCCGACCACGCGCAGGCGGTCGCGCGGGCCGCGCTGGCGATGCTGCGCGAGGTCGACGCGATCGCCGCGAGGCCCGATCGCGGGTGGCTCGCGATCCGGATCGGGATCGACACGGGGCCGGCGGTCGCCGGCGTGATCGGGCGGCGCAAGTTCATCTACGACCTGTGGGGCGACACCGTGAACACCGCGAGCCGGATGGAGTCCCACGGCGTGCCGGGGCGGATCCAGGTGAGCGCGCGGACCGCCGAGGCGCTCGGGTCCGCCTTCGCGCTGGAGCCGCGCGGGACGATCGACGTGAAGGGCAAGGGCCCGATGGAGACCTTCTTCCTCCTGCCGGACGGTCAGTCGTCGCGGCCGCGGACCCCCAGGTAGTGGTACCAGATGATCCGGGCGGCGACCGCGCGGTACGGGCGCCAGCGCTCCGCCAGGACCTCGAGCGCATCGAACGTAGGACGGTCGAGGAGGCCGAGGAGCTCGGCGGCGCCGGTCGCGAGCGCCTGGTCGCCGTGGGGCCACACGTCGGGACGGAGCAGGCACATCGTGAGGTAGACGTCGGCCGTCCAGCGGCCGATCCCGCGGAGCGCGGTCAGCCGCGCGCGGACCTCGTCGTCGGGGAGCGCCGACAGATCGGCCAGGTCGAAGCCGTCGCTCAGGGCCAGCGCGAGGTCGCGCCCGTACGCGGTCTTCTGCCGGCTGAACCCGATCGCGCGCAGGTCGTCGTCGTCGAGCAGCAGGAACGCCCCCGGAGTGACCCGACCACCGGAGGCCGCGCGGAGCCGATCGAACGCGGCCTGAGCCGAGGCCAGCGACACCTGCTGCTCGAGGATCAGGTGCACGAGCGTGGCGAACGACGGCTCGCGGGCCCACAGCGGCGGCGGTCCGAACCGCTCGACCGAGCGGGCGAGCGCGGGATCGCGAGCGGCCAGGTCGTGGGCCGCGCGCAGGAGGGAACGCTCGGTCAGCGCCGCACGCTTCACTCGCCCATCATCCGCGAAGATGACGGCGTGCGCGGCGCTCGCTGGGTGATCCTCACGGTCCGGTTCCTGCTCGAACTGGGGTTGCTGGCGGCCCTGGCGGTCTGGGGCTTCCACGCGGGTGTCGGCGCGACGGCGTGGGTCTTCGGTCTGGTGGCCCCGCTGCTCGCCGCCGCGGTCTGGGGCGCGTTCGTCGCGCCCAGGGCGCGATGGCCCGTGCCCGTGGGCCTGCGGCTCGCGATCGAGCTCGTCCTGTTCGGCCTGGCCGCCGTCGGCCTGGCCGCGACCGGCCGAGGTCCGCTCGCCGTCGCGTTCGCCGTGCTGGCGTTCGCGACGTCGCTCGCGAACGCGGCGACCGAGGGCGCCGCGCCGACGACGCGTCAGTAGCCGCTGCGGCCCGAGGAGCTCGAGGAGCTGCCCGTGGAGCTTGCGCCGGCGCTCGGCGCCGCCTTCGAGCCCGACGGCATGAGGGCCTTGCCATCCGGCGAGACGGCGTACCACAGGTTGAACAGCCCCTCGCCGTTGAGGTCGCCGGGCTGGTCGCCCGCGAACGTGTACAGGGGGTGCCCGTCGAGCGTGAGTTGCATCGCGCCGTCCTTGCGGGCCGAGGTGCCGAGCGTGCCGTGCACGCCGGGCCCTTCGGTGGGCTTGCCACTCACGGTGAGCGCGGGCCAGTTGCCGGCGCAGTCGCCGTAGCACGTGCTGGCCGTCCCCGTGTCCTGCTCGAACAGGTACAGGGTCTTGCCCGCCTGGTCGACGAGGACCTTCCCGAGCGGGGAGGTCGCGACGTCGACCGTGAACGTGTCGGCCCCGGTCGGCATCACCGAGTGGGTGGAGGTCGCGATCGGCGGGTTCGAGGCGCCGGAGTTGCCCGAGCACGCGGCGAGGGCGGTGGCGAGCGCCGAGATCGTGGCGGCGATCCGGAACGTGCGCATGAGGTACCTCCTTCTGAGCCCCTCGCCGTGGGCGAACGATGGAGGTGATACGAGCCGCCCGGGCGGACGGTTCATCCGCCCGGGCGCTCCGGGTTGGGTCACATGCTGGGGCTGGCGGTCGCGGTGACCCCGGTGATCCGGGAGCCGTCGGGCGCGACCACGTACCAGAGGCCACCGATGCCCTGGCCGTTCGTGTCGCCCGCGGCCATGTCGCCGGAGTACGTGTACGCGGGCTGCCCGCCGAGCGTGAGCTGCTGAGCGCCGTCGACCTTCTGGGTGCCGAGCGTCTTCGGGTCGACCCCTGAGCCGGCCTTCGGCTTGCCCTGCACGAGCACGGGCGTCCACGACGACAGGCACGACCCGGTGCACGCCGGCGCCGAGCCGGGCTCGTCCAGCAGATAGACGTAGAGCGTCATCCCGTCTTGGTTCGTCAGGTAGGTCCCGTACCCCGCGGCGCTCGCGGTCTTGACTTCGACGGCGGCCGGCGTCGGCATGGGCGGCGCGCTCGCGCTCTGCGACATCGACGACGACGAAGCGCCCGCCGACGCCGTGTCCGAGCTCGAGCTGCTCGCACATGCGGCGGCGGTGACGGTCAGGGCCACGGCCGCGATCAGCCACGTCGTTCTTCGCATCCCTCGGTGCCCTCCCAACTGCTCGGGCCGCCGCCCCTCCCGACGGCTGTGCGGATCGATCCAGACCACGACCCCTATACGTCGCGAGCAGTCCGGCCGGATGCCTCGGAGCCAAACCGCCATCGGTCCCGCGCGGGGCGGGCCTCCCGTCCCTCGGTGCGCGCACGCGCTTCCGGGACCATCTGGGGAGACTCGACCGGAAAGGTCGGATTTCGACGGACATGGACTGCCACGGAAGCGGAGACGCCGCCGTCGCGACCGCGGAACGCCCCATCGTGCTGGTGGGCAACCCCAACGTCGGCAAGTCGGCGCTGTTCGGTCGGCTGACCGGCCGGTACGTCGCCGTGTCGAACTACCCGGGCACGACCGTGGAGGTCGCCCGGGGGACCCTCGCCGTGAACGGGCGCCGCGCGCCGGTGATCGACACGCCGGGTGTGCAGGACCTCGCCGCGATCTCCGACGACGAGCGCGTCACGCGCGACATCCTCGTGTCCGAAGCCGCCGATGCGGTCGTGCAGGTGATCGACGCGAAGAACCTCCGCCGCGGCCTGCTGCTCTCCCTGCAGCTCGCGGAGGCCGGCGTGCCGCTCGTGGTGGCGCTCAACATGACCGACGAGGCCGAGCGGCGAGGCCTGCGGATCGACACGCGCGCGCTGGGTCGCCTGCTCGGCGCCCCCGTCGTGTCGACGGTCGCGACGAAGGGCGCCGGGATCGAGCGCCTCGGGTCGCTGCTCGAGGAGGCGTCGCCGGGGGCGCGCCGCGTCGACTACGGGTCCGGGATCGAGCGCGCGGTCGCGCTGGTGGAGGCGGTGGTGCCCGCGGTCTCCACCAGCGCCCGTGCCACGGCGCTCCTCCTGCTGGCCGGCGGCGACGACCTCGCCGACGTCCTCGGTCTCGACGGCGCCGCCAGGGCGACCGTCGCCGAGGCCCGCCACGAGGCCGAGTCGCTCCTCGGCCGCGGGCTCGGAGCAGAGCTGAACCGGCGGCGGATGGCCGAGGCCGACGCGATCGTCGCGGAGGTCGTGACGCGGGACCGTGCGACCGGCCGCCGGTGGGACGCGCTGGGGCGCTGGGCGAGCGACCCCGTGTGGGGTTGGCCGATCCTGCTCGCCGTGCTCGCGGCGCTGTTCGCGTTCGTGGGGATCCTCGGAGCGACGGTCCTCGTCGGGCTGCTCGAGAACGGACTGTTCGGCGAGGTGATCAACCCGGCGGCCACCCGCCTCGTCGACGCGACGATCCCGTTCCCGCTCGCACGCGACCTGCTCGTGGGCCCCTACGGGATCATCACGATGGGCCTCACGTACGGGTTCGCGATCGTGCTCCCGCTCGTCGTGACGTTCTTCCTCGCGTTCGGCGTGCTCGAGGATTCGGGCTACCTGCCGCGCCTCGCCGTGATGCTCGACCGCGCGTTCCGCATGATGGGTCTGAACGGCCGTGCGGTGATCCCGATGATCCTCGGCCTGGGCTGCGACACGATGGCCACCGTGACCACGCGGACGCTCGAGAGCCGCAAGGAGCGTCTGCAGGTGACACTGCTGCTCGCGCTCGCCGTGCCGTGCAGCGCGCAGCTCGGGGTGATCTTGGGGATGATCTCCTGGACCGGGGCGCTCGGCGCGGGGATCTGGTCTGCGATCGTGGCCGCAACGCTCCTGTCGGTCGGGTGGCTCAGTGCGCGGGTGATCCCCGGACCGCGCTCGGATTTCATCGTGGAGCTGCCGCCGATGCGCGTGCCGGCGCTCCGCAACGTGGTCGTGAAGACCGCGGCGCGGCTCGAGTGGTACCTGAAGGAGGTCATCCCGGTCTTCGTGCTCGGAACGGCGGCCCTGTTCGTGCTGGACGCGACGGGCGCGCTCGCGTGGGCTGAGCGGGCCTTCTCGCCGCTGATCTCCGGCTGGCTCGGGCTGCCCGAGTCCGCGACCGGTTCGTTCCTGATCGGCTTCCTCCGCCGCGACTACGGAGCGGCGGGGCTGTTCGCGCTCGCGCAGCACGGGGCCCTGACCGGGAACCAGATCCTCGTGAGCCTCGTCGTGATCACGCTGTTCATCCCCTGCATCGCGACCGTGCTGATGATCGTCCGCGAGCACGGAACGCGCACTGCCCTGGCCGTGGCCGGGTTCGTCTTCCCGTTCGCGGTGTTGGTGGGCGGTCTGCTGAACCTGGCGCTCAAGACCTTCGGGATCGAGGTGGGCTGAGATGCGGTGTCGCCTCTGCGGCCACGTGTTCGACGCGAGCGCGCTCGCGTGCCACGCCGGCTGCCCGCTCGGTGCGCGGTGCTCGCTGATCTGCTGCCCGAACTGCGGCTACCAGGTGGTCGACGAGTCCAAGAGCGGCCTCGCGAAGGCGCTCGCGCGCTGGTTCGGCCGCAACGAGGACGACGCCGCGTCGAGCCGGCGCCCCGACGACGTCGGGGTGCCGTTGACCCATGTCGCGACGGGGGAGGAGGTCGTGGTCCACCGGCTCGGAGAGATGCCGTCCGGGCGCGCCAGCCGGCTGACGGCCTACGGGCTCACGCCGGGGACCGCCGTGGCCGTGCTGCAGCGCCGTCCGGTGCCGGTGGTCCGCGTCGGCGAGACCGAGATCGCGATCTCGGAAGAGATCCTCGCGCAGATCCTCGTGCGGGTACCCGCCGCCGATCAGCCCTCGTAGACGACCCGGCCGCCGACCACGGTCCGCACGACCTGCGCTTCCAGGAGCGAGTCCGGACCCTCGGCGAACGGGTCGCGGTCGAGCACGACGAGGTCGGCCAGCTTGCCGGGTTCGAGCGAGCCGCGGTCGTCCTCGTCGAAGCAGGACCAGGCGGCGTCGATCGTCATGTGTCGAAGGGCCGCTTCGAGCGGGAGCGGCGGCTGGCCGTCGGCTGCGCCGAGGCCGGGCTGCAGGGCCGATCTGCGGGTGGCGGCGACGAACAGGTTGGGCAGCGCCTCCAGCGGCGCGGTCGGGGCGTCGGTGCCCAGGGCGAGCGGCGTGACCGCCTCGAGGTCGGCCCAGCGGAAGCCGCGCTCGGCCCGGTCGTCGCCCAGCATCGCGGCCCAGTTCGCGCGGATCGCGGGGTCGGCGTGGACCGGCTGCATCGAGGCGGTCACCCCGAGGGGCCCGAACCGAGGGACGTCGGCGGCGTCGGCGTACTCCACGTGCTCGATCCGGTGGCGCCGCCCGCTCGTGCCGTTCGTCCGGGCGGCCTCGGCGAACGCGTCGAGGCCGCCCCGGATCGCGGCGTCGCCGATCGCGTGGATCGCGACCTGGAGCCCGGCGGCGTCGGCGGCGCGCACCGCGGCCACGAGCGGCTCGCTCGGCCAGATCGGCGGCGGCAGCGTGCCGTCGGCGAACGGGCGGAGCATCGCGGCGGTGCACGAGTCGATCACGCCGTCGGACACGATCTTGACACCGGACACGCGCAGCCACGCGGACGCGTGCTCGCGCGCACGCCGGGCGACCTCCTGCACCACGGACCCCTGGTCTTCTCCCTCGGAGAGGATCCAGTGCCCGCGCAGGCGCGCGGTGAGGGTGCCGCCGGCCTCGGCGCGGGTCATCGCGTCGAGCGAGTGGGCCTCCAGCGCCATGTCGATCACCGAGGTGATGCCCGAGCGCGCCATCGCGTCGAGCGCCGCGCGAAGGTGGGCGTCGTGCTCGGCCGCGGTCCTCGTCCGGGCGAACGCCGCCCACGCGAGCATCACCGCGGTCTCCTTCAGTTCGCCTGTCGGCTCGCCGTCGGCGCCGCGGACGATCTCGCCGCCCTCAGGGTCCGGGGTGGCGCGGGTGATGCCCAGCGCGCGGAGCCCCTCGGTGTTCACCCAGCCGGAGTGGTAGTCGTTCGCGTCGAGCAGGACGGGGCGTTCGGGGACGACGGCGTCGAGCATCGCGGCCGTGGGCCGGCCGCCCGGGACCGCGGAGTGGAGCCAGCCCTTGCCGAGCACCCAGGCGGCGGACGGGTTCGCCTCGGCCCACGCGCGGACGAGCCCCTGGATCTCGTCGAGGTCCTTCGCGCGCACGAGGTCGGCGCGGGTGAGCGCGTCGCCGGTCATCAGCGTGTGGAAGTGGGCGTCGGTGATGCCCGGCAGGACGAGCGCCCCGTCGAGGTCGACCGTCCCGGCGGCCTCGAGCCCGGCCACGTCGTCGCCCCCGACCGCGACGATCCGATCTCCGGCCAGGGCGATCGCCGACGCCCACGGCGCCACCGCGTTCGCCGTGAAGATCCGCGCGTTGCAGTAGACGATGTCGGGCGCGCTCACGACGTCGCCCGCGCCGGGCGCCGGAGCACCTTGCCGGCCACCCGCTTGACCATCGTCGACTCGGCGGGCGTCAGCCCGAAGAACAGGAACGCGACGTAGTAGATCGCGCCGCCGACGATCCCGGTCGCGAGCAGGTCGACGCCCCACTTGGGGCCGGCGAACACCGAGTGGATCGCGATCATCGCGACCGCGCCGATCGCCGTGGGGATCAACAGCCGCGCGTAGTACCGGTCGTAGGGCTGGATGTGGACGAACCGCCACACGAGGTAGAGGCGGAACATGTTCGAGAACACCAGCGTGGTCGACTGGGCGATCGCCGCGCCCGTCGGACCCAGGTGGGGCACGAGCGCGACCGCGACCGCGAGGTCGAGCACGAACGACGAGGCGTAGACCGTGAGGTCCCATCCGGTGCGCCCCGCCATGATCAGCACGAACCCGGCGGCGCCGACGCTCACGTTCACGATCTGCCCGATCAGGAGGATCCGCAGCCACGTCGTGCCGGCGTCGTAGGAGCCGCCGAACACCTTGAGCACGGGCCCCGGCGCGATCATGAAGAGCAGGAGCAGCGGGATCGTGCCGCCGAGCGTCCACCGCGTGATCTGCTTGAAGAGCGCGTTCAACCGATCGCGCTCGCCCCGCTCGTGCAGGTCCGCGACGAACGGGCTGAACATGTAGGAGACCGCCGTGAGGAACAGGACGAGCGCCTGCGCGACGCGGATCGACGCCGCGTAGTAGGAGACCTGGGCCTTCTCGGCCGCCGTGGTCGAGAAGTGGGAGAGCACGGCGAGGTCCGTGTAGAAGAGGGCCTGCGACAGCAGGGCGGCCGGCGCGCGAGGCGCCCCGTAGCGCACGAGGGCGCGCGGCTCGCCCTCTTCGGCGGGCAGGTGCGGGAAGGGCCGGGTCGCGTGATGCCACGACACGAACGCGACCACGGTCGCGAAGATCCACGACAGCGCGTAGGCGACGACCGTGACCGTGACGGTCTTGCCGAGCGCGGCCCACAGCACCAGCGTGATCGCGATCCACGACAGCGACTGCCCGATCCAGTACGCGTAGAGGGTGTGCCGCATGATCTTCAGGCCCCGCGACGCACCCAGGTAGACCTGCGCGATCGCCACGAAGATCAGCCCGACCGACGCGGCGCGGATCGCGTTGCCCGGGACGTTCAGGAAGGCCGCGATCGTGCCGGCGAACACGTAGACGACCAGGGCCACCCCGACGCTCACGACCGCCGCGATCGCGATCGCGATCCGCACGATCGCCCGGGAGCGACCGGGCTCGCCCTTGCCGACCTCGATCGCCACCCTGCGCACCGCGGCCATGTCCATCCCGAACCGCGTCGCGGCGCCGGCCACGAACGCCAGCTGGGTGACGAGGGTGATGTACCCGAACGCGGCGGAGCCCTTCCCGAAGGCGCGAGCGATCAGGATGTTCATCCCGAAGCTCGCGATCACGAAGACGGCCAGCCCGACGATGTTCTGGCCGGTGCCCGACAGGATGGTCAGCGAGTCGCGGGCGCCCTCGCCGGCGCCGAGCAGGCCGGCGAGTCGGGTGCCGTCCGCGGCGGCCGCCGCCGCGGCCACCCCGCCGTCGCCCGCGGCTGCCCGTGCGCGACCCTCGGCCTCGCCCTGGAGCTCGGCTTCGGCGTACTCGGCGAGTTCGTCGGGGGTCTCCAAGACGCGGGCTAGTATCCCTGACGCGCGCGCGAGCGACCTGGCAGCGGTACGGAGATATCCGCAGCGGGCAGGCGCCGGAGCGACGGCTGGACGGTCGGGGTCAGCGGCGGGTGCCCTGGACGTTGCCGGTCCGCACGGGCGGAGCCGACGGCAAGGGCACGGACGGCGCCCCCTCGACCTCGACCTCGTCGAGGTTGTCGTCGACCATCAGCGCCTTCACGTCGGCGGGCAGCTCGGGGATCTTGACGACCTGCTCGTCGGAGAGGTGGGCGAGCTCGCGGAGCGCCCGGCGCTGCTGGTTCGCCGCGCGGCGGACCTCCAGCAACTGGTGCCGCCCCGTGTCGAGCTCCTGGAAGACCGCGTCGCGTTGCGTCGTGAGCGTGCCGACCGTGTCCTCGAGCTCCTTGGCCCGACCCTCCAGGAGGCGCGCACGGGCGATGTCGCCGGCGTGGCGCTGGGAGAGCTCCTCGTACTTCGCGTCGTACTCGCCGGCGACGCGACGCTCGATCGTGCGGGCCCGTCGGTTCATGAGCGCCGCGACCAGCATCAGCGCCGCGAGCGCCGAGAACCCGCAGAGGATCCAGGTGCCGGCGGGCAGGCCGGGTTGGCCGAGCGTCCTGCCGAACGCGATGAGGGTTCCCCCGCCCGTGTCGGCGCTCTCGACCACCATGTCGACGGCCGTGCCGGCCACCGCGGCGGACAGGATCACGAGCAACCACGCGAGCACCATGGACCCGCATCCTCCCTCGCGGGCGGTCGCGCGGTCAACCGAGCGGACTACGACGTGTGCGGCAAGAAACGTCGCAGCTCCGCGATCGCCTCCTCGGGGGTCTCCGCGCGGACGATCGGGTCCCGGTCGAGGTCGTCGCGGCCCAGGGCCCAGGTGCCGAGCCCGATCACGGGCGTCCCCATCTTGAGCGCGAGGGCGATCTCCGACAGGGTGCCGAACTCGCCGCCGACCGCGATCACGGCGTCCGCGCTGCGGGCGACGATCGCGTTGCGCGCCTCACCGAAGCCGGTGGCGATCGCCACGGTGAGGTGCCGCGACGCGATCGAACGGTCGGTGCCGGGGAGGATCCCGACCGACACGCCGTCGCGCGAGGCGGCGCCGCGGGCGGCCGCGTCCATCACGCCGCCGAGCCCGCCGCACACGAGCACACAGCCGGCCTCGGCGAGCAGGACGCCCACACGCTCCGCCGTGGCGAGCTCCCACTCGGTGGCGTTGCTGGCGCCGATCACCGAGACGTAGGGCCGGGGGGTCGCCATCGGTCGAGTATCCCAGCGCGCGGAGCCCTCCGCGTCACAGGCGCGGGTAGCGGAGCGGGAGTCCGACGAGTCCGATGTCGGCGCTCATCAGGTTCCACCCACCGAGGCTGGAGACGACGATCCGGTCCCGGGCGGGGCCCCAGAACGCGATGTTGGCCGGCTGGTTCAGGACGACCCCGTCGGGATCCTCGGCGAGGACCTCGGCGCGGCCGTCGGGGTCGACCCGCCAGATCCGGTCGGGACGGTAGCAGCCGATCAGCATCGTGCCGTCGGCCGCGAGCGCGATCCCGTCGGGCTGCGAGCCCGTGAGGTCGACCACCGCCGTGGGCGCGCCTGCCGACCCGTCGTCGTGGATCGGCACGCGCACGACCCGGCGCGCGTGCGACTCGATCACGAGCAGCGCGTCGCCGTCGGCGCTGAGGCAGCAGCCGTTCGGGAACGCCGGGACGTCCTCGCTCCAGACCTCTGTCCGACCCTCGGGGGTGATCCGGTAGAGCGACCCGTCGTCGTCGGCCCAGCCGCCCGAGTCGGTCACGTACAGGTTGCCGGTGTCGTCGAAGGCCGCGTAGTTCGGCACGCGCATCGGGCGGTCCTCGGTTCCCGAGGACCAGGTCGTGACGGCGCCGTCGGGCGCGATCCGTTGCAGGGAGGCGTTGCCGAAGTCGCACGCGTAGACGTTCGCGTCGGCGTCGACGGTGACGCCGTAGAGGAACCCGCCGGTCGTGCCCACCTCGGTGACGTCGCCACCGGGGTCGATCGCGTAGACCTGGCCCGCCTCGCCGCCTGCGTACAGCCGGCCGTCGGGCCCCCAGGCCACGCCCTCGGGATGATCGAGTCCCTCCGCGACGGGACCGAACCGCTCCAGCACCCTCACACCTCCTGTTCGATCTGCGCCACGAGCGACAGCACGGGCGTCGTGCGGATCCTGGGGCCGCTGGCGCGGATCGTCCACACGACCGGGCCGCGCCGCCACGACGCGAGGTAGATCGGCGTCTCCTCGTGGCAGCAGCCGCTCGGCCGATGCAGCGCGAGCGCGACCGAGTCCGGCAAGCCCGCCCCACCGTCGACCGGCTGGGCGATCCCGATCAGCTGTGCCGGCTGGTCGCGGACCCAGGTGAGGAACGTCGCGGCGCCGCCCGCGCTCCCGAACACCCAGGCGCGCACGACCACCCGCGCGAACGGCCCCTGCATCCCGGCCCAGGTGCGCTCGCGCGCCCCGACGAACCCCGCTCCTTCGAGGAGGGACCGCAGGTCCTGGGGCTGGACCGCGTCGGCGGCGGCGCCGGTCGCGTCGAGGGTGTCGTCGGTGCGGTGCATGCCGGGGAGCGTCGCCGACGGCATCGCGACGCGGACGGCGGCCGCCGAGGACGACGGCGAGAGGGAGCCGCCCGAGGATGCGCACGCCGTGCCCGTGACCAGGAGCGCCACGAGCGCCGTCCGGACTACCCGCACTGAGCGACCCCGACGGATTGCGCCCGGGCCAGCATGCGCGCATGATACGCGCGCTCCGGCGAGGGGTCGCCGGGTGGGGGGAGGACACACATGCCTGGCGACATGGACCGTCTGTTCGCGCAGCGTATCGGACGCCGCGACCTGCTCCGCTACGCGGGGATGGGCGTCGGCATGAGCGCCGTGCTCGCCGCCTGCCAGAAGGCCTCGACGTCGTCGAGCGCGATCGCGGAGGGCTCGGCGCGCCCGAGCATGAGCCAGGAGCCCGGCAACCTCCAGGTCTTCGACTGGTCGGGCTACGGCAACGGGGACTACTACCCGAAGCTCGAGAAGAAGGACCTCTGGCAGCAGTATCAGACCGCGACCGGAGACACGCCGAAGTTCATCCTGTTCGAGAACGACGACGCCGGGTTCACGAAGGTCGCCTCGGGCACGCACTACGACGTGGTGCACCCGTGCGCGTACCGGTTCCAGGACTACGTCGACCTCGGCGTGATGCAGCCGTGGGACACGACGCTGATCAAGAACTACCCCGACCTCAACCCCACGCTCGAGAAGTTCGGCGTGATCGGCGGCAAGCAGTACTTCATCGTGGAGGACTGGGGCTTCATCGCGCCGCTGTACCGCGCCGACAAGGTGGAGCCGACCGAGGACTCGTGGTCGCTGCTGTGGGACGACCGCTACAAGGGGAAGATCTCCTGGATCGACACGCTCGAGATGCTCGTGATCGCAGGCTTCTACCACCAGGTCGAGAACCCGTGGCAGATGACCGACGACGAGCTCACGCAGATGCGTGACTTCCTGATCTCGAAGAAGCCGCTCGTGCGGTTCATGTGGAACCAGTCCTACGAGCTGTGGCAGGCGTTCAAGCGCGACGAGGTGTGGATCGGCTACTCGTGGCCCGACACGGTCGGCTACGCGCTGTCGGCGGGCATGGACGTCGTCTACATGCAGCCGAAGGAAGGCCGGATCACCTGGTCGTGCGGCTTCGGTCTGTTCAACGACACGCCGAACTACTACCACGCGCACGCCTACGTGGATTCGTGGTCCAGCACGACGGCGGCCGAGTTCCTGCTCGCCTACTACTACTACGGGCACGCGAACACGACGGCGGACCTGTCGAAGATCCCCGATTACATCGTCAAGACGTTCAGCCTGAACGATCTGTCGATCCTGGAGCCGCCGAACTCGAACCCCGAGTCCTACATCCCGCGTCGCTCCGTGTACGCGGACTACTGGCAGCAGGTCCTCGCCGCGTAGCCCGTGAGCACGACCGAGCCCCGCACCTGGCGGGCCACCGCCGCGATCCTCGCGGCGCCGCTGCTGTGGTTGACCGTGTTCTTCCTCGTGCCGGTCGGTTTCATCGCGCTCTACAGCTTCGGCGCCGTCCACGTCCTCCCGCCGTCGTTGGACCCGCGGGTGATCTCGTTCTCGGACTGGCACCACTTCCTGACGGGAGATTCGATCTACCTCGGGCTGTTCTGGAAGTCGGTCCGGGTCTCGCTGATCGTGTCGGTAGTCGTGGTGGTCGTGGCCTACCCGGTCGGCTATTTCCTCGCGCTCTGCGTCCGCAAGCGGAAGTACGTCCTGCTGCTGCTGATCATCGCACCGTTCCTCACGAGCTACCTGCTGCGGGTGCTCGCGTGGAAGGTGATCCTCGGCGACGAGGGCGTGATCAACACGCTCCTCGTGGAGCTGCACCTGCGCACGGCGGACAACCCGGTGCAATGGCTCCTCTACAGCCAGTTCGCGGTGATGCTCGTGCTCGCCTACGTGTGGATCCCGTTCGTCGCGCTGCCGATCTTCGTGAGCCTCGACAACCTCGACCGGTCCTACTTGGAGGCCGCCGGCGACCTCGGCGCCGGGCGGTGGCAGACGTTCCGACGGGTGACGCTCCCGCTCAGCATGCCGGGGGTCGTGGCGGCGTTCGTGTTCGTGTTCGTGCCGACGATCGGGGAGTTCGTGACGCCGCAGCTCGTCGGCGGGACGAACGGGTACCTGTTCGGCAACGCGATCCAGGACCGGTTCACGAAGGCGCTGGACTGGCAGAGCGGGTCGGTGCTCGCGCTGTTCCTGCTGATCGTCGTCGGGGTGCTGATGACGATCTTCGGGCGGTTCATGAACGTGCGGAACGTGCAGGCGTGAGGGGCGACTGATGGAGCTGTCGGCATCGCGGCGAGCCCTCTGGGGGCTGCGTGCGTTCTTCGTCGCGTTGGTGGTGTTCCTGTACGTGCCCCTGCTCGTGCTGGTGATCTTCTCGTTCAACGCGGGCGACGCGTCGTTCCCGCTGCAGGGGTTCACGCTCGACTGGTACAAGCGGATGATCACGAACCCCCAGCTGCTCGACGCGGTGCGACGGAGCCTCGTGGTGGCGACGATCTCCAGCCTGATCTGCGTCGTGCTCGCGGTGCTCGCCACCTACGCCCTGGTGCGCCGGAACTTCCGCGGGAAGGGGGCGTTCTCCGCGCTCGTGTTCTCCCCGCTCGTGATCCCCTACCTCGTGTTCGGGATCGCGCTGCTCGTCCTATTCACCGCGTTCGACCGGTTCTTGATCTCCACGACCGGCTCGTTCATCGGCTTCGGCGTGCAGACCGTGGCGGTCGGCCACGTCGTGGTGTCGTTGCCGTACGCGATCCTCACGATCCTGCCGCTGATGGAACGACTGAGCGTGACGCTCGAGGAGGCGGCCCAGGATCTCGGCGCGAACGCGTGGAGCACGTTCCGCCGGGTGACGCTGCCGCTGCTGTTCCCCGCGCTCGTCTCGGCGTTCCTGATCGCGTTCACGCTGTCGTTCGACGAGTACGCGATCGCGTCGTTCCTCGCCGGCACCACGCCGACCTGGCCCGTCTACCTGTTCGCGCAGCTACGCGTGCCGAGCCAGCTTCCGCAGCTGATCGCCGTGTCGACCGTGATCCTCGCGATCTCAGTGCTGCTCGTGCTGGCCGCCGAGATCGGCCGGCGGGTGTCGGAACGGAAGTACGCGGGAGAGCCGGTCGAGTAGGGCTCAGCGCCACACCACGTATGCGAAGCCGTCGAGGTACGCGACGATCTCGTCGCCTCGGGGCTCGCGCGCGACGTCGAGCAGCACGTGACGAGGTTCGGGGATCGTGGGGTCGATGAAGAGGAGGAAGGATCCCACGTGGCATCGTCGGAACGCCAGCACATCGGATGGCGGCTCGCACGACGCCACGACCGCCGACACGCGCAGTCGAGGGATGCGGCAGCGGGACGTCGTGAGGAAGACCAGTCCGCCCGCTCGCTCGATGACGGTCGTCGCCTCGGCGGTCGCGGTCACCGCGACGTTCCCATCCTCCGTCGGGCACGCGGAGCTCGAGCCCAGCCCCGGCTCCGGCCGGACGCGAAGGGATCGGCGCTCGATCCGCGGCAGCCAGGCAACCACCACGGCGACGCTGATCGGGAGGATCACGCCCACGGCCAACGCGCCGCTCGCCTCGGTCCTCACGTCGATCGCCCGGCCACGAGGCGCGATGGGCCGTGTCCCATGCGGCGAGGCTAGGAGGGTGTCGCCGGAGGGGACACCCTGCGGATGAGGTCCGTAGGTTCTTCCAACGCGCGGGTCTCGATCCCTTGCGGAACCCTTACGCGCGATCGTCGCGCGACGGACTCAACCCCAGGCGGCGCCGAGGATCGCGGCGAGCAGCGCGACCGCTGCCCGCTTGTCGAGCGGCTCGTTGCCGTTGCCGCACTTCGGAGACTGCACGCACGAGGGGCAGCCGTCGCGGCAGGGGCAGTCGCGGACGCGCTCGAGCGTGGCGTGGAGCCACCGGTCGACGCTGCGGAACCCGCGTTCGGTGACGCCGGCGCCGCCGGGATAGCCGTCGTAGACGAAGATCGTGGTGAGGCCGGTGTCCTCGTGCAGCGGGGTGGAGACGCCGCCGATGTCCCAGCGGTCGCAGGTCGCGACGAGCGGCAGCAGCCCGATCGCCGCATGCTCGGCGGCGTGGATCCCGCCGGCGAGGTCGCGCGGCTCGACCCCCGCGCGATCGATCAGCCGGCCCGGGAGCGTCCACCACACCGCGCGGGTCTGCAGGACGACGTCGGGCAGGTCGAGGGGGACGTCGGCGAGGACCTCGTTCGTGGAGACGAGCTTGCGGACGAACCCGACCACCTGGTTCGTGACCTCGACGTCGCCGAAGGAGAGCTCGGCGTCGCCCATCGGGCGCCTGTCGAGCACGGCCGTGATCCGGACGTCGGTGACGTCGCGCGCCTGCGTGTAGAAGTCGGGGTCGGCTTCCTCGACGAGCGCGACGCGGCCGTCGAGGTCGAGCGCGCGCACGAGGTACTGCTCGCCCTGGTGCAGGTAGACGGCGCCCGGGTGCAAGGTGGCGAACGCGCGGTGCTCGTCGGCGGTGCCGAGCAGCTCGCCGGAGTCGGCCAGGACGATCCGGTACACGTGGCCGCCACCGGCGCGGACGTCGACGTCGCGATGGGGGGAGCCGCCGCCGGTGTCGTGCCAGGTGTCGCCGCGGCGGCGCAGACCACCGCTGGCCTCGAGGTGCTCGAGCGCCGCCGCGGCGGCGTTCCCACCGAAGAACGTCGTCGCCTCCTCGGAGGTCAGGGGCTGCTCCCGCGCGGCGCAGCGCAGGTGCGGCTCGAGCACGTACGGGTTCGTGGGATCGATCACCGCCGCCTCGGGGGGCTTCTCGAACAGCTCGTCGGGGTGCTCGACGAGGAACTGGTCGAGCGGGTCGTCCTGGGCGACCAGCATCGCGAGCGACTCGGCCTCGCGCCGCCCGGCACGCCCGGCCTGCTGCCACATCGACGCGCGGGTGCCCGGGTAGCCGGTGAGGACCGCGGCGTCGAGCGAGCCGATGTCGATCCCGAGCTCGAGCGCGTTCGTGGAGGCGACCGCGAGCAGCTCGCCGCCGGCGAGGGCCTGTTCGATCGCCCGGCGGTCCTCGGCGAGGTAGCCGGCGCGATAGGAGCGGATCCGCGTGCGTGCCTGCGCGTCGCCCACACCGCGTCGCGTGAACTCGGCGAGCAGCTCGGCCGCGCGCCGCGACCGCGCGAACCCGATCGTGCGGACGCCGTCGTCGACGAGGTCGGCCATCAGCGTCGCCGACTCCGCGAGCGCGCTCCGCCGCGCGCCGGTCTCGTCGTCGATCACGGGTGGGTTCCACAGCGCGAACAGCTTCCGCCCGCGCGGCGAGGCGTCCTCCTCGATCACCGGTAGGTCCAGGCCGGTGAGCCGCTCGGCGAGCTCGCCCGGGTTGCCGATCGTGGCGCTCGCGAGGCACCAGCGGGGCTCCCCGCCGTGATGGGCGACCAACCGGCGAAGACGTCGGAGCACCATCGCGACCTGGGAGCCGAACACGCCGCGGAGCACGTGCGCCTCGTCGACCACCACGAGCGACAGCCGGAACAGGAAGTCCGCCCATCGCGCGTGGTCGGCGAGGATCGACAGGTGCAGCATGTCCGGGTTCGTCAGCACGACGTTCGCGTTCTTGCGCACGAGCGGGCGTTCGGCCTGCGGCGTGTCGCCGTCGTAGACGGCCGCCTTCAGCTGGGGGAGCTTGAGCGCCCGGACCTGGCGCAGCTGGTCGCGGGCGAGCGCCTTCGTCGGGAACAAGAACAGCGCGGTCGCTTTCGGCGAGGTCAGGATCGCCTCGGCCGCCGCGAGGTCGTAGACGAGGGTCTTGCCGCTCGCGGTGCCGGTCGCCATCACCACGCCGCGGCCGCCGCGGAGCACCTCGAGCCCTGCGCGCTGGTGCGGGTAGAGGCCCTCGATCCCGAGCAGGCCCAGCCGGGACACGAGCACCTCCGGCAGATCCTCGGGGAACGGCTCGAGCCGTGGCGCGCGCGCCCCGAGCTCCTCGACGTGCACCAGCGAGTCGGCCAGGTCGGGGTCGGCGGTCAGCCGGTCGAGGAACGCGCGGGGATCCACGCGCGACAGGCTACGGGCGCGCGTCGAACTCGAGGTCGACGAGCTCCGCGTACGGCGTGCGGAACCCGTCGCGGAGCAGGTGCCGCATCTCCTGCCGGTTGCGCCAGAGCAGCCAGCCGGCCAGCACGAGGTAGACCGCCGACGTCGCCAGGAGCACCTCGTCGTGGAAGTGCGCCGAGATCACGCCCGACAGCACGAACTGGGTGATGAACAGCACGAAGATCGCGCCGGCCTCGCCGAGCGACATCCGCAGGTTGACCAGGACGGCGATCGCGAACACGGACTGCGCCGCCGTGAGCAGGATCTCCTCGCGCTGCACGCCGGCGATCGGCAGGCCGTGCAGGGAGCCCGACGCGACCGCGAACACGATGGGCAGGGACCCGACGAGCAGCGTCCACTGGTTCACCTTCGAGGACACGAGGGTGCCGAGCGCGCTGTTCGTGTTGAGGCGCCAGGCGAACAGCCCCGCGACGATGAACTCCGGCGCTTCGGAGGCGAGCGGCGCGACCCACTGCACGAGCAGGAACTCGGAGACCCCCCAGTCCTTGCCGGTTTCCACGAGCGAGTGCGCGAACGGCTCGGCGAACAGCACGATCATCAGGGCCGCCCACGCGAACATCGCGCCGACGATCGCGCGCCGCGGACCGTCTGGGTAGGAGCCGATCCACCGCGCCGGCCCCACGAGGTGGGGCTCCTCGGCCGGCGCCCGCGACACCCGAAGGGTGTACACGACGAAGATCGAGATCAAGATCGCGGCGTCGACCAGCGTGATCGAGTGCTTCAGCGGCAGCGTCAGCGAGTAGACGGTCGCCGCGGTGAGGAACGACAGCTCTACGGCGTGGCTGCGTTCGAGCTGGACGCCGGTCCAGCGCACCGGCCGCTCCGCGTCGCCCTCGGGAAGGGCCTCGCGCTTGCGTCGCGTGCGGTACCAAGCGATGAACACGACCGCGGCCCAGCCGACCCCGATCAGCAGCCGGTTCGCGCCCGTCATGTTCGCGAGCGCGAGCGAGCAGGGGGACTCCCCGCCGGGCTCTCCGCTCGGGCACGCCGCGCCGTAGGTCGCCACGGCCTGCCCGCCCTTCCACGCGAACACGAAGTCCACGGCGTACTCGGGAAGCACCGCGATCAACGCGAGGACGGCGAGCGCCAGCCCGGCCGAGATGTCCAGCTGCGCGACCTCGGCCGCCCACGAGAGCAGGAACGCGGCCCCGACGATCGCGAGGCCGAAGAGCAACGCCGACACGGGATGGGAGGCCTCCCCACCGCCGAACCGGAGCCACAGGGCGGGCGCCGCGGCCAGCAGGGCCAGGCCGAGCGCCAGCCGGTAGACGCCGCCGTCCCCGGCGTCGCTGCGAGCCCCTCCCCTCATTGCGTGGAACCTAGCAGCCCTGGGAGCATGGGCCGCCGATGGACTGGGCGCTGCTCGTGTGTTCGCTGCTGGTGATCCTGGCCGGGGCCGAGCTGTTCACGAACGGCGTCGAGTGGGTCGGCGAGGGGTTCGGGCTGTCCGACGGCGCGGTCGGCTCCGTGCTCGCCGCGGTCGGGACCGCGCTACCCGAGACGCTCCTGCCGATCGTCGCGATCGCCTCGGGCCACGGGGCCGGCGAAGAGATCGGGACCGGCGCGATCCTCGGGGCGCCCTTCATGCTGACCACGCTCGCGATGGTCGTGATCGCCGTGTCGATCCTGATCTTCGGGCGTGGCGGGCGGCGTCCGCACGTCCTGCGGATCGACGCGGGCGTGATCCGCCAGGACCTCGGCTACTTCCTCGTGATGTACGCGCTCGCCACCCTCGCCGGGCTCCTGCACCTGAAGGCTGTCGACTACGCGCTCGTGATCGTGCTGGTGGTCGGCTACGTCTACTACGTGCGGCGGCACTTCCAGGCTCCCGGCGAAGACGAGCTCGAGGTCGAGGCGGGCTCGGAGATCAAGCCGCTCTACGTCTGGCAGTGGCTCCGGCGCATGCGTTCCTCGCTCGCGCCCTGGACGAAGGACGGCTCGGTGGCGGCGCCGTTCGTGCAGGTGGCGCTCGCGCTCGGGCTGATCGTGGGCGGCGCGGAGCTGTTCGTCCACGTCGTAGGCGCGCTCAGCGAGCGCTTCGGTGTGGCCCCGCTCGCGTTCTCGCTGCTGCTGGCGCCGCTCGCGACGGAGCTCCCCGAGAAGTTCAACAGCGTGCTGTGGGTGCGCCGCGGGAAGGACACCCTGGCGATGGGCAACATGACCGGCGCGATGGTGTTCCAATCCTCGTTCCCGGTCACCGTCGGCCTGCTGCTCACCCCGTGGGTCCTGACCGGCGAGGCGCTGGTGGCCGCGGTCATCGCGCTGGCGGCGGGCGGCGTCCTCTACCTGACGCTCCGGTTCCGCGGGCGGCTGGAGGCGCCGCTGCTGCTCGCGCAGGGCGTGTTCTACGTCGGCTACGTCGCGTACGTGCTGACGCGGATCTGACGGGCGGCCGCGGTTACGGGTCAGTGGCTCGGAGGCGTCGCCTCGGCCGCGGCCGGGATGTCCTTCTGCAGGATGTACCCGTCCTTGGCCATGTCCTGCCAGAGCGCCTGGTTCTGGTCGGAGAGCTTCACGATGCTCACGCCGTTCACGGTCATCGAGGTCCCGAGCGCGACGAGGTTCGTGACGTTCTTCGGTGCGATCGTGCGCGCTGTGAACGCCAGGCGCATCAGCTCGTCGATCGACAGCGAGGTCTGGACGTTGCGCAGGCCGGCGCCGAGGTAGGTGTAGAGCGTGCCGGCGTCCTTCGCGTACTGCGTGCGGAACTGCGCGAGGGTGGCGATCATCAGCCGGCCCTGGTTCATCGAGCGGTCGAAGTCGCCCAGCGGCACCGTGTCGCGGGTCCGGGCGAACCCGAGCGCCTCGGAGCCGCTCAGGGTGGTGACCCCGGGCTGGTAGAGGTGGTCGGCTCCCTGGATCGTGTAGGGCACGTCGACCTTCACGCCGCCGATGTCGTCGACGGCGCGCACGAGCCCGCCGAACCCGGTGAGGGCGTAGTAGTCGAACGTGATCCCGGTCAGGTTCTCGACCGTCTTGATCGTCGCCTGGGGACCGCCGAGCGCCATCGCCGAGTTGATCTTGTTCGTGCCGCCGGTGGCGAGCGGGACCCACGAGTCGCGCGGGATCCCGAACAGGGTCGCGCGGTGCTTCGCGGGGTTGATGCCCAGGATGTGGATCGAGTCGCTCAGGCCCTTGTCGGTCGGCGTGCCGGGCCGGGAGTCCGAGCCGAGGATCAGGACGAAGATCGGCGTCGAGCCGTCGAGCGGCGGCTCGTAGTCGCCGTGCGCGCGGCCGATCGTGAGCAGCGCCTTGCCCGCGGCGGGCTGGGCGGCCCCGATCGAGCCGAGCACGGTGCCGCCGATCCACGCGGACAGCGTGAGGACGACCGCGAGCAGCCGCTTCGTCACGACGACGCTCCCGTGGAGGCCGAGGCCGTCGGCGACGCGGGAGCCTTCGCGGGCTTCTCGCTGCGGGTCGCGCGGTAGGCCTCGATCTTCCAACCGTCGCCGCCCGGGATCAGGAAGAACGACCCCTGTACGGTGATCTTCGTGTAGGTGCCGTCCGTGTGCTTGGCGAGGCCGACGAACGTCGCGTCGGCGTACGCGCGGACCGCCGCCCCCCTCTGGTCGATCAGCGGGCGTACGAGCACGGTGCTCGTGACCGGCTGCAGCGACTCGTAGTCGCCGGCGTTCTCGCCGATCGTGAGCGTGTTGACGTCGTTCTGGACGTTCTGCGCCGCGTCGGAGACGAACAGGTCCTGGATGTTGCCGGGGTCGCCCCAGTTGCCCGGGTCCGAGTAGCCGGTGGTGAACAGCGAGTCGAGGGTCTTCGTGACGCCGTCGCTCGCCTTGGCGAGCGATGCCTTCATGGCCTTCTGGTCGACGCCCTGCGCCCCGCGCTCGGCCTCGACCTTCGTGGCCTTGAAGTGGACCGGCACGGCGGGAGCGGCCGACTTGCCGATGCCCAAGATGCCGCCGCCGCTGGAGCCGCGGGTCAGCAGGAACCCGACGCCGCCGACCACGACGAGCACGGCGACGAGCCCGACGAGCAGTCGTTTGCGGGCCACCTTGGACCGGTCGCCGGTCTTGGCGGCGCGCGTCGACACCGGGGGCGCGGTCTCGCGGAGGGGGGTCTTGCGATCGGAAACCAAAGCGCAAGGACCCTACCAGCCGCCGCGGCGTTCTTCGGTATCTGCCCGGTTGCGATGCTGTGGAGCCGGCGGCGGGCCGCTGCCATGATGTGAGGATGGCGGATGCGGGGCACGACATCAGGCTCCCCTGGTCGCGGTCGGACCGGCTCGTACCCCGGGTCATCGTTCGACCGCTCCAGGAGTTCCTGCAGACCTCCACCTCGAGCGCGTTGCTCCTGTTCGCTGCCGTCGTCGTGGCGCTCGCGTGGGTCAACTCGCCGTGGGGACACACCTACGAACAGGTGTGGACCACCCCGGTGACGCTCCGGTTCGGCTCCTGGGCGCTGGCGAAGGACGTCCGTTTCTGGGTGAACGACGGGGCGATGACGATCTTCTTCCTGCTGGTCGGGATCGAGATCAAGCGGGAGCTGACGACCGGTGAGCTGCGGAGGCCCCGGGCCGCTGTGCTCCCTGCCGTGGCGGCGATCGGCGGCATGGTCGCGCCCGCGCTGATCTTCCTCGCCGTGGTGCGCGGCGGCGAAGGTTCCCACGGGTGGGGGATACCGATGGCGACGGACATCGCCCTGGCGCTCGGCGCTCTTGCCCTCGCGGCCCGGCACGCGCCGCCCAGCCTGAAGCCACTGCTGCTCACGCTCGCCATCGTGGACGACATCGGCGCGATCCTCGTGATCGCGATCGTCTATTCGCACGGGGGCCACCCGGAGGCGCTCGCGGTCGCCGCGTTGCTGGTGCTCCTGATCCTCGGGCTGCAGCGCCAGCACGTCCGGGCGATCCTGCCCTACGTCGTGATCGGAGCCGCCCTGTGGCTCGCCACCTACGAGGGCGGCGTGCATCCGACGATCGCGGGTGTGGCTCTGGGGCTGCTGACGCCGGCCGAGCCGTTCCAGCGACCGGCTGCGGTGAGCGCGGAGGCGAAGCGGACCGCAGACGAGACGGTCGACGACCCGTACCCGCCGGACGCCGATGCGCCCGCCTGGCTCCGTCTCGCGGGGATCTCGAAGGAGGCGGTCTCGCCGCTCGCACGCGTGGAGCACACGTTGCTGCCGTGGTCGGCGTGGATGATCGTGCCGCTGTTCGCGCTGGCCAACGCCGGCGTGGAGGTGCACGTCGGCGTGATCCGAGCGACGCTCTCCAGTGCGGCCGCGCTCGGGATCGTGCTCGGGCTCGTGGTGGGCAAGCCACTCGGCATCGTGGTCGCGAGCGCCTTCGCGGTGCGCACGCGTGCGGCCTCGCTGCCCTCCGATACGAGCTGGGGGGATCTCGCCGGCGTGGGCGCGACGGCGGGCATCGGGTTCACGGTCGCGCTGTTCATCGCGGAGCTCGCCTTCGAGCGGGGGTCGGGCCTGCTCGCTGAGGCGAAGGTCGCGATCCTGTTCGCGTCGATGGTCGCGGGCGTGACCGGCTGGGTGGTGCTGCGGGTCGCGCCGGACCCGCCGACCACGCTCGCAGACGCCACCTCCGAGGGGCGCCGGCGATAGGGTCAGGTCGCCGGAGCAGGGCCGTCAAGGGTCCGGGCGGCGGACCGGCTCGCCCTCCAAGAACCGCACCGCGCGCCGCCAGGCGTCTCCCTCCTCGGCCGACAGCGGCTCGTGGCTGAAGCGGTAGTCCCGCTTGCGGATGAATTCCTGGAGGTCGCCGCGCATCGCGGCGATGCCGGTGAGCGCGATCTGGACCAACCGCCGCTGCTCGTCGGGGTCCGTGGTCGCGAGGCCGAGCCGCAGGTGTCGCAGGCAGAGGGTGCCGGCTCCAGAGCGGGCGAGCGTGCCCAGCTCGGATGTGGGATCGGCCCGTCCGAGCAGGCGCAGGTAGTTCTCCTCCGTGCCAAGGGCGCTGACGCAGGCCGGGCAGGGCAGGTCGGGCGCGGGCACGGAACGACGAGCCACGCCGCCCCACCGCGGCTTCGCGGGCTCCTGCCCGAGCGCGGCCTCGAGCTGTGCGAGCAGGTCCTCGTAGACGATCGCCATCCCGAGCTGTCCGTTCTCCGCGTCGGCCACCCGGATCGCCATGAGCGAGTGTTCGCGGCAGAACCCGCGCGAGCGGCGCAGGCGCGTGCGCGTGAGGGGGTCGGTCACCCCCTCCCAGAGCAGGCCGTCTACCAGGCGCCACGCCGACCGGGAGGCGCCCCGACACACCGCGCACCCCGGCTGCTCGAGGTCGCGCCGGAGGTCGAAGTAGCCGGGCGCGTGCGACTCGGGCCGGGCGGCGCCGGTCATCGGTCACCCCCGGTCCGCCCGAAGCGCTCGCTCGGCATCCGGGCCACCGACACGCCGTCGCCGTCGATCCGGAGCTCCGCGATCGACCCGGTCGGGACGTCGAGCTCCCACGGCCGCGAGCCCTCCAGCGCGAGGATCGACGCGAGCAGCACGCGGATCGGGATCTCGTGGGTGACGACCACGACGTCGGCGCCCGGGAACCCCGCGGCGAGGACCCGCATCGCCTCGCGCATCCGCGCGGCCAGCTCGGCGACCGGCTCGCCGCCGGGCGGAACGCACGCCAGCGGGTCCTCGCGGAACAGCGCGAACCCGTCCGGATCCAGCGCCTCGGCCTCGACGGGGGTCAGCCCGGTCCACCGGCCGTGGTCGAGGTCGGTCACCGCGACGAGCGGCTCGACCGCGAGATCGTGGCCGGCGGCGATCGGCCGCGCGGTCTCCGTGGCGCGCACGAGCGGGCTGGCCAGGACGGCGACCAAGGGTGCCCCGGCGAGCGACGCGGCGGCTTCGTCGGCCTGCGCGCGCCCCACGTCGTCGAGGGGCGGATCGAGGCGCCCGCGGTACCGTCCCTCCGCGTTGAGGGCGGTGCGACCGTGGCGGACCAGGTGCACCGTCGTCGCGCTCACGCGGCGCAGTCTACGGTGAGGCCGGAACGTGCCCGAGCGGGAGGTGGAGATGCGTCTGGAAGGAGAGGGTCAGCTCGTCCGGATCTTCGTCGGCGACTCCGACCGCTGGCACGGCAAGCCGTTGTACGAGGAGATCGTCCGGCGCGTCCGCGACGAGGGCCTCGCCGGCGCCACCGTGGTGCGGGGCGTCGAGGGCTTCGGCGCCAGCTCGCACCTGCACTCCGCGCGGATCCTCCGGCTGAGCGAAGATCTGCCGCTCGTGATCGAGATCGTCGACACGGAGGAGCACATCCAGCGGATCCTCCCGATCCTCGACGAGATGGTCGCCGACGGCCTCGTCACGATCGAGAAGGTCCACGTCATCACCTATCGGGGCAAGGACCCGGGCTAGGTGCGGCCCCGGATCGTCCTGGCCGTCGCGCTCGGCGGCGGGCTCGGCGCGTGCGCGCGTTACGAGCTCGCGCTGACGTTCGCCCCTGCCACGCCGCCCGCCTTCCCGTGGGTCACGCTCCTGATCAACCTGGGCGGGTCGTTCCTGCTGGGACTCGTCCTGACGCTGGTCCTCGACGTGTGGCCGCCGACCACCTACGTGCGCCCGTTCGTCGGGATCGGGGTCCTCGGCGGGTTCACCACCTTCTCGACGTTCGTGGTCGAGTCGGCGCGGCTGACGGGCGACGGACAGGTCGTGGCTGCGTTCGTGTACGTCGTCGTGTCGCTCGCGGGCGGTGTCGCTGCCTGCGCGCTGGGCTACGGGGCGGCCCTGGCCTGGGAGCGCCTGTCGGTGAAGGGGCGTCCCCGCCGGTGACGTTGCTGCTGACGGTCTTCGCCGCAGGAGCCGCCGGCGCGGTCTGCCGCTACCTCCTCGACGGCTTCGTGCAGGAGCGGTGGGACGGCGCGTTCCCGGCCGGGACCCTCGCCGTGAACCTCGTGGGCGCCTGCCTGCTCGGGGTGGTGACCGGGTTCGTGACGCAGCACGCGAGCGCGCCCGCCGTGATCAAGGTCGGGATCGGCACGGGCCTGATCGGCGCGTTCACCACGTTCTCCACGCTCGCGTTCGAGTCCCTGCGGCTGCTCCGTGAAGGCGCGCCCCGCTACGGGCTGCTCAACCTCGTCGGCAGCACGGCGGTAGGGCTGCTGCTAGCGGCCGCCGGGCTGGCCATCGGCGGCCGACCGTAGACGGAGGGCTCGATCAGACCTCGAGCTCCTCGCCGACGAGGCGCTCGGCCTCCGCCTCGGCCATCGCGATGCCCCGGGGGCGGCCCTGTCTGAGCCAGAGCCACATGAACAGCCCGCCGATCGCGAGCGAGGCGACGACCGACGCGATGGGGTAGCCGCGGCGCAGGTTCACCGCCAGGGTGAACAGCACGAGTGCCGCACCGACCGCGTTCACGGCCACATGGAGACGGTCGCCGTCGCGCCGGGAGAAGCGCACCATCGCGAGGAGCCCGCACAGGAAGCTGATGAACACGGCGACCGCGTAGAACAGGACGAGCTCCTGGTCGCGTCCCTTGGCCGCGATCACGACCGCGACCGCGATGCCCAGGTACACGGCCACGCTCCAGTACGGGGTGTGGTGGTCGTTCGTGTCCCCGAGGGGACCGGGGAGGATCCCCACGTGCTCCCCGTTCGGCCGGCGCTGACGCGCGAGCGCCTTGAGAAGGCCGGGTCCGGCCTGGAACGACGAGGATGCGGCGGCGAGCAGCAGCAGCGAGCTGGTCAGCTGGAACGCCGCGAACAGAGGGCCCTTGCCCACCGACAGTCGTGCGACGTCGGCGATCAAGGTGCTGTCTTCCGGCGGCACGCCCGTGTGGAGCCGCACCGCGAGGGCCGCGATCAAGACGGTGAGCGAGCCCTCGATCACGAACGTGAGCCACAGGGTGATCCGGCCGAAACGCTCGCGGCCTCGATCGTCGAGCTGGCCGAGCTGTGCGATCGCGCTCGAGGGCGCCTCGACGCCGGTGGCGAGCGCCATCGCCACGGGGAACGCCAGCAGGACCGTCCAGACCGACGCCGTGCCGGCGCCGCGCAGGGCCGCGTGTCCGACCGCGTGGGGCGCGACGAACCCCAGGACGAGGACGGGGATCGCCGAAGCGATGAACAGCGTCGTCATCGTCGCGAACACGCTGCGTCCGAGATGGCCGAACCACGTGATCGCCGCGACCGCCACGCAGAGTACGACTGCGATCTCGATCCGGTAGGAGGCGAGCGACGGCACGTACGCGATCACGGCGCTCGCGGCCGCCGCCACGCTGATCGCGATGGTGAGCACGTAGTCGACGACCAGCGCCCCGAGCGGCAGGAAGGCCCAGCTCTCGCCGAACGCGGCTCCGGTGGCGGCGACGGCCCCGCCGCCCTGCGGGAAGCGCCGGATCAGCTGGTCGTAGTTGAGCCGGACCACGGTGATGATCCCGAGCACGATCAGCATCGTGGGCACCAGCAACAACAGGTCGCCGGCGAGCGCTCGCAGGCCTGCCTCGATCGCGTACGCGACCGAGGAGACGGGGTCGGCCATCACCGCGAACGCGAACGCGAACAGGAGCACGCCCGGTCGCACGGCGCGACGCGTGCGTACGGATGCGGTGCGCTCTCGGGCCACGGTCGACTCCTCCTGCCGACCAGGCTTCCCGGCGCACCAGTCCTCAGCCTACCCGATGAGGGGTTCGCGGCCGAGCCCGAGCGGTGGGCTCCCTCGTCGCCGGCTCCGGTTGCGTCCGAGGCGGTCGGAGCCCAGGATGCACGCTGTGGGCGAGGGAGGGGCGCTCGCCGCCGGACGTGCCGCGTTCGACGCGGGAGATTGGGCCGCCGCTGCCGCGGCGTTCGCGGACGTGCCCGATCGCGAGCCGGAGGTGAGCGACGCGCTCGCTCGAGCGCGGTGGTGGCTCGACGACCCCAAGGGCGCGATCGCGGCCTGGGAGGAGGCCTACGCCGGCTACCTCGACCGCGGCGGACCCGGGGACCGCAGGGCGGCGTCGAGGATCGCCGTCGCGATCGCGCGGGAGTACGTCTCGGCGCTGGGCAATCGGGTCGCGGCCAACGGCTGGCTCCAGCGTGCGGCAGACCCGATCCGGTCCGACGGCCCGTGCGCCGAGCGTGGGTGGATCGCGCTCGCGGAGTCCGAACGTGCTCCCGACCCCGACGCCGCCACTTCTCGCGCCGAGATCGCCCTGGCGATCGCGCGGGAGTTCCACGATCGGGAGCTCGAGATCCACGCGCTCGCTCGCCTGGGCATCTGCGCGGTTCGCCGCGGACGGATCGGGGAGGGCATGGACCTGCTGGATGCGGCGCTCGCCGCGGCGACCGTGGGAGGGGGCGACCCGCGCATCCTCGGCGACGTGTTCTGCGACGTGGTCGAGGCGTGCACGCTCACCGCGGACATGAGCCGGGTGGAGCGCTGGACCGAGGTCTTCAACGACTACATGGAGCGGCACCACCACCCGCCGCTCCTGTCCTTCTGCATGGTCTGCGACGCGGAGGACCGGATCGCCAAGGGCAGGTGGGACGAGGCCGAGCAGGCGCTCCTGGCGGCGCTCGAGCCGATCCGCGCCGGCGCGCAGCGCGCGCGATGCGTCCATCCGGCGGCGCTCCTATCGGAGCTTCGCATCGCGCAGAGCAGGTTCGAGGAAGCCGATGAGCTGATGGTCGGGTTGGAGGACCTGCCGGAGATGGCCCTCCCGCGGGCGTCCCTGTTCCTGGCCCGGGGGGAGTCGGCGGTCGCCGTGGCGGAGCTCCACCGTCGGCTGAACGTGCTCGGCCGCGACAACCTCCTGTCGGCGCCGCTGCTCGCGGCCCTCACCGAGGCCGAGATCGCCCATGGGGACCTGGAGGCGGCCTCGGTCGCGCAGGCGGAGCTCGAGGCGCTGTCGGGCCGCTCCGAGCGCGAGCGCGACGGCGCCGACGCCGCGCTCGCGGCCGGCCGGGTGGCAGCCGCCCAGGGGCGCCGTGAGGAAGCCCGGGCCGCGTTCGAGCGGGCGCGGGAACGCTTCGCGAGCCTCGAGATCTCGTTGGACGCCGCACGAGCCCGGTTCGAGCTCGCCCGGCTGGAGCGGAACGAGCGGCCCCAGGTCGCGATCGAGGAGGCGCGCGTCGCGCTCTCCACCTTCGACGAGGTCGGTGCCGTCCGCGACGCGGACGTGGCCGCGAGCTTCCTGCGGGAGCTCGGATCGGCGGGGCGCGCCGGACCGAAGGGCCTGGAGCGCCTCACCAAGCGCGAGCGCGAGGTCCTCGCACTCCTCGGGCAGGGACTCACGAACGCCGAGATCGCCGCTCGCCTGTACGTCAGCACGAAGACCGCGAGCCACCACGTGAGCAACATCCTCGCCAAGCTCGGGGTGCGGAACCGGTCCGAAGCCGCGGCCTACGCGCAACGCTTCGCGACGGGATCGGTTCAGAGATAGGTCATCCTCCCGATCCTTCCGGCCCACCGCTCCCTCATCGTGGCCGTGACGAGACCACGGGAGGTGGTTGCGGTGACGAAGCAAGGGACCGCTCAAGACGGGCGGATCGACATCGCCGACGTGGCGGTGTCGGCGACGGCGCCGGTGGCGCCGGAACGGATCTACGCGGCGCTCGCGGACCTGCCGACCCACACGACCTGGGCCGGGACGATGCACGGCAAGAAGAACTTCGGGCTGCGGAGCCTCGACGCGCCGGCTGGGCCGGCGGGGGTCGGCACGGAGTTCCGGAGCACCGGCGTCGATCCGATGGGGTCGTTCTCGGACCGCTCGGTGGTCACCGAGGCCACGAGCCCGTCGGTGTTCGAGTTCGTCACGGAGGGCCATCTCACGCCGAAGAAGGCGGGCAAGCCCAGCAGCGACACGAGGATCACGTACCGGTTCGAGATGGACCCCGCCGGCGACGGCGCCTCGGTGCGGTACCGGGCGCACATCTCGCGATGGACCGGGGCGCCCGCGCTGCTGCGTTCGAAGGCGCTGCAACCGTTGGCGCGGATCGCGATGAAGAGCTACGCGAGACGGATGCTCCGCAACCTGATCGCCTACACCGGCGAACGATGAGGAGGCGAGCGATGGCCGGCGCGGTGCTCTGACCGCGCCGGCCCCGCGTGGCGGGCCTGTGACCGGGACGTCCTCGCAGGTCGGAGGGCAAACCGCTCGGGTATCCTTCAACGTCCCCGCTCGACCGGGGGTACGTGGAACGGCGTCGCCGTCCGCGGAGGGACTCCAACCCGTCACGCAGGAGGTTCGATGGCCGGCTGGCTTGCCCAGGAAGGCGGTCCGATCAACGCCGTCTTCGGGTCGTTCGAGGACAAGGCCCTGTGGGTGATCCTCGCGATCTCGCTCGCCGCCCTCGTGTTCGCCTGGTACCTCGTCCGCGAGGTGCTGGCGGCGCCCGAGGGCACCCCGAAGATGAGGGACATCGCGCAGGCGATCCAGGAGGGCGCGAAGGCGTACCTGTCGCGGCAGTTCCGGACGCTCGCGGTGTTCATCATCATCCTCACGATCGCTCTGTTCTTCGTGTTGCCGGCCCACGACGTGCCCGGCGTCGGCGGCGGGACCGGCTACTCCGCGTTCTCGATCCGGTTCGGCAGGTCGATCGCGTTCATCCTCGGGGCGTGCTTCTCCGCGATCACCGGCTACGTGGGCATGTGGCTCGCGGTGCGCGCGAACGTCCGCACCGCCAACGCGGCGAGGGAATCCGGTCTGCGCAAGGCGATGCGGCTGGCGTTCCGCGCCGGCGGGGTCGCGGGGATGTTCACGGTGGGGCTCGGGCTCTTCGGCGCCACCTTGATCCTGATCATCTACCAGCAGGCCGCCACGAGCGTGCTGGTCGGGTTCGGCTTCGGCGGCGCGCTGCTCGCGATGTTCATGCGGGTCGGCGGCGGCATCTTCACGAAGGCCGCCGACGTCGGCGCCGACCTCGTCGGTAAGGTCGAGGTCGGGATCCCCGAGGACGATCCACGCAACGCGGCTACGATCGCCGACAACGTCGGTGACAACGTGGGCGACTGCGCCGGGATGGCCGCCGACCTGTTCGAGTCCTCCGAGGTCACGCTGATCGCGTCGCTGATCCTCGGCGCCGCAGCGTTCGCCGGCTCACCCAAGGGCGCGATCATCGGCGTGATGTTCCCGCTGTTCATCCGCGCCGTCGGCGTCATCACGTCGATGATCGGGATCGTCTCGGTGGCCCCGCGCCACGAGGACGAGCACGGCATGAAGGCGATCAACCGCGGGTTCTTCGTGTCGGCCGGCATCTCGGTGGCCGCCGCGTTCGTCATCTCCGGCAGGTACATGGGCACGTACCGGCCGGCGGTCGCCGTGATGATCGGCCTGATCCTCGCGTCGATCATCCAGGTGCTCACGCAGTACTTCACCGACACGAAGTACACGCCGGTGCAGGAGATCGCGGAATCAACCGTGACCGGTCCGGCCACCACGATCCTGTCGGGGTTCTCGGTCGGCCTCGAGTCGACCGTCTGGTCGGCGCTCGTGATCGGCGGCGCGATCGTCTCTGCCTTCTACCTGGGCGGCAGTGACCTGCACAAGCAGCTGTACTACATCGCGCTCGCCGGCATGGGGATGCTCACGACCGTCGGCGTGATCGTCTCGATGGACACGTACGGCCCGGTCTCGGACAACGCGCAGGGGATCGCGGAGATGTCCGGCGAGTTCGAGGGTCGCCCGGCGGAGATCCTCACCGGCCTTGACGCGATCGGTAACTCGACGAAGGCGATCACGAAGGGCATGGCGATCGCCACCGCGGTGATCGCCGCGACGTCGCTGTTCGGGTCCTTCGCCGAAGCCGTCCTGAACGCGCAGGGGCAGGGCGGCGGCGCCACCGAGTTCCCGATCCGGGTCGATCGGCCTGACGTGCTCGTCGGGCTCCTGCTCGGCGGGTGCGTGGCGTTCCTGTTCTCCTCGCTCGCGATCCGGGCGGTCGGTCGCGCCGCGTCGCAGGTGGTGGTCGAGGTCCGCAAGCAGTTCCGCGACCACCCCGGGATCATGGACTACACCGAGAAGCCCGACTACGCGGCCGTGGTCGACATCTGCACGAAGACCTCCCTGCGTGAGCTGACCACGCCCGGGCTCCTGGCGGTGCTCGCCCCGGTGATCGCGGGGTTCTTCCTGAAGGCCGAGGCGCTCGGCGCGTTCCTGGCCGGGGCGATCCTCACCGGTCAGCTGCTCGCCGTGATGCTGTCGAACTCCGGCGGCGCCTGGGACAACGCCAAGAAGTACATCGAGGAGGGGCACTACGGCGGCAAGGGCTCCGACAGCCACAAGGCGGCCGTGATCGGCGACACCGTCGGCGACCCGTTCAAGGACACCGCCGGCCCGGCGCTCAACCCGCTGATCAAGGTGATGAATCTGGTCGCGCTGCTGATCGCCCCGCTCGTGGTCTCCCACGCGAACGACTCGGCCCTGCGCGGCGGCGTCGTCGCGGTGGCGGCGATCGTCGTGGCCGTGATGGTGTGGATCTCGAAGAGCCGCAAGTCCGAGCTCGCCGAGGACATCCGCGCGAGCGAGGCGGCCGGCGAGACCGCGAACGCCTGAGCGGCAGGGCTAGGCTGCGGTCGAGATGGGGGCGCTCCGTCGGTTCTTCGACCGGTTGACCGAGTCCGACGAAGCGCGCCTGAACGCCGAGATCCGCGAATGGGCCGAGACCGTGCCGGGGTCGGTGCGGATCGGCCGCGCCCCGTTGCGCGAGCAGGTGCGCATCGCCGGGGTGATCCGCCGGCTCACGGTGTTCCCGCTGCAGGACAACGAGTCGCTCGAGGCGGTCGTGTCTGACGGCACCGGCGAGGTCGTCGTGCGGTTCATGGGGCGCCGGGCGATCCGCGGCCTCGGACTGGGGACCCGGGTCGTCGTCGAAGGGTTGCTCTCCGAGCAGAAGAACGCGATCCAGATGATCAACCCTCGGCTGGAGTTCACGGGCTAGGCGGGGCGTACCCTTCGGGGATGAGCCAGGCGCCGCAGGTGCCTCCGGAGACGTACCCCAGCGGCTCGGAGTCGGTCGAGTCGCTCGTCGGGCGCAGCGTCGTGCCCGAGCCGGCGGGGGCGCGGGCCTGGAACCGCGACACGGCGCTCGCGGCCAAGCACGCGCCGCTGCGCGTCTACCTCGGCGCCGCGCCGGGGGTCGGCAAGACCTACGCGATGCTGTCGGAAGGGCGCCGCCGTGCCGGACGGGGCGCGCGGGTCGTGGTCGGCTGCGTCGAGACCTACGGACGTCCGCAGACGATCGCGATGCTCGAAGGGCTCGAGGTGGTGCCGCCCGCGAGGCGCGCCTACCGCGGCACGGAGTTCCCCGAGCTCGACACCGACGGGGTCCGCGCCCTCCAGCCCGAGGTGGCGCTGATCGACGAGCTGGCGCACACGAACGTCCCCGGCGGCGCGCACGCGAAGCGGTGGGAGGACGTCCTCGACCTGCTCGCCGACGGGATCGAGGTCATCACGACGGTCAACGTGCAGCACCTCGAGAGCCTCAACGACGTCGTCGCCGACGCGACCGGGATCCGCCAGCGGGAGACCGTGCCGGATTGGCTCGTCGACCTCGCCGATCAGATCGAGCTGGTCGACATGTCGCCCTACGCGCTCCGCCGGCGGATGCTGCACGGCAACGTCTATCCCGACCAGCGCAAGGCCGAGCTGGCGCTGCAGCGCTTCTTCACGACCGAGAACCTGACGGCGCTGCGCGAGCTGGCCCTGATGCGGGTCGCGAACCAGGTCGACGAGACGCTCCTGTCCCGCTGGACGAAGGGGAAGGTGCCGGAGACCCGCGAGCGGGTGCTGATCTGCGTCTCGCATCCCGACTTCTCCGAGGATCTCGTCCGTCGGGGGGCGCGCATCTCGCAGCGGGCCCGTGGCGACCTCCTCGTGGTCCACGTCCGCGAGGGCGCGGAGCCGAAGGAGGCTTGGCTCGAGACGATCCGGCAGCTCGCGGACGCGCTCGGCGGGGAGCTGCACGTGATCGATGCGGACGACGCGGTCGAGGCCGTGCTGGGATTCGCTTACCGTCAGTTCGTCACGCAGATCGTGGTTGGGGAGCCGCTGCGCTCGCGCTGGAAGGAGATGCTCCGCGGCTCCTTCGTCAACGAGTTGATCCGCAGGGCGGCGAACACCGACATCCACGTGATCGCGCATCGCGAGCGCTGAGCGGGGGGAGCCTCAGAGCGGCCGGGCGTCGATGCCGACGGCGGCGAGGGCCCGCGCGAGCCGCATGCTCTCGCGGCGTGGCGCGACCACGCGGACGTCGTCATCGGTACGTAGATGATCCGTTGCGCGCATGTCGGACGTGACGAGGATCGCTTCGACGGGCACCCGGGCGTCGCGAGCCGCGTCGATCGCGCGCTCGACGAGCGCGGATTGCACCGCGGTGACGGGCCACCCGATCGTCAGGATGCAGATCCCCGCGCCGAACAGCAAGGTGCCGTTGAGCTCCGGCACCGAGGCTGCCTTCCGGCCCACCACGAGCACGGTCCGGGCCTGGGTCATCGCCATCATCCCCGCGGGGCCATCTGTTCGAGGGCGAGGTTCAGCTCGAGCACGTTCACGCGCAGCTCCCCGAGGAACCCGAGCTCCTTGCTCGACGTGTGCGCGTCGATCAGCTGCCGGACCTGCGCCAGGGCGATCCCCCGGACGGCGGCGATCCGCGGCGCCTGCAGCAGGGCGGAGGCGACCGAGATGTCCGGGTCGAGCCCGCTCGCCGAGGCGGTGACGAGGTCCGCGGGGACGTCTGCCGCGGTCAGCCCCGGCTGGTACGGGCCTTCCCGCTTCAGGACCGCGGCGATCCGCTGGTGGATCTCCTCGGACAGGGTCGCGGAGGTCGGGCCGAGGTTCGAGCCGGCCGAGGCGCTCGCGTCGTAGCCGTCCGCGGAGGGCCGGCCGTGGAACCAGTCCGGTCCGCTCCAGGCCTGCCCGATCATCGCGCTGCCGGCGGGGCGGCCGTGCACGTCGACCAACGAGCCGTTCGCCTTCGTTCCGAAGGCGACCTGCGCCACGCCGGTCATCGCCAGCGGGTACAGCAGCCCGGTGATCGCGGCCAGGACGATCGTGGCGAGCAGCGCGCGGACGGCGGTCTTCAATGTCATCACCTCGGGAAGTGGACGGCCGCGAGCAGCAGGTCGATCAGCTTGATGCCGACGAACGGCGCGATCAGGCCGCCGAGGCCGTAGATCAGCAGGTTGCGACGGAGTAGCGCGGCAGCGCCCAGGGGCCGGTACGCCACGCCGCGCAGCGCGAGGGGGACGAGCAACACGATGATCACGGCGTTGAAGATCACCGCGGACAGGATCGCCGACTCGGGGGTCCGCAGGTGCATGACGTTCAGCCGGTCGAGCACCGGGAACGTCGTCACGAACATCGCGGGGATGATCGCGAAGTACTTCGCGACGTCGTTCGCGATCGAGAACGTGGTGAGGGCACCGCGGGTGATCAGCAGCTGCTTGCCGATCTCGACGATCTCCATCAGCTTCGTGGGGTTGGAGTCGAGGTCGACCATGTTGCCGGCCTCCTTCGCGGCGGTGGTGCCCGTGTTCATCGCCACGCCGACGTCGGCCTGCGCGAGGGCGGGGGCGTCGTTCGTGCCGTCCCCGGTCATGGCGACGAGCTTGCCGCCCTCCTGCTCGCGCTTGATCAGCGCCATCTTCGTCTCGGGGGTGGCCTCGGCGAGGAAGTCGTCGACCCCGGACTCCTGCGCGATCGCCGCGGCGGTCAGGACGTTGTCGCCGGTGATCATCACGGTGCGGATCCCCATCGCGCGCAGCTGGTCGAAGCGGTCGCGCAGGCCCTCCTTGATCACGTCCTTCAGCTCGATCACGCCGAGGAGCTCGCGGTCGCGCCCCACCGCGAGCGGGGTCCCGCCGCCACGCGCGATGCGCTCGACCTCCTCGGCGAGCGGCGCCGGCATCTCGCGCCCGGACCAGGCCAGCACGGAGTCCACGGCGCCCTTGCGGATCTCAGTCCCGTCGAGGTCGACGCCGCTCATCCGTGTCTGCGCGGTGAACGGGACGAAACGCGCGTGCGTCTCCATCAGCTCGCGGCCGCGGATCCCGTGGCGCTCCTTCGCGAGGATCACGATCGAACGTCCCTCGGGGGTTTCGTCGGCGAGCGAGGCCAGCTGCGCGACCTCGGCGAGCTCGCGCTCCTCGATGCCGGGGGCCGGCACGAGGGCGACCGCCTGCCGGTTGCCCAGGGTGATCGTCCCCGTCTTGTCGAGCAGGAGCGTGGAGACGTCGCCGGCCGCCTCGACGGCGCGCCCGCTCATCGCGAGCACGTTGTGCTGGACGAGCCGGTCCATCCCGGCGATCCCGATCGCGGAGAGCAGGCCGCCGATCGTGGTCGGGATCAGGCACACGAACAGCGCGATCAGCACCGCGTCGGACACGCGACCGCCCGCGTAGATCGCGAACGGCTGCAGGGCCACGCAGACGATCAGGAAGATGATCGTGAACTTCGCGAGCAGGATCGACAGCGCGATCTCGTTGGGGGTCTTCTGGCGCTCGGCCCCCTCGACCAGGGAGATCATCCGGTCGAGGAAGGACTGCCCCGGATCGGCCGTGATCCGAACCTTGATCCAGTCCGACAGCACCTTCGTCCCGCCGGTCACGGCCGAGCGATCGCCGCCCGACTCGCGGATCACGGGCGCCGACTCCCCGGTGATCGCCGACTCGTCCACCGACGCGATGCCCTCCTCGATCTCACCGTCGCCGGGGATCAGCTCGCCCGCCGCGATCATCACGAGGTCGCCCGCCCGCAGCTCGGACGCCGCGACGGTCTCTTCGCCGTCGGGTCCGATCCGGCGCGCGACGAGGTCGGCCCGGGTCCTGCGCAGGGCGTCGGCCTGCGCCTTGCCGCGGCCCTCGGCCATCGCCTCCGCGAAGTTCGCGAACAGGACCGTGAACCACAACCCTGCGGCGATCGCCGCCTCGAAGGCGACCGGACCGCCGCCGAGGGCGTCGGCGACGATCCGGACCGTGACCATGACCGAGACGACCTCGACCACGAAGATCACGGGGTTCTTCATGAGCGTGCGGGGGTTCAGCTTCAGGATGCTGTCGAGCACCGCGCGCCGGACGATCGGCGGGTCGAACAGCGGCCTGGCCTTGACGGCGCCGTGGGGCTCCTGCGGGGGCGCGATCGGCGGCGCCTGCACCGTGGTCATCGTGTCACCCCCTTGGTCAGACCCTCCACGATCAGCCCGAGCGCGAGGGCCGGGAAGAAGGTGAGGGCGCCGATCACGACGATCACGCCGTCCAGCAGACCCACGAACAACGGCCGATCGGTCGGCAGCGTGCCCTCGGTCTCGGGAACCACGCCCTCCACGACGAGCGAACCTCCGAGGGCCAGCGCGGCGATCAACGGGACGAACCTCGCGGCGAGCATCAGCACCCCGCCGCCGACCGAGTAGAGCGCGCCGGTCGCCGTCAGACCCGCGAACGCCGAGCCGTTGTTGTTCCCCATCGACGAGAAGGCGTAGAGGATCTCGGTGAAGCCGTGCGGTCCGTCGTTGAGCCGTGCCGACAGGCCGGCGGGGGTCACCACGGCCACCGCCGTCATCGCGAGCGCCAGCAGGAACGGCACCAGCACCGCGATCGCGGAGATCTTGACCTGACGGGCGCCGATCTTCTTGCCCAGGTACTCGGGCGTGCGCCCCACCATCAGGCCGCCGATGAACACGGCGATCACGACGTAGAAGAGCATCCCGTACAGGCCGCTGCCGACGCCGCCGAACACGATCTCGCCGACCGCGATGTTGAACACCGGCACGACCATCGCGAGCGGCTGGTATGAGTCGTGCATCGAGTCGACCGAGCCGTTGGATGCGGCCGTGGTGGCGACCGCCCAGGTCCCCGAGAGGTCCGGTCCGTAGCGGACCTCCTTGCCCTCCAGGTTCGGCTGGGCCGCGGCGACGCCCGCCGTCTGCATCGCCTGGGTCGCCGTGTGCTCCTGGGGGACCGTGACGGCGAGGCCGGCGAGGAAGAGCACCAGCATCGCCGCGAACAGCGCCCAGCCCTGGCGGACGTTGCCGACCATCTTGCCGAAGGTGTAGGTCAGGGCGGCGGGGATCAGCAGGATCGAGACGAGCTCGAGGAAGTCCGCGAGCGGCGTGCCGCCTTCGAACGGGTGCGCGGAGTTCACGTTGAAGAACCCCCCGCCGTTCGTGCCGAGCTGTTTGATCGCGACCTGCGACGCGACCGGACCGCGGGCGATCGTCTGCTCGAACCCCTGGATCCCCCTGACCACGACGGAGCCCGCGAAGGTCTGCACGACGCCCTGGGCGATGAGGAGCAGGGCGACGAGGGCCGCGAGCGGCAGGAGGATGTACACGACCGTGCGCACCAGGTCGCGCCAGAAGTTGCCGAGGCCCTCGCCGCGCGAGCGCACGAAGCCGCGGATCGTCGCGACCAGCACCGCCATGCCGACGGCGGCCGAGACGAAGTTCTGGAACGTGAGCCCGAGCATCTGGCTCAGGTAGCTCATCGTCGTCTCGCCCCCGTAGGTCTGCCAGTTCGTGTTGGACGCGAAGCTGGCCGCGGTGTTGAAGGCGACGTTCGTGCCGACCGCCGGCACCCCGGTGGGGTCGAGCGGGAGGTGCGCCTGCAGCCGCAGGACCGCGTAGGTCAGCAGCATCGAGATCGCGCTGAACCACACGACACAGCTCGCGTAGCGCTTCCAGCTCTGCTCGGTCGCCGGGTTGACGCCGATCAGCCGGTACAGCAGGCCCTCCGCGCGTCCGATCCGCTCCGCCGTGTAGACCCGGTACATGTAGGCGCCGAGCGGCGGCGTCAGGGCGACGATCAGGACGAGCAGGGCCAAGACGGTGGCCATCTCAGAACCGCTCCGGACGGAGCAGCGCGACCGTTAGGTACACGAGCAGCGCGACCGAGACGATCAGCTCGAGGACGTCGGCGGTCGTCACACCCGGTCCATCGCGACGACGAACAGCCCGATCGCGAGGAACGTCACGACCGTGAGCGCGATCATCATCAGGTCCGTCACGTGGATCTCACCTCCACCCGCGACGCTACGCATCCGGTGTGAGGCCCCCGTGAGGTCTGCCGTGTACGGCGTTCGGGAACCGTATGGGTTGGCGCGCCTGGCCGGCGACCCGTTCCGCCGCGACACGGGTGTGCCTATCCTCGGGTCGTGGGCACCCGGATGTTCCGCCTGGTTCGAGAACCCGCGGCGACGCGTCGTCGCACGGTCGGCTACTTGATCGGCGTCGTGGGCCCGGTCGTGTTCGGCCTCGCGCTGCTCCCGCTGCGCACCGTCGTGCGACCCCAGACGGTGGGGTTCTTCTTCCTCGTGCTCGTGGTGATCACCGCCGCGATCGGCCGGTTCGGCCCGGGTATCGTCGCATCGGTCGTCGCGTTCCTCTCGTTCAACTTCCTGTTCCTGCCGCCCTACGGGACGTTCGCGATCGGCGCGGCGGAGGACGTCTTCGCGCTGTTCGTCTTCCTCGGGCTGTCGGTCCTCGTGTCGGTCCTGGTCGCCAACGCCGCCGACCGCGCGGACGCGGCGGAGGCGCGGGAGGCCGAGCTTCGGACGCTGCAGGAGCTGAGCCGCGACCTCGTCGTCCGGGGGCCCGGGGAGGAGACCTACCGCAGCCTGCTCGAGCGGCTCGTGGCGACGTTCGGATACGCGTCGGGCGGCCTGTTCGAGCGTGCCGACGATGGGACGCTGGTGGAACGGATCAGGATCGGTGAAGGGCCGCTCTCGGCGACGTGGGACCCGTCGGCGCCCGGAGCCGCGCCCGAGCGCCTGCCGCTCACGGTCGGCAACCGGACCCTCGGCCTGATCGTGCTCACGGGCGACCGCGACCCGCTGACGGACGCCGAGGGCCGCGTGCTGCGCGCCGTGTGCGACCAGCTCGCCCTGGTCCTCGAACGCGACCGGCTGCTGCGCGCCGCGACCGCTGCCGAGGTCCTGCGTCAGACCGACGCGGTGCGACGGAGCCTGCTCGCCGCGGTGTCGCACGACCTGCGGAGCCCGCTGGCCGCGATCAAGGCGTCGGTGACGGACCTGTTGGATCCCGAGGTCGCCCGGGGAGACGGGCAACGCGACGACGTGCTCCGCACGATCGACGCGGAGACCGATCGGCTCGACGCCTTGGTGGCGAACCTGCTCGACATGTCGAGGATCGAGGCGGGCGTCTTGCGTGCCCGCCCGGAGGTCGTGGACCTGGCCGAGATCGTGCTCGGCGAGCTCGACCACGTCGAGCGCAGATGGCCGGGGGTGACGTTCGTTGCAGAGATCGGTGAAGATCCCGCGACCGCGACCGCCGACCCCGTGTTCCTCGACCGGGTGCTCTCGAACCTGCTCGACAACGCCGCCCGCGCCGCCGAGACGGCCGCGTGCCGCGAGGTCGAGGTCGTCGTCGGGCGCCAGGGGGCCGACCCGTCGGTGCGGGTCGTAGACCACGGCCCGGGGATCGAAGCGAAGGCGCGGGAGCAGCTGTTCACGGCCTTCTACCGGCTCTCGGAGCGCACGCCGCACCTGGGCCCGGGGCTGGGGCTCGCGATCTCGAAGGGGTTCGTCGACTTGATGGGCGGGAGCCTCTGGGTCGAAGACACACCCGGCGGGGGCGCGACGTTCGTCTGCACGCTGCCCAAGGGGTCGGGATGACGCGGGTCCTCGTGATCGACGACGAGGCGCACATCCGCGTCGCGCTGGAACGCGCGCTGGCCGCGCGCGGGTACGAGGTCGACACGGCGGCCGATGGCGCCGAAGGGCTCGATCGGGTCGCGACCGCGGCGCCCGACCTCGTGGTCCTCGACCTGAACATGCCGGTGATGGACGGGCTGGAGGTGTGCCGTCGGCTGCGCTCGTGGAGCGCCGTGCCGGTGCTGGTGCTGTCGGTGCGGGAGGAGGAGCCGGACAAGATCGCCGCGCTCGACCTCGGCGCCGACGACTACCTGACGAAGCCCTTCGGGGTGGGGGAGTTCCTGGCGCGCGTGCGCGCGCTCCTGCGGCGGGCCGAGCCCGCGGGATCGTCCCCGCCGCGGTTCCGCGCTGGGGACGTGCTGATCGACCTCGGCGAGCATCGCGTCAGTCGCGACGGCGCCGACGTGCACCTCACGAGGACCGAGTGGGCGCTCCTGGAGGCCTTCGTCGGCGCTTCGGGCAAGCTGCTCACCCATCGCTGGTTGCTCGAGAAGGTGTGGGGCGATCCCTACGCACAGGACGTTGAGGTGCTCCGCGTGTTCGTGAGCCAGCTCCGGCACAAGATCGAGCCGGATCCGCGCAGACCGCGGGCGATCGTGACCGAGCCGGGGATCGGCTACCGCTGGATGCTGCGCCCAGTCGCCGACCGCGCTGCGGCCGGCTGAGCGCTAGCCCGAGGCCGTCTCGAGGTCCGCGGCGCCTACGGTCGCGCCGTCGTGCACGAAGTACGGCACGTCGGCGACGTCGATGTGCGGGTAGCGACCGAGCGCGCGATGGATCCGCCGGCTCGTCCGATCGTGCAGCAGGCGCTGGTGGAGCTTCGGGAAGTCGCGGCGAGGCATCACCACGGTCACCTCGCTGCCGCGCGAGCCACCACGTGAGAGCGAGACGATGTGCCGCTCGATCGTCCGCGAGACGTCGCGGTCCCAGCATTCGACGATGTCCAGCGGCACCGGCGCGTTCAGCTCCTGCCAGCGCTCACCGAGCCGGACGGCGCGATCCGGATCCGCCGCGGCGTGCAGCGCCCGCACGGTGGTGCCGCCGAGCGTCATCGCGTAGCGGATCGCGCGCAGGGTCGCCCGGTCGAGCTTGTCGATCAGGATCACGACGTCGTGGGTCGCCCGCGGGCTCAGGTGGACGATCGGCCGCCCTTGCGGGTCCCGCTGGAGCGGATGGACGCCCTCGGGGTGGTCCCGCACGAGCGTGACCGCGACGTTCTCGTACGGCAGGAGGGCCCGGGTGAGCCGCGCGCCGGCGCGTGCCTCGGACAGACGCTCCAACCGCGAACGTTGATGGGGCACCGGCACGACGACGAGCACCGTGTCCTGCGGCGCCGACAGCGCGCCGACGAAGCCGCACAGCCGCGCGGGGTCCTCGCCGCGACCGGGGACGACCCGCAGGGGGACGGCATCCAGCCCTGCCACGCGCCAGGCGTGTTGGAGTCGGCGCGTCCGCTCCGGGTCCTCCTCCAGGTGCACCGCGATGACCTCCTTCGTGCGGAGCGTCTTCGCGTATTGCAGGGCGTGGACGGTCCTCGGGTCGAGCTCGTCCACGAGGAGCACGACCACCGGGTGCTCCAGGCGCTCGGGTGGCCCGAACGCTGCGAGGTCGCGTTCGAGCGCGACCTTCTCGCGGTCGTACTGGTGGTTCATCCGCACCAGCAGGAAGACCATCACCGGCACGAGCACCATCACGGCCCAGGCGCCGTGCGTGAACTTCGTGACGCCGATCACGAGCAGCAGGAGCCCCGTGGCAAGCGAGCCGAGCCCGTTGACGAACAGGCCGAGGCGCCAGCTCGGCTCCCGCAGCCGGAGGTGGCGTCTGGCCATCCCCGCCTGCGACAGCGTGAACGAGGTGAACACGCCGATCGCGTAGAACGGGATCAGGTGGGTGACGTCGGCGCCGAACGCGACGACCAGGAGCGTGGCGGCCCCCGCGAGGGCGATGATGCCGTTGGAGAAGACGAGCCGGTGGCCGCGCGTCGTGAACTGCCGCGGCAGGAAGGCGTCGTCCGCGTGGAAGTTCGCCAGGCGCGGGAAGTCCGCGAACGCCGTGTTGGCCGCCAGGACCAGGATCAGCATCGTCGCGCCCTGCAGGATCAGGAACGCGAGGTGGCCGATCCCCGAGGTGCCGTAGATCGCGCGCCCGATCTCCGCCAGGACCGTGTCCTTGTCGGCGGGATCGGGCACCGCCTGCACGCGTTGGGCGAGGATCGAGATCCCGAGGAACATCGTGCCGAGCGTGGCGCCCATGACCATCAACGTCGTGCGCGCGTTGCGCCATTCGGGCGGCTTGAACGCCGGGACGCCGTTCGAGATCGCCTCGACGCCGGTCATCGCCGCGGAACCGGAGGCGAGCGCGTGCATCGCCAGACCGAGGGGGACGGCGCTCACGAGCGCCAACGTGCCGACGTTGGCCTTGAACGCTGCGGCCCACTCGGTCGCGTACGTCGCCGAGGTCGACGCCACGTGCAGCGATCCGGTCGCCCATCGGATCGCGCCGATCACCAGGAGCGAGAAGATCATCGTGATGAACACGTAGGTCGGAGCCGCGAAGATCCGGCCGGACTCCTTCACCCCGCGCAGGTTGCCGAGCGCGAGGATCACGATCGCGAGGACCGCCATCTCGACGCGGAGGAAGGCGAGCTCTGGGAAGACCGCGACGACCGCGGCGACGCCGGCGGAGACCGACACGGCGACCGTCAGCACGTAATCGGTGAGGAGCGCCACCCCGGCGACCTGCGCCGGCAGCAGGCCGAAGTTGTCCTTCGTGACGATGTACGCGCCCCCGGCCGAGGGGTAGGCCTTGATCGTCTGTCGGTAGCTGAACATCAAGATCGCGAGCACCGACACGATCACGAGCGACAGCGGGACGATCAGATGGAAGGCCGCCGCCGCGATCACGCCGGCCGCGAACAGCGTGATCAGCATCTCCTGCGTCGCGTAGGCGACGGAGGACAGCGCGTCGGAGGAGAAGATCGCGAGGGCGGTGACCTTGCCGAGTCGCTCGTGGATCAGGTTGGCGGTCGGCAGCGCGGGACCGAGCACCGCGCGCTTCACCGCGTACCCCGGGCCACGCGGAAGCGGCGCGCGGCTGCCGGCGACCTCGGTCCGCGGCGTGGTTCCGGGTTGGGCGTCCGTGCGGGCCATCGTGTCCCCTGCGTCTCGTCCGTTCACCAGCGACGCTAGGCCTCGCGGATAAGGGGAACGTAAGGGCGCGGGGGCGACGGGTAGGGTGACGTGCCGATGGACGTCCGCACGCGACCGGGGCCGAGGCTCGCCACGACGGCCGGGCCATGGAAGCGCCGGTCCGCCTACGCGGTCGCGGTCCTCGGCCCGCTCCTCGTCGCGCTCGTCCTCGGCCCGATCCGTGCCGAGGTCAACCACGCGCTGATCACGCTGGTCCTGCTGGTGCCGGTCGTCGCCGCCGCATGGATCGCGGGGCTCGGGCCCGGGATCGTCGGTGCGGTGGTCGGATCCGCGCTCTTCAACTACGTGTTCATCCCGCCCTACGGGAGCCTCTCGGTGGAGCGGGGGGAGTTCGTCGCGGTGCTCGTCGGGTTCGCGGCGGCAGCCACGATCATCTCGGTCCTGGTCGCGCGGGCGCAGGAGCGTGCGGCGGCGGCCGAGGCGCGGGAAGCCGAGGTCCGCGTGCTCTACGAGCTGAGCAGGGATCTCGCCGACGAGGGCGGGTCCAGGGACGGGCTGGTGCGCGTGCTGGCCAGGACCGCGGAGCGGTTCGGGTTCGTCTCGGCGGTGGTCCGGCCCCCCGGCCGGGACGATCCGGAGGATGTGCCGTTCCCACGGTTCACGCTCGACGTCGGGCCCGACGAGCTTGGGATGCTCGTGCTCGTCGGGGACCGCGCGCCGCTGTCGGCCACCGAGGGCCGGGTGCTGCGGACGTTCGCCGACCAGCTGGCGCTGACGCTGCAAGCCCGGCGTCTGGAGGACGCGGCTCGCGAGGCCGAGGTCCTGCAGCGCACCGACGCGCTGCGGCGATCGCTGCTGGCGGCCGCGTCGCACGAGCTGAAGAGCCCGGTGGCCGCGATCACCGCCGCGGTGACCGACCTGCTGGACCGGGGCGAAGCGGCACAGCCGGGCGAGGTCGCCGACGTGCTCGAGGACGTGCGCGCCTCCACCAGCCGGCTCGAGCAACTGATCACGAACCTGCTCGACATGTCGCGGATCGAGAGCGGCACCCTCGTCGCGAAGACCCGCGCGGTGGACCTGTCGGAGACCGTGCCGCCCGCCGTCGTGTCGGTGATCGCCCGCTGGCCCGATGTCGACATCGGCGCTGAGGTCCCCACCGACGCGATCGTCCGCGGCGACCCGGTGTTCGTGGAGCGGGTCGTCGTGAACCTGCTCGAGAACGCGGCGAGGTCGGTGCGGGCCGGCGGAGACCGCCGGGTGATGCTCAGCACGGCCCGCGCGGGCTCCGACGTCGTCGTGCGGGTCGCCGACCACGGCCCCGGGCTGGACCCCGAGGACCGCGAGCTGCTGTTCACCCCCTTCTACCGCCTGGGAGAGCGCTCCCCGCGTCTGGGCGCGGGTCTGGGCCTCGCGATCTGCAAGGGGTTCGTGGAGGCGATGGGCGGCACGATCTGGACGGAGGAGACGCCGGGCGGCGGCGCGACGTTCGCCTTCCGGTTGGCCTCGGCATGAGCCAG
>JBLMXP010000101.1:0-5331 GCA_050257835.1 Planctomycetaceae bacterium | reverse complement strand
CGCGTCTTGCCGATCCCCGGCTCGCCCGTCAGCTCGAGGGCGCCACGACGACCGTCGTCGAGCTCGAGCAGCAGATGCTCGAGCACATCGAGTTCGTGGAGCCGCCCCACGAGCGGGTCTGCGTGCGCTGGCGGCTCGGACGACACGTCGGTACCCCTCTGCCGAATCCGGTATGGCACGTCAGAGCGGGGAGGTCGCGATAGGGCCGATCGGCCCGCTCACCTCAGGACCACGTCACGCACGGACAGGGGTCTGGCTCAGGGTGATGCCCCGATGTCGGCTCGGCTCGGTCGAGGCACGCTGCTCGCATGTCGCGATACCTGCTGCAGCACCGCCACACGCCGGAGGAGTGCGGCGTGGTCTTCGCGTCGTTCAAGGGGCACGACAGCCCGCTGCGGCACCGGGCGACGCTCGCGTCGTGCCGCTCCGGCGGGCACGCGATCTGGTGGACGGTGGACGCGGCGAGCGAGGAGGAGGCGCTCCGTCAGTTGCCGTTCTACGTGGCCGAACGCACCACGATCACGTGCGTCAGCGAGGTGCAGATCCCGTGAACGCGAAGGGGTGAGACCGATGAAGGAAGGCACCATCGCTGGAACGGACGTGGCCGAGCGCCACTCGGGATGGACCGGGGGCCGTGTCGCGGCGGCCGTGATCGGCTCCCTGCTCGTCCTGCTCTCGTTGGGCTCGCTGGGCGGCGGGGCGACGGCCCTATGGGTCGACCGCACCCAGCGCGACGCGGCGGGCTACGTCACGACCCGCGCCCACGGCTTCTCGGCCACCGGGTCGGCGCTGATGACGGATCCGGTCGACCTCGGCTCGCCCGGCGTCGGCTGGCTCTACTCGCCGCTCCTGCTGGACAAGGTCCGGGTGCGCGTCACCCCGGCGAGCGCGGGCTCGCCGGTCTTCGTCGGGATCGGTCCGACCGAGGAGGTGGATCGCTTCCTCGAGGGGGTGAGCCACTCCGTCATCTCTGACTTCTGGAGCGGCAGCGTGGAGATGGTCGGCGGCGGCGCCCCGGGATCGGATCCCGCGACCCAGACCTTCTGGGTTGCGTCCGCGAGCGGTCCGGGGACCCGGGACGTGGTCTGGGAGCCGACGAGCGGCTCGTGGACCGTCGTCGTGATGCGGGCCGACGCGCGGCCCAGGGTCGACGTGACCGCTGACCTCGGCGCCACGATGCCGGTGCTGCCGTGGGTCGGATGGATCGGGCTGGCGGTCGGTGCGGCGTTCCTGATCGGCGGGGTGCTCCTGATCCGCGGCGCGGTTCGCCGTGCGGGTCGGGCGAGGACCGCATGACGCCGCGGGTTCATCGAAGGGGGTGTCTGGGATGGGGACGGCACTGAAGGTAGCGGTCGCGACGCTGATCGGCTGTGGGGCGCTGCTCCTGGGGCTCGGGGTCGCGATCTGGACGGGGGACGGGGACGGGTTGATCCCGCTGCACGTCGCGATCGGCGTGGTGCTCGTCCTCACGCTGTGGACCGTGTGCGGCATCGCTGCGCGGTCGGGCGTGTCCTCGGGCACGGTGGCGTTCGCCGCCGCGTGGGGCGTGCTGGTCGTCGTGCTCGGCCTGATCCAGGAAGAGCTGGTTCCCGGCGACCTGCACTGGACGATCCAGGTGCTCCACATCCTGGTCAGCATGGGCGCGATCTGGTGGGGCAGGCGCCTCGCGGGGCTCATCGCACGGGCGCGGCTCGCGGGTGCGTCCGGCTCGATGCAGCGCGCGTCCGCGACGTGGTGACCCGACGGTGACCGAGGACGCACGGAGGAGGAGCGATGACGAACATCAAGGAAGCCACATCGGCGTTCCTGGCGAACCGCCGCGTGGCGGTCACGGGGGTGTCGCGCACACCCAAGGACCACGGGAGCAACGTCGTGTACCGGCGGCTGCGAGATCGCGGGTACGAGGTCTTCGCGGTCAATCCGAACGCCGACGAGGTCGAGGGTGATCGCTGCTACCAGGACCTGAAGTCGATCCCCGGCGGGGTCCAGGCGGTGGTGATCGGCACCCGGCCCGAGACCGCGGAGATCACGATGCGCGAGTGCGTCGAGCTCGGCATCACCCAGGTCTGGATGCATCGGGGCCCGGGCGCGGGCAGCGTCTCGGCCGCCGCCACCGACTACGGCCGCCGGCACGGTGTCACGGTGATCGACGGAGGGTGCCCGTGCATGTTCGGGCCGACCGCCGACTTCGGGCACAAGCTGATGCGGTTCGGCCTCTCCAGCCACGTGCCCAAGCAGGTGTGAGCCGATGGGCTCCCCGACGCCGGCGCGGTTCGACCTCTATCACGAGGAGGCCGGCCAGGGCGTGCCGATCCTCCTGATCCACCCGTCGGGAGCGACGGCGTCGACCTGGGGTCGGGTGATCGACGAGCTCGCCTGCGTCGGCCGGGTGATCACGTACGACCGCCGCGGCTACGCTCGCTCCGGCGGCGCACCCGTCCGTCGGCTCTCCCGGCACACGGCCGATGCGGCGGCGCTCCTGGAGTCCAGGGCGACCGGGCCCGCCGTCGTGGTCGGGACGAGCGCGGGGGCGATGATCGCCGTCGACCTGGCGGTACGTCGACCGGACCTCGTGCGGACGGTGATCGAGCACGAAGGGCCGTGGCGGTTCACGCGGCACCTTCCGACGGGTCCGCAGTTCGCGACGTTCGCCACGATCGCGTCGAAGGTGGTGCTCGGTCGCTACGGCGACGCCGCCGAGGCACTGCTGCGATCGGCCTACCGATACCGTGACGGCGGGACCGCGTGGGACGACTTCCCGGTGGCGTGGCGACGGGCCGGTAGGGACAACGCGAAGCCCGCCTTGTGGGACTTCCTGATCACGATCGGCAACCGTCCATCCGGGGCCGATCTCTCGACCGTGAAGGTCCCGGTCGTGTGCACCTACGGTGGACGGAGCCCCGACTTCATGGTCCGGTGCACGCGGCGGTTCGCCGCCGCGATCCCGACCGCGAAGCTGCACCGCGTCGACGGAGCGGGGCACGCGGCTCCCTTCGACGCCCCGGCCGACTTCGCGGCCGTGGTCGCCGAAGCCGTGCGAACGGAAGGCAGCGTGGCGTGAAGGCCGCACGACCCGCCCTCGAACGTGTGACCGCGTCGGATCTGTTCCTCCTCATGTGGGATGACTACGGTTGGTCGACCGACATCGGCGGCCTCGCGATCCTCGACGGCGACGCCTTGCTCGACCCGACCGGCCGCGTCCGGATCGAGGAGATCCGGTGCCAGCTCGAGCCGCGGCTTGGGCGGGTCCCCCGGTTCCGGCAGCTGTTGGTCCGCCCGAGGCTTGGGTTTGGGTGGCCGCTGTGGGTCGACGCTCCTCGCTTCGACATCGCCGAGCACGTCCGTGTCCACCACGTCGCTGGTCCGGGGGAGGAGATCCAGCTCCTGCAGGCATGTCAGGACCTGACGCGCCGGCACCTGGATCCCGCGCGCCCGCTGTGGGAGCTGTGGTTGCTCCCCGGTCTCACCGAGCGCCGCGTGGGTGCGCTCCTGCGGCTGCACCACGCCGTCGCGGACGGCACCGCGGCGCTAGCGGCCTTCGGGGCCCTGCTGGACCTGACACCGGACGCGTCCACACCTGCGGCCGAGCCGTGGACGCCCGTCCCGCTCCCGACCGACGGCGAGCTGCTCCGCGACAATCTGCGCCGACGCCGCGAGGAGTTCGGCCGTGGCTGGTCCGGCCTCACCCACCCGCGCGACACCGCGCGCTCGGCCGCACGGGCGCTGCCTGCGTGGCGCGAGGTCCTCACCGAACACCCCGCTCCGCGCACCAGCCTCAACCGACCGGTCGGCGGTGACCGCCGGCTCGCCCTGGTTCGTGACCGCCTCGATCGCGCGAAGCAGATCGCTCACGCGCACGGGGCCAAGGTCAACGACGTCGCGCTGACGGCGGTCGCCGGCGGTCTACGCGAGCTGCTGGTGAGCCGTGGCGAAGATGTCGAGGGGCTGATGCAGCGCGCGATGGTGACCATCTCCCTGCACGACGAGCAGCCCGGGACCGCGCAGGGCAACAAGCCAGGCTGGATGATGGTGCCGCTGCCACTCGGCGACCCCGACCCCGTGCGCCGGCTCGAGCGGATCGCCGCCGAGACGGCCGCGCGCAAGCACAAGCCTCGCCCGCAGGCGGGCAGCGGGCCCTTCCGGTTCGTTGCCGGTCAGCGCCTCTGGTACCGGCTCTTCCCTCGGCAGCGGTCGGTCAACCTCGTCGTGACCAACGCTCCGGGCCCGCCGATGCCGCTCTATCTCGCCGGCGCGCGGCTGTTAGAGGTGTTCCCGATGATGCCGCCGATGGGCAACCTGACCCTGGTCGTCGGTGTCCTCTCCTACGACGGGCAGTTGAACATCACCGCATCCGCCGACCATGACACGTGCCCGGACATCGGAGCGTTCGCCCGCGGCGTGCGGACCACGCTCGAGGACCTCATGCGGCGGGCGCTCGAGCCTGCGCGCTGACGGGAGGGGCGCCGGCGCACGAGACTGGAGGGGATGGATGACGCTTCCTCTCCGCGTCGAGCGTCGCGCTCACGGCGTGTGGGTCGGGTCCTGCTCGCGACCGGCACCATCGCGATCGTCGCTGCCGCCTCGATCGCGATGGGCCTGCGGCTGACGCCGCCCCAGTCCGTCTCCGCGCTCGGACAGAAGGTGACCGTGGGCACGACCGGCCTCTCCTTCGACCTCTCCGGCCCGGCTGAGGTCGTGTTGTTCGGTCAGGCGATGCCAACGCGGGTCCGATTCTTGGGTCCCGTGCGCCCCCGTCTCGAGTTGGCCGACATCACGATCAACCAGCAGGTCGCGAGCTTGTTCGCGCCGGACACCCGGCCCGGCGCCGCGACCGCCCTCGGTGACGAGCTCGCCAGCGGGTGGAAGCGCTATTTCGCCTGGGAGGTCGGGTTCGTCGCGATGTTCGCCCTGCTGCTGCTCGGCATCATCGCGGGCTGGCGCCGCCACGCGTGGACCTGGAGGAAGACGGTCCTCACCATCGTGGGCGGTCTCGTGGTCGTCGAGGCGCTCAACCTCGGCGTGATCATGCTGACCGCGTACTCGGCGCCGAGGATCCTCCGTCGCGTGGACTCGCTCGGGGCGCTGGTGGGTCGGAGCGACCAGCCGCCGATCTCACCGGCTCCCGGGCCTCCGCTGGTCGGCGTGCAAGCGCTGGTCCTGGGAGATTCGACCGCGGCCGGGGTCGGCAACGCGCCGCTCCCGGATCCGACGCCCGAGGACCGGGCATGCGGCCGGAGCGTCGACGCGTTCGCCGTGCACCTCGCCGAGGTGAACGGGTGGGAGGTGCGGAACCTCGCATGCGGGGGAGCGACGATCCGAAGCGGGATCTTG
>JBLMXP010000100.1:0-13624 GCA_050257835.1 Planctomycetaceae bacterium | reverse complement strand
GGCGACCGTGATCGCGTTGCTGGCGATCGTGGGCCTCCGGCCGCTGCGTCGCATGCTGCAACGGCGCGCGAGGATCTCGGGCGAGCTCCGCGTGGAGGCCCACCGGGATGCGAACGTCTCGGGGCTGCTCGACCCGTTGGAGGCGAGCGGCGCGACCCTGGAACGGATCCGCATCGACGGCCGCGACGGCCGTCGCGCGCTCGTGGTGGCGGTGAAGCTGCCGGCGCAGCTGAAGGGGGCCGAGCTCACCCAACGCGTGGCCGACGACCCGCGGGTCGACGCGGTCGACTGGGCGGAGGACTAGCCCCCCGCGATCTCGGACGGCCGTGTTTGGACTCTGGCCTTCGCGGGAACGCACGCACGAGACCGACCTGAGGAGGATCGATCCGCATGCAGACCTCTCCCGCCCTTCAGAACGGCTCGGCGATCCGGGGCCGACGCATCGGCTCAGGCGTGGACGCGGCCAACCGACGATTCGCCGACGGGCGCGTGTGCGCGACACCGGGCTGCGCCACGGTCCTGTCCGTGTACAACCCGCGGACCAAGTGCTGGCAGCACGACGAGCGCCGCCCGTACTTCGTTCGCGTGCCCCGGCGCAGGCGCGACGCGGCGTGAGCCGTCGCGGCGAGCTCGGGAGTTCCGTCCGCGGCGCGCTGGCGCGGCTCGACCGTGCCCAGAGGCGACGCGCGTGGACCGCGTTCCCCCTCGCCGTGGTGAAGAAGTTCGGCGATGACGCGGCAGGCTCGCTCGCGGCGCTCGTCGCCTACTACGGCTTCTTCTCCGTCTTCCCGTTGCTGCTGGTGCTGGTGACGCTGCTGGGCGCCGTGCTGAGCCACGACCCCGGCCTTCGGGAGCGGGTCCTCAGCTCCGCGATCGGTCAGTTCCCGGTCGTGGGGACCGAGCTGCAGCGCAACGTCGGGGCGATCCGCGGGAGCGGGTTGACGTTGGCGGTCGGTCTCGTGGGCGCCGTCTGGGCCGGAACGGCCGTGGTCAACGCGTTCGCCCATGCGATGGACGAGGTCTGGAACGTCCCTCGGCGGGCCCGCGGGCCCTTCTGGAAGGCGCGCGCCCGTGCCGTGGTGGGGCTCGTGATCCTCGGCGTGTCGGTCGGGCTCTCGGCCGCGTTGTCGGCCGTGGCCGCCGGACTCGCGCCGAGCCTCCTCGGGGCCGGCCTGGCCCTCGTGCTCGCGGCGGCGATCGCCGCGGCCGCGATCGCCGCCGGGTTCCGAGCGCTCACCGCCGAGGCCCTCACATGGCGCGACGTCGCGCCCGGCGCGGCGATCGGCGGGCTCGCGTGGGTGGCGCTGCAGGCGATCGGCGTGTGGTTCGTCCGACGGCAGATCGCCGGCGCGAGCGACGTCTTCGGCGTCTTCGCGATCGTGCTGGGGATGCTCTCCTGGCTCTACCTGGCCGCGCAGGTGCTCCTGTTCTCCGCCGAGGTCAACGTCGTGTGGCGCCGGCATCTGTGGCCCCGTTCCCTCTTCCCGCCGCCGACGCTGGAGGCGGATCGGGTGGTGCTCGCGCGGCAGGCGGCGGAGACCGCGGCTCTGCCGGAGCAACGCGTGGAGGTGCGTTTCGAGGAGCCGACGGCTGCCGATGACGCGCGCCGGTCCTCCTCGGCACGCCGCACCCGCGTTTGACGAGGACGTCAGGGGGTAGGACGTGAGCTCCGGGTGGAAGGAGTGGAGATGCTTGCAGCGATCGGTCTTGGCGTCATCGGCACGATCATCGTGGTCGTGCTGGTGGTCGCGTTGATCCTGTGGTTCGTTCGCCGCGCGTAGGAAGCGGTGCGAGGAGTTCGAGTTCCGTTCGGAACGATGGGAGTGGGAGGGGAACGATGGCTGGAGAGAAGACCCAGATGAAGGGCAAGAAGAACCGCGCGGTCGGCACCGTCAAGGAAGAGGCCGGCCGGGTCACCAAGAACCGAAGCTTGCAGGCCAAGGGCGCGGTCCAGAAGACGAAGGGCACCCTGCAGGACGCGGCCGGCAAGACCACCCGCCGCGCCACCAAGCGCACCTAGCGCGCCGAGCGCACGCGCACGCCGGCCCGGGCGGGGGCCCGGCCGGCGGGCGTGGTCCAGCGTTTCCGCAGCCGCCGCAACGGGTACGGAACGCTCCATGGATGAGGACATGCTCGGTCGCGCCGCACTGGCGGCAGACGACCCGAGCGGATCGACCGGCGCCACCGAGGACCACGCGCAGGAGTGGGAACGGCGGTGGCCGCCGGCCGCTTACCTGGTGAGAGCGACCGCCGCGATCGCCCTCACCCTGCTCACGATCTCGGCCGCGCGGTCGGCTGCCGACATCCTGGTCCTCGTGGTGATCGCGGGCGTCCTCGCGATCGGCATGGATCCCATCGTCGAGGGGCTCCAGCGCCGCGGCCTCGGCCGCGGCAGGGCGGTCGCCCTGGTGGTGCTCGGGGTCACCGTCGTCCTGGGGCTGTTCGCCCTGCTCGTGCTGCCGCCGCTCGTCCGGCAGATCGCCGAGCTCGCGAACGACGTGCCGGCGATCGCCCGGCGTCTGCAGGCGCGCCAGGACTGGGTCGGGACCTACGCGCGGGCCAACGACGTGCAGTCGCAGGTTCAGGCGTTCATCGCCGACCTGCCCACGCGCGTGGCGGCCTCCTTCGGCACGGTCCTGGGGGTCGCCGGCACCGTGGGCGCCACCCTGTTCAAGGTGCTGACCGTCGCGGTGCTCACCGTCTACCTGATGCTGGCGCTGCCAGGGATCCGCCGCACGGCGACGCTGCTGGTCGATCCGGATCATCGTGACCGCGCCGAGCGCGTCGTCGACCGGTCGCTCGACCGGATCGGCGGGTACGTGTCGGGCAACCTCGTGACCTCGCTCGTGTGCGGCGTGACGACCCTCGTCGCGTTGCTGCTCTTCGGCGTCCCGTTCGCGTTCCCGCTCGCGATGTGGGCGGGCCTGGCCGACCTGATCCCCGCGGTCGGGTCCTATCTCGGCGCGATCCCGGCGATCGTGGTCGGCCTGATCGTCTCGCCGTGGATCGGGGTCGGGGTCGCGGTGTTCTTCGTGCTGTATCAGCAGTTCGAGAACTACGTGATCGTGCCGCGGGTGATGCAGGACGCGGTGAACCTCTCGCCCGCCTCCGTGATCATCAGCACCCTCGTCGGCGGGAGCCTCGCAGGCTTCGCCGGGGCGCTGCTCGCGCTCCCCGTTGCGGCCACGATGAAGGTCGTGGTCCTCGAGGTGTGGCTCCGCGATCGGATGCGGGAGGGCGACCCCCTCGCGCGGCAGCGGCTGCGCGAGGAACGCGTGGCCGAACGCGAAGCGTCTCTCCAGCTGCCGTTCGGCGGACGCGTGCGGAGCTGGGTCATGGACCGGCTCAAGTGAACGAGGTCGAAGGGAGCGCAGGGGATGCATCGACGTGACGGAGCGATCCACGTGGGCGACGCGGCCGAGCGACGGCCGATCGCGCCCGCGTCCCGGCGACGGTTGGTCGTCGTCCTGCTCGCGGTCGGCGCCGCGGCGCTGACGGCGGGCCTCGCGATCAGACGGGGGGGCCGCTCGATCGTGGAGCGCGCCCGAGGGCGGGCCGACGCGATGCTCGACGATGCCCAGCTCGTGTCGGGACGGATATCCGAGGCCACGCAGGTCGTCGGCGAGACCGCGGCCAGCATCGTGGAAGGACCTGACCCCGCGCGCGTCGTCGACCCGACCGCGCCGCCCGAGCCTCGCTCGGTGACGAGGCGATGAACGCGGGGTTCACACGGCTCAGCGCCGCCGTCGCCCGATGGACGGGAACCGCCTGGGCCTTCGCCTTGGTGATCGCCGGGCTCGCCGTCTGGCTCCTGCTGGGCCCCTCGTTCCACTGGTCCACCGGGTGGCAGCTGGCCGCGAACGTCGTCACCACGCTGATCACGTTCGTGATGGTGTTCGTGATCCAGGCGACCCAGAACCGCCATTCAGCCGCGATGCAGCTCAAGCTGGACGAGTTGCTCAAGTCCTCCGAGCACGCGCGTGACCAGTTGATCGGTGCGGACCTGCTCTCCCAAGCCGAGATCGACGACCACCGGAGCGAGCTGCAGGGGGGCGGGGGAGCGCCAGAGCGGTGATGCGGACGATGCGGACGAGGAGGCGGGAGCCATCATGAGCAAGACCGTGCAGGTGTTGATGCCGAGCGAGGTCTCCAGCAGGATCGGGCCGTTCGACCGGTTCGCGGCGCTGGCCGCGAACCTGGCGAGCCGGGCGCCGTTCTTCGCCTTCTGCCTGCTCCTCGTCGTGGTCTGGCTGATCCAGGGAGCCGTGCTCGTCCTCACCACCGGCGTGCACGCGTTCCTGAGCGCCAGCTACCAACTGGAGATCAACACCACGACCACGATCATCACGTTCCTGATGGTGGCGCTCCTGCAGAACAGCCAGACGAGGACGGATCTCGCGACCCAGCACAAGCTGAACGCGATCGCCGACGGGCTCGCCGACCTGATGCGGCACGTCGCGGAGCGGCAGGACGACCCCGTGCTGGCCAAGGACCTCGAGGAGCTTCGGGACGCGGTCGGCCTCGAGCTGAAGGAGAGCACCTCGCGCAACACGAGGTGACCTCAGGCGGCGCCCGGCCGGGCGGCGGCGCCCTCCTCATCTCCGGCGGTCGCGCCCGCCGTCGGGGCGTCGGTCGCCCGTTCTGCCGGCTGGCCCAGACGGAGCACACGACCGCCGAACGCCACGGCGCAGAGGGCGAACCAGGTCCATCCGAGCACGAGACCGCCGAGCACGTCGGACATCCAGTGCGCGCCGAGGAGGACCCTCGAGCACGCGACGGCGACCGCCACCGCGGCCGCGCTTCCGGCCAGGACCGCGCGGATCCGCGGGCTCGCGTTCCTGCCGAGGACCAACGCCGCCGCCGCCCACGTGGCGGCGGCCGCCGTGGCGTGACCGCTCGGGAACGAGGGTCCCGTCACGAGGTGCAGCGGTGGCGCGTCCGGGCGCACGCGCGCGACGGCGAGCTTGATCGCGTTGGACAGCACGAACTGCCCCACCACGACGACCGCGAGGAACAGCGCCGCGCTCCAGCGGCGCCGGCGCACGACCGCGTACGCGGCCGCCGCGGTCGCGACCAGGACGACGCCGATCGTGCTGCCCGCCCAGGTGACCCAGCCGAGGACGCTCAGGGACAGCGGCGTGTCGTGCGAAGCCGCCCATCGCGTCACCGCCGCGTCGACGTTCACGATCCCCGTGCTGCCGCGGATCATCGCGATCAAGACGCCGAGCACGGCGCCCGCCACGATCACGGCGCCCAACGCGAGCGTGAGCGCGAGGCCGGTCACCGTCTGCGGATCGAGCCTCGACCGCAGGAAGCGACGCGGTCCACGCCGCTGCGCGAGCTCCTCGCCGACCCGAACGGATGCCTCGCTCGCGGGGTCGGCCTGTCGGACCGAGCGAACGGCCGCCGCCCACGCCAGACCGACCGCCACGCTCAGCACACCTACGATCGCGAGCTCGAGCAACGGACCTCCTCGTGTCGGCGCGCCCTCGCCTCCGGGACACGCATCGCCGGGTCGGATGTTTACCCGACCCCCCGAGCGGGGAAACGAGCACCCGTCAGATACCGAGGAGAGAGAGGTCCGATGGACACGACGGTGGTACGCGGGGACATCGGTCCCCCGCCCGGGCACGATCGGGCGACGCGCGACGTCGTGTTCGAGCCGACCGCGGGCGGGCCCGCGAGCGCGATCGGCTCGCGGATGCGCGCGCATCGCCCGGTGCTCGCGGGACTGTCGGTCTGGGTGGTGGGCTTCCTCGTGATGGCGGCCGTGATCGTGGGTCTCGGTCTGCTCCTCACTCACGTCCTGCTGCCCGACGGGGTGGCACGGCTGGATGCCAGTGTCAGCCAGTGGTTCGTCCGACAGCGAACCGCCACCTTCGACTCGGTCACCGTGATCGGATCGGACCTCGGGTCGACGGGCGGGATCCTCGGCGTCGCCGCGGTCGCCGCGCTCGTGCTCGCGATCGGGAAGCGCTGGCGGCAGATCGGCTTCCTCGCGTGCGCCCTCTCGCTCGAGTTCACGGTCTTCCTCACCGCGACCCTGCTCGTCGACCGTCACCGGCCGGCGGTGCCGCGCCTGGACGCGACCCCGGTCACCTCAAGCTACCCGTCGGGGCACGCCGCCGCCGCCCTGACGCTCTACGTCGGTCTCGCGCTCGTCGTGTGGTCCCTCACGCGACCTGGCGCGATCCGGACGGTCGTGTGGATCGTCGCCATCGCGCTGCCCGTCTTCGTCGGCCTCTCGCGTCTGTACCGAGGCATGCACCATCTCACCGACGTGCTCGCGAGCGTCCTGCTGGGCGTCGGCGCGCTGTCGTTCGCCTTGCTCGCCACCCGCAGCGCCGTCGCGGTGTCGGAGGAACGCCACCCTGAGCCGATCGGGCCGCCGGCCGCCGCCTCCTCCGCCGAGGTGGCGTCGTGACCTGCGTCGGCGTGATCGCCCACTCGAACAAGCAGCTCGGCGACGGCCTCGGCGCCTTACGCGACGCGCTGTCCGAGCAAGGGATCGACGACCCGCTCTGGCGGGAGGTTCCCAAGAGCAAGTACGTGCCGAAGCAGGTGCGGAAGCTCGTGGACGACGGCGTCGACCTCCTGTTCGTCTGGGGCGGGGACGGGACGGTGCAGCGCTGCATCGACGCGCTCGGCACGGCGCCCGTGACCCTCGCGATCCTGCCCGCCGGCACGGCGAACCTGCTGGCGACCAACCTGGGGATCCCGCGCGACCTCGACGAGGCGGTGCGGATCGGCCTGCATGGTCGCCGCCGGACGCTGGACGTGGGGACCGTCAATGGCGAGCGGTTCGCCGTGATGTCCGGGGCCGGCATCGACGCGCTCATGATCCGCGACGCCGACGCGGGGCTGAAGGACCACCTCGGCCGCTTCGCCTACGTCGTGACCGGGATGCGAGGTATCGGTCGCGACCCGGTGAAGGCCCGCGTGAAGGTCGACGGGCGCACGTGGTTCAAGGGCAGGACGAGCTGCGTGCTGGTCGGGAACATGGGCGACGTGATCGGCGGCATCTCCGCGTTCCCCGACGCACGACCCGACGACGGACGCCTGAACGTCGGGGTCGTCACCGCCGACGGGCTGCTCGACTGGGTGCGCACGTTCGGGAAGACGGCGGTAGGCCGCACCGAGTCCTCCCCCTTCGTCGAGACGACGACGGCGGGCGCGTCGATCGACGTCCGCCTCGAGGAGAAGACCCCCTACGAGCTCGACGGCGGCGACCGTCCGAAGACGAAACGACTGAGGTTCCGGGTCAAGCCCGCGGCGATCACCGTGTGCGTTCCGGAGAAGGAGGAGGAACGATGAGTACCGCGAACCTGGTCCCCGAGACTTGGGAGCTCACGGGCGATGACGCGAAACGCACGCTCGCGACCACGGATCGAACGAGGTTGGTCAAGGACGCGATCGTCCGGCTGCGGTTCGCCGACGGCTTCAGTCACGCGCGCTCGATGGCCTACCTCGCGATCCTGCTGTTCGTGCAGGCCGTGATCGGCGCCGTCGGGATCGCGAGCGTGCTCGGCACCGGCGGGGCGAGCACGTCGATCGTGAAGGCGCTGCGCGCGATCGTGCCGGGGCCCGCGGGGCGGGTGTTGACCGAGGCCGTCGCGCAAGCCCACCGAGCCGGCTCCTCGGGCCAGTGGATCGCGATCGCGTTCGGCACGATCGGGGCGCTCGTGACCGGCACCACGATGATGGGGCAGGTCGAGCGCGCGTTGAACCGGCTCTACGGGATCGAGCGCGACCGCGACACGGCGGACAAGTACGCCCACGCCGTCGTCCTCGCGCTCGCTGCCGGGGCGCTCGGCACGCTCGCGTTCCTGGGGCTCGGCTTGGGCGGGGCGGTCGCGGCGTCGCTCGGAGGCGGAACCGCGCGGACGATCTGGAACCTCGTGCGGTGGCCCCTGGGGATCGCACTGCTGATGGGTGCGACGGCCCTGATCTTCGAGCACGCGCCGCGGCGGCGCCAGCCGGCCTGGTCGTGGCTCTCGCTGGGCGCGGCCGTGGCGGTCGGGTTGATGGCGCTCGTCACCCTTGCCTTGAACCTCTTCTTCGTCTTCGGGTCCACGTTCGGCACCACCTACGGGCCGCTCGCCGGGATCGTGGCGCTGGCGTTCTGGGCGTTGCTGTCGTCGATCTCGCTGCTGAGCGGGGCCGCGATCGCCGCACAGCTCGAGGCCGTCAGGGCCGGCGTGACCGAGCCTCGTCGGGTCCGCGATACGGCCGGGGCGCCGGTCGCGGAGCTCGACCGCGGCGCGCCCGTGGTGGAGCGGATCTCGTGACGCTGGTGGCCGGTCCCGAGCCTCGCGCGGAGGGGACCGACGTGCGGATCGAGCGGTTCCGTCGCGCCCTCGAGGGGATCATCGGGGTGCCGGCGACCGAGGGCAACGCGATCGAGGTCCTGCGCAACGGCGTCGAGATCTTCCCGGCGATGCTCGAGGCGATCGGAGGAGCGCGGCACGCGATCGACCTGTTGACCTTCGTGTACTGGCGGGGGGAGGTCGGGACACGGTTCGCCGAGGCCCTGGCGGAGCGGGCGCGAGCCGGCGTGCGGGTCCGGGTGCTGCTGGACGCGTGGGGCGCGCACCCGATCGAGCGCTCGCTCCTCACGATGATGGACGAGGCCGGGGTGCACATCCGGTGGTTCCGCCCGCTCGCGCGCTGGCAGGTCCACAAGGCGAACCACCGGACCCATCGCAAGGTGCTGGTCGTCGACGAGTCGGTCGGGTTCACGGGCGGTGTCGGCATCGCCGACGAATGGTCCGGCGACGCGCGCGACGAGCACGAGTGGCGCGACACGCACTTCCGCGTGCGCGGCGCCGCCGTCGACGGCCTGCGCGCCGCCTTCCTCGACAACTGGGTCGAGACCGACGACGTGCTCTTCCAGGAGCAGGTGGACCGGTTCCCCGAGCAGCCGCAGCCAGGCTCGGCGCTGATCCAGCCGGTGCGCGGCGCGTCCGAGGCCGGGTGGAGCGACATCTCGACGCTGTTCCTGGCGCTGCTCCAACTGGCGCAGGAGCGCGTCCGCATCACCACGGCCTACTTCGTGCCCGACACGCAGCTGAACGATCGCCTCTGCGCCGCGGCCGAACGCGGGGTCGAGGTCGAGATCTTGCTGCCGGGTCCCCACGCGGACAAACGGTTCGTGCAGCTCGCCGGCGAGTCCTCCTACGAGCGGCTCCTCGCCTGCGGCGTGCGGATCTGGAGGTTCCAGCCTTCGATGCTGCACGCGAAGGTGATGACCGTGGACGGCGTGGTCGCCAACATCGGATCGGCGAACCTGAACGCGCGCTCGACCGAGCTCGACGAGGAGATCAACCTGGTCGTGTTCGACCCGGAGGTCGTCGGCGTCCTCGACCGGCAGTTCGAGGAGGATCTGGAGCGCAGCGAGGCGGTCACCTCGGGGCGTTGGGCCGACCGATCTGCGGGACAACGGCTGTTCGAACGTGCCGCCGGCGCTTTGCGCCACGAGATGTGATCCGGGCGCGCTCCGAGGCCGCAGCCGCGCTCAGACCTCGGTGAGGACGAATCCCTCGCCGTGGCGCCGCACCGTGCCGGCCACCGGCAGGTGCGAGCCGGCGAGGACGAGGCGCTCGTCCGCCGCCTTCGCGAGCAACAGTCGGCGGGTCGCCTCGTTCTCCTGCGGCTCCATGTCCGCGGCGCTGGTCCACTCCGGGTGGGGCACGTTGAGCGGCGAGACGATCGCGTCGCCGGCCCACAGGAGCGCGTCGTTCACCACGACCGCGAGATGTCCGGGCGTGTGCCCGGGCGCGTCGATCACGCGGATCCCCGCGTCCACGGCGGCCGATCCCTCCACCGTGCGGAGCAGGCCGGCGTCGAGCAGCGCCGAGAGCGCCGCCCGCGCCGGCACGGCCGCGTCGTCGGGCAGCGCCTCGGCCACCGGCGACGTCCAGAACCCCGCCTCTCGCGCGTGCACGGTGTGGAGCGCCTCGGCGAACACGGGCTCCCCCCGCGGTCCGACGAGCCCGCCGACGTGGTCGGCGTGGGCGTGGGTCACGACGACGCGCGCGATGTCCCATGGCCGGACCTCGATCGCCGCGAGCTCGTCGAGGAGGTGACCCGCGTCGAGGTCGCCCGCGAAGCGTCCGACGCCGGCGTCCACGAGCACGAGCCGCTCGTCGGGGGTCTCGATCAGCAGCGCGGCGAACCGCCCCGGGAGCTTGCCCTCGCGGTCCAGGTGCGGGCGCACGAACCCCCCGTGGACGGCGTCGTCGTAGCCGCGGAAGACGAACCGGGGGGACACGGCGCGCCAGCCATCGATCAGGACCTGGCAGCGCAGGCCGCCCGCGTCGAGGCTCCGCCCTTGGACCACGAGGGCGATGCTACGCGAGAGGGGCGGCCGGTCGGCCGCCCCTCGGTCGCGTCAGCCCGTGTCCCTACGGGATCACGTGGAAGATGAAGTCGTACTCGGTGCCGCCCTTGCGGGACATGAGCGCCATCGTGCCGCGGGCGTTGCGGTACATCCCGGTGCCGCCGGTGATCGCGAGCACGTTGTCCCTCGTGTCGTAGAACGGCCCCTCGACGGTGATCGAGCCGCCGGGGACGAAGCTGATCCACCGGCATTCCCAGGAGCCATTCTTCGGCGAGATCCGGATGCAATCCCCCTGGTCGTGGCCCACGCGCTTGCTGTTCGTCGAGTTGAACAGCGGGTTGTGCCACGTGAGCAGGTCGCCGGGCGAGTCGCCATCCTTGCCGGTGTCGGTGACCTTGTCGCTCAGGGCGTGCTCGATCACGTGGATCGTGGTCGGCGCGGTGACCTGGCTGCCGCCGAACGCGGCCCCGGCCAGCACGGCGCCGAGCACGAGCACCGTCACGAGCCCTGCAGCGAAGGCTGCTTTCCGCATGGAACCCCTCCTTCCAGCACGGGGCGATGCCCGCCCCTCGCCGGCGAGCCTACTCCGGACGGCCGAGGCGCGCGTCGCCGTCCGTTCGGTTGACACCCTCGGCGAGCGCCTCCAGACTGTGAGGGCCATGACCACCACTGCTGTGTTCGGACGCAGCGCCCTCGTACTTATCCGTTAGGCGCGGGCGGGGCCTCGAGGCCCCGACGATCCCGCGCCAGATGCCCCTCGCCGTCGCGGGGGGTTTTTCTTACCCACCGTTCACCGATCGGCCGCGCGGAGCGGCCACCGAGGAGGAGACACCGATGCGGTACGAGTTCGAACGAGACGGCACCGTCGTCGCGAGCGTCCTGTGGGAGGGCCCCGGCCAGGTCACGGTGGACGCCGCCGACCCGGCGACCCGTACGGTCGTGGACCGCTACCTCTCCTCGGAGGTCGTCTACCTGGAGGGCGGGTTCGACGTGGCGGAGCCCGAGCCGGCTGACGCCCTGACGACCCGGCGCCGGGACTGGACCCCCTGGGAGTTCGAGCGGGCCTGCCGCAACCTGGCGCACCGGCTGCAGGCCCACGTGCGCCGGGTGGAGACCGGCCCCGTCGAGCAACGAGAGGCGGCCGCTCGATGAAGATCAGCGGTGCCGAGGCCCTGCTCAAGGCGCTCGAAGGCGAAGGCGTCGAGGTCGTCTTCGGGATCCCGGGCGGCGCCAGCATGCCGATCTACGACCCGCTGGTCGACAAGAGCCCGATCCGCCACGTCCTGTGCCGCCACGAGCAGGGCGCGGGCCATGCGGCCGAGGGGTACGCGTGGACCACCGGCAAGGTCGGCGTGTGCATGGCGACGTCGGGCCCCGGCGGGACCAACCTCGTTACGCCGCTCGCCGACGCCAAGATGGATTCGGTCCCGATCGTCGCGATCACGGGCCAGGTGCCCACGCCGGTGGTGGGCAACGACGCCTTCCAGGAGGCCGACATCACCGGCATCACCCTGCCGATCACGAAGCACAACTTCCTGGTGAAGGACCCCGCGGCGATCGTCGAGACGGTCCGTGAGGCCTTCCACATCGCCTCGACCGGCCGGCCCGGCCCGGTCCTGATCGACCTGCCCAAGGACGTGCTGCTCGCCGAGACCACGTGGAGATGGCCCGAGACGGTCGACCTGCCCGGGTACAAGCCCACGACCAAGGGCAACCAGCGCCAGATCGTCGAGGCCGCGAAGCTGATCCTCAAGGCCAAGCGGCCGGTGCTCTACGTGGGCGGCGGCGTGATCAAGGCCGACGCCTCCGAGGAGCTGTTCCGCCTCGCGACCGCCGGGTCGCTGCCGGTGGTCACGACGCTGATGGCGCGCGGCGCCTTCCCCGACTCGCACGACCTCTGCCTGGGGATGCCGGGGATGCACGGCAACTACACGGCCGTCACCGCGATGCAGAAGGCCGACCTGCTGGTCGCGCTCGGTGCGCGGTTCGACGATCGCGTGACCGGCAAGCTGGCCGCGTTCGCGCCCGACGCGAAGATCGTCCACGTCGACATCGACCCCGCGGAGATCGGCAAGAACCGCGCGGTGGACGTGCCGATCGTGGGGGACTGCCGCGACGTGATCGGGCGGCTCGCCGCCGAGCTCGAGTCGCGCCAGGGCGACGCCGGCGCGCCGGACCGCGGGGCCTGGCTCGCACAGCTGCGGGACTGGCGCGAGCGGTTCCCCTACCGCTACGAGCAGCAGCAGGGCGGCGCCTTGAAGCCCCAGTACTGCGTGGAGCGGCTGCGCGCGTTCGCCGACGACGAGACGATCCTCGTCTCCGGGGTGGGGCAGCACCAGATGTACGCCTCGCAGTACTGGCGGTTCGAGCGGCCCCGCCACTGGGTGAACTCCGGCGGCCTCGGCACGATGGGCTTCGCCGTGCCCGCCGCGATGGGGGCGAAGGTCGGCCAGCCGGGTAAGCGCGTCGTCGCGATCGACGGCGACGGCTGCTTCCAGATGACCGCGCAGGAGCTCGCCACCAGCGCCACCGAGCGGATCCCGTTCGTCACGGCGATCCTGAACAACGGCTACCTCGGGATGGTCCGCCAGTGGCAGGAGCTGTTCTTCGACGAGCGGTACTCGGGTGTCTACCTGAACCCCGACGTGCCCGACTACGTGAAGCTCGCCGAGGCCTACGGCGCCGTCGGCCTGCGCGTGGAACACCCCGAGGAGGTCGACGCCACGATCGAGAAGGCCTACGCGATCGAAGACCGGAGCGTCGTGATCGACTTCCGGGTCGACCCCCGCGAGATGGTCTTCCCGATGGTGCCCTCGGGCGCCTCGAACGACGACATCATCCTCGGCCCGGACCAGGCCGCGCCGATGAACGACCCGGCGGAGGCACCGATCGCATGAGCAACGGCAACGGACTGCACACGATCTCGGTCCTCGTGGAGGACAAGCCGGGCGTGCTGACCCGGGTGGCCGGACTGTTCGCGGCGCGCGGGTTCAACATCGACTCGCTCGCGGTCGGACCCACGGAATCCACGGGCCTGTCGCGGATGACGATCGTGGTCAACGTCGAGACGAAGACGCTCGAGCAGGTCACGAAGCAGCTGAACAAGCTGGTGAACGTGATCAAGATCCTCGAGCACGACGAGGGCTCCGCGGTCGAGCGCGAGCTGATGCTCGTGAAGGTGCGCGCCAGCGGCGACGACCGCGCCCGTGTGATGGAGATCGCCGAGGTCTTCCGCGCGAGCGTTCTCGACGTGACGCGCGCGACGCTCACGCTCGAGTCGACCGG
>JBLMXP010000099.1:0-8123 GCA_050257835.1 Planctomycetaceae bacterium | reverse complement strand
GGTCCTCGTGACGATCGGCACCCTCGTGCGGGTCGCGACCGACCCGTTGCGCGTCGTGGCCGAGCTGTTCCTGCTGATCGTGCTGCTGGGCGCCGTCTGGTTCTCGGCGACACGGACGGAGACGCGCCGCGCGGTCGCGGTGGTCATCGCGGTCGCGAGCCTGATCGCGCTCCTCGTGAGCGTCGTCAACGCCGAGGGCTACCTCGCGGTCTCGCTCGCGATCCGGATCGTCGTGCTGGCGGCGGCGGCGGCCCTCGCGAGGCACGCGCTGGGGAGCACGGAGCGTGCGCTCAAGGGGTCCGCGACCCCCGGGACCCCGGTCGGGCCGGCCTCCGGAGGCGTCCTGTTCATGAACCTGAAGTCGGGCGGGGGCAAGGCCGAGCGCTTCCACCTCGTCGACGAGTGCCGGCGCCGGGGGATCGAGCCGGTGGTGCTGGAGCCGGGACAGGACTGGGTCCAGGTCGTCAGGGACGTGGCCTCGCGCGGACACGACGTGCTCGGCATGGCCGGCGGCGACGGCTCGCAGGCGATGGTCGGCAGCGTCGCGGCCGAGCTGGGGCTGCCGATGGTCGTCGTCCCGGCGGGCACGCGCAACCATCTGGCGTTGGACCTCGGCCTGGACCGCGACGACGTGGTCGGCGCGCTCGACGCCTACGGCGAGGCGGTCGAGCGCCCGATGGACCTCGGCGACGTCAACGGGCACGTGTTCGTCAACAACGTCTCGCTCGGCCTGTACGCCGCGGTGGTCCGCTCCCCCGCGTACCGCGACGCGAAGGTCGACACCACGCTCTCCACGCTGCCCCAGGTGCTCGGGCCGGACACGGAGCCGTTCGACCTGCGCTTCACCGGCCCCGACGGGCAGGAGCACCGGAGCGCGCACGTGATCCAGATCTCGAACAACCCCTACGGCTCCACCGTCGGCGGGCTCGGGAGCCGTCCGCGCCTCGACACGGGGACGCTCGGCATCGTGTCGCTCGTGCTCACGAAGGAGCACGGCGCCGGCGCGTTCCTGGCCGCGCTCGCGACCGGGAACCCCGCGCGGTTCGAAGGCCTGACGTCGTGGGCAGCCACCACGTTCGAGGTGACCTCGGACGCGCCGATCGAGGTCGGCCTCGACGGGGAGACCCAGGTGATGGACCCGCCGCTGCGCTTCTCGATCCGCACCTCGCCCGTGCGCGTGCGGCTACCCCACCACGCGATCGGGTACTCGCCGGCCGGCCGCGCGATGGGCTGGAAGGCGAGCGCGCGCGGACTCTGGGACGTCGCGGCCGGCCGTCTCGCCGGTCCGACGGCGCGACCCGGGCGCTGAGGAGGGACCGGGTGGCAGGGGTCGCGTTCGTCGCGATCGTGTTGGTCGCGTACGCGCTCCTCAGCCGGCGGCTGGGGACGACCGTCGTGTCGGGCGCGCTGTTCTTCGCCGGCGCCGGCCTGCTCGCCGGCAGCCGCGGCCTGGGGATCGTGACGCCGGGACCGCGGAGCGAGGAGACGAGGCTGCTGTTCGAGGCGACGCTCGCCGTCGTCTTGTTCACCGACGCGGCCGCGACGACCGCCTCGGCCCTCCTGCGGGAGCGGGTGATGCCGCTGCGCCTGTTGGCGGTCGGCCTGCCCCTGTCGATCCTCGCGGGGTGGGGTGTCGCTCTGGCCCTGCCCTCCCAGCTGTCGCTGTGGGAGGCGGCGCTCGTGGGCGCGATCCTCGCGCCGACCGACGCCGCGCTGGGCGAGGCCGTCATCTCGAACCCGCGCGTGCCCGCGCTCGTGCGTGACGGCCTCAGCGTGGAGAGCGGACTGAACGACGGCCTGGCTCTCCCCTTCGTGACGATCTTCGTCGCCCTGGCGCTGGCGGCGAACGGACAGGAGAGCTCGGTGCACGTCGTCGAGACGTTCCTGCGCGCGATCGTGCTGTCGGCGGCGATCGGGGTCGCGACCGCCTGGGTGGTCACGAAGCTCCTGCGCTGGTCGCGGGAACGGGGGTGGGCCGACCCCTTCCTGCAACCGGCGGCGCTGCTGGCGACGATCGCGCTCGTCTACGTGGCCGCGGACGCGGCGCGAGGGAGCGGCTTCATCGCGGTGTGGGCCGCCGGGGCCACGGCCGGGACGGTCGGCGCCGCCCGCCTCGCCGACGCCCACCCGTTCTTCGAGGAGCTGATCGACCTGCTCTCCTCGGTGAGCTTCCTCCTGTTCGGCGCCGCATTCCTCGGACCGGCGATCGCCGGCGCGACCTGGGTCTCGCTCGCGTACGCGGTGCTGTGCCTGAGCGCGGTCCGGATGGCGCCGGTCGCGATCGCGTTGCTCGGAACGGGCATGTCGCGCCCGACCGTTGCCTACGTCGGCTGGTTCGGACCGCGCGGCCTGGCCTCGATCATCTTCGCGGGCCTCGTCGTGGAGAACGAGCTCCCGGGCGCGACGCCGATCGTGCACGTGGTGATGCTCACGGTTGGTCTCTCGATCGTGCTGCACGGCATGACCGCCTGGTGGGGCGCCGAGCGCTACGCGGACTGGTACGAGCGGGCGGCGCGGGCACGACCGGATCTCCCCGAGGCGGCCGCGAGCGCGCCGGTGGTCCGCCGGCGCGCGACCCGCGCCGGGCGGCCCCAGGGGTGAGCCCCCCTACGCGCCGCTCTCCTCGTGGGCGATCGCGTCCAGCGCGCTCGTGACCGAGGGGTAGAAATGGTCGCGGTCGAGGGTCTCGAACAACCCGTACCCCAAGATCAGATCCTTCAGCCGGTCGCGCAGCTCGACGAACGCGACCCGCACGCCCCGCGCGTTGAGCTCTCGGTCGAGACGCTCGAGCATGTCGGCCGCGGTGACGTCGATGTCGGTGACGGCCTCGCACTGCAGCACGATCCACCGGGGCTCGCGGCGGCGTGCCAGCCGCCGCACCTGCTGGCGGAAGATGCCCGCGTTCGCGAAGAACAGCGGCGCTTCCCAACGGAACACGACGACGCCGGGCTCCTCCTGCGCCTGCGGGTAGCGGTCCAGGTCGTGCCAGTCGTCGAGCCCGGGCACCCGGCCCAAGACCTCGCCGTGGGGCCACCAGCTGCGGCGGAAGAACAGCAGGATCGAGAGCACGATCGCGATCACGATCCCCTGCAGCACACCGAACAGCACGACCCCGACCGTCCCGACCAACGAAAGCGTGAGCGCCGTCCTTCGGATCCGCCAGTAGCGCCGCAGGACCGCCAGGTCCATCAGCGACAGCGCCGCCGCGATCACGACGGCCGCGAGCGCGGTCTGCGGGAGGTCGCTCAGCAACGCGGGCAGGAACACCAGCAGGACGACGACGATCCCGGCGCCGATCAAGCCGGTGACCTGGCTCTTCGAGCCGGCCTGCTCCGACACCGCGGTCCGCGAGGTGCTCGCCGAGATCGCGAAGCCCTGGAACAGGCCGGCCGCGACGTTCGCCGAGCCGATCCCGATCATCTCCTGGTTCGGATCGACCTCGTCGCCACGCCTGGCGGCGAAGGCCGTCGAGGTCGCGATCGTGTCGGTGAGCGACACGAGCACGATGCCGAGCGCGGCGAGCAGCAACGGGAACACGTCGCTCGCCCGGGTCCACGGGAACGACGGCACGGGCAGCCCCTGCGGGAGCGCGCCGACGGTCTTCACGCCGTGCTCGGCGAGGTCGAGCATCCCGGTCACCACCGTCGCCCCGACGACGGCGACGAGCACCGCCGGCACCTTCTTGGACAGCCTCGGCAGCACGAGCAGCACGGCGAGCGTGCACGCGCCGAGGATCAGCGTGGTCGCGTTCGTCTGGTCCAGCCCGGCGAAGAACGCCTTCATCTCCTGGACGAAGCCGTCGGCGTCGGTCGAGAAGCCGAAGAGCTTGGGGAGCTGCCCGACGATGATCGTGATCGCGAGCCCGTTCATGTAGCCGACCTGGACCTCCTTGGACAGGAGGTCGGCGACGAACCCGAGCTTGGCAGCCCCCAGACCGATCTCGATCGCGCCCACGAGCAGCGCCAGCATGCCCGCGAGCGCGATCGCGGTGGCCGGGTCCCCGCCGGCAACGAGCAGCGGCGTGATCGCGGCGAAGATCAGCGGCCCGAGCGAGGAGTCCGGCCCCAGGACGAGCACCTTCGACGGTCCCATGAGCGCGTAGCCCACGAGGCACGCGACCGTCGTGTACAGGCCGGTCACCGGCGGGAGGCCCGCGAGCTCCGCGTAGGCCATCCCCTGCGGCACGAGGATCGCGGCCAGGACCACGCCCGCGACCAGATCGGAGCGGAGCCAGGGGGGCCGGTAGGTGCGAAGCATCTGGATGCCCGGCACCCATCGCTCGATCCCGCCGTGACGCTCCTCGGCCTGCTCCGCCTGCATCGCTCCCCCGCGATCGGACCCGCGCGACCGTACCGCCGGCCCGACCGGCTAGCATCCACCGGAGTGGATGACCTAGCCGGCCCCTCCGGATCGCCCGCCGAACGGCTGGCCGAACGGCTCGACCAACGCCCGACGCCTCGCCGGTCGGCGGCTGCCGCGGCCCTGCACGAGCTCGCCCAGGTCGACCTCGCCGTCTACCGGGCGGTCGCCTCGACGCCGACGCCCACGCTCGACGGGCCGCTTCGGCGGCTGTCCGGGCTGGCGAACCACTCGAAGCTCTGGCTCGGCGTGGCCGGCGCCCTGTTCGTCCTCGGCGGGCGCACCGGCAGGCGTGCCGCCCTGGCCGGGCTGGTCGCGGTCGGCGTCAACTCCGCGGTGGTGAACCTCCCGATGAAGCTCGCGAGCGGCCGCACCCGGCCGGATCGGGAGATGGCCGGCGTCCCCGAGCAGCGGCGCGTGCCGATGCCCACGTCCACGTCGTTCCCCTCGGGGCACTCGGCGTCGGGCTTCGCGTTCGCCGGCGCCGTCGCGGGATCGATGCCAGGGCTCGCGATCCCGCTCAGGGGGCTCGCGAGCGCCGTCGCCTACTCGCGGGTGCATACGGGCGTGCACTACCCGGGCGACGTGATCGTCGGGTCGCTCGTGGGCGCCAGCATCGGCGAGGCCACCGCGCTCGCCGCCAGGGCCCTGCGCCGTCAGACGATCCGGGGCGGGAACCGCAGGCCGTGCTCCGCGCAGAGCGGCTCGATCCGGTCGAAGTCGATCTCGAAGCCGTAGCGAGCGGCCACCTCCGGCGACCTGCCCCCCGCCTCGGCGACGGCCTCGAAGTAGTGCTCGAAGCCCGCCGGCGAGATCAGCTCCAGGATCCGGCACGGCGTGTCGCCCGCGTTCCAGAACGTGTGCCACTGGCCGCGCGGCTTGACGGCGATCTCCCCCGGGTCGACGTAGACGACCTCGTCGCCCAGGAGCGCGCCAAGCCGCCCCTCCAGGACGATGCTGTACTCGTCCTCGTTGACGTGGCGGTGCGGCGGCGCCGCCAGGGTGCGCGGGGCGATCGGGTGCTCGACGAGCGCGAACGCGCCTCCGGACTCCTCGCCGCGGACGAGGTAGCGGACGCCGACCGTGCCAAGGTCGAGCGTCTCGCCGTCGGTCGGACCGACGACCCGCGGCACCAGCGCGTTGCCCTCCATCGACGGACCTCCTCGCGGGGACGGGCCCCCGAGCGCGGACCCTACCCCGCGCGCCCCTCCGGGGCAAGGCGTCTGGGGGGTCGACGCTACATGTCGGTCTCGGCTTTCACCCGGCCCTCGGCGGCGGCGCGTCGCAGCGCCTCGAGGTCGCGGTCGTTCTGGTCGGCGTAGGCCTCGGCGAACCCGCACAACGCCTCGGCGGCCGCGTCGTTCGTGCCGAGGTACGCGGCGATCGTCACGCGGTCGCCCGACCGGGCGTGGGCGCGGGCGAGGGTCCACGCGCAGGCCTCGGCGTAGATCCGCAGTCCCTTCGGGCCGAACGCGTCCACGTTCGGCGATACCTTCGAGTCCCACAGCTGTCGCGCGTAGAAGTCGTGCGTGGCGCCGTCGAGGCCGACAACCCGGTCCCACCCCAAGAAGATGTCGCTCGTCGCCTGCATCAGGCGCTGGCCCTCCACCACGCGCTGGCCCTCGTTCGCGTGGCGGCTCCGGGGGCGGAACGGCGCGAGGACCGACGGATCGGACTCCTTGAACTGCAGGAACAGCGGATCGTCGTCGTCCAGGCCGAGCAGCAGCACGATCCAGTCGCGCGTGCCCACGCTGCCGATCCCCACCACCTTGCGGGCGAGGTCGACCACGCGGTACTCGTCGAGCAGATGCCGGCGGTCCTTCTGCAGCGAGCGGCGGTACGCGCGGAGCGCCTGGCCGATGTGCTGGATCTGCGCCGAGAACTCCTCGGGCGAGGCGAGATCGGCGGCGGGCACGAGCAGGGGCGGGTCGCTGACGATCCGACGCTCGCCGTCCACGACCCGGGTCAGGCGGTTCAACGCCCGCAGGCTGTCCTTGCGCTCGCCCTTTCGGGCGGCCTGCTCGAGCACGCGACGTTGCTTCTTCCCGGCCTCCTCCTCGATCCGGCGGAGCAGGGCCGCGACGTCGAGCCGCTCGTACCACAGGCGCAGGTTGCTCATGGAGGTGAACGCCCACATCGCGTCGCGGTAGCGCGCGACGGTCGCGAGGACCACCGATCTGCGCTGCGAGGCGCTCAGACCGCGTTCCCGCCCGACGATCGCGCAGCTCGCCACGAGCCGCTTCAGGTCCCACTCCCAGGGCCCGGGCAGGGTCTCGTCGAAGTCGTTCAGGTCGAACACGAGGTCGCGTTCGGGCGAGGCGAACCCGCCGTAGTTCGACAGGTGCGCGTCGCCGGCGAGCTGCACGACGATCCCGGTGTCGGGGAGCGACCCCAGGTCCGCGGCCATGATCGCCGCGGCGCCCCGATAGAAGGCGAGCGGTGACGCCAGCATCCGCCCGTAGCGGATCGGGACGAGCTCGGGGATCCGGCTCGCCGACTGCTCCTGGAGCACCGCGACCGGGTCGAGCCGGCCGCTCGGGGGATCCCAACCGTGGTCCTCGCGCGCCAGCCGGGCTCGGGCCTCCTTGCCCTGCCGCGCGCGCTCCTGCGGCCTCGGGAGCGGGCGCCGGGGCGCCGCCTCCGGCGCCGGCGCCTCGGCCATCAGCGTCCGTCCCGCGTGCCGTCGCGTCGCGCGTACGCGGAGGCGCGCGAGAGCGCCAGGAGATCGCGCCGCGCCCGACGCCAGGCGAGGATCGGCACGAAGTCGTCCACCCGCGCGCCCTCGAAGCCCTCGACGGCGCGGCGCGCGGCCCCCGCGATCACCTCGCGCGGCAGCGTGCCCCCGAACTCGCGGCTGAGATCGGCGAGCACGCGTTGGAGCAGCTCCTGGCGACGAGCGCGGCCCCCGGGCGCCCGGCTCACGTGGCCGCTCCCGTCGAGCCCGACCCGTCCGCCGCCAGGTAGGCCTGCGCGGCTTCGGCGGCGGTGGCGAACAGCCCGTCGGCGCCGACCGCGTCGATGATGCCGTACCGGTCCAACTCCACGCGCACGTCGTCGTCCACGTCGGCCAGCACGAGCCGGGTCCCTCCGTCGCGGAGCTCCGCCACGAGGTCGAGCAACGCCCGCCCGCCGGAGAAGTCGACGTCGCCGATCCCGCCCGCCTCGACGCAGAGCCACCGCGGCCGGCCCGCCGGTCGACCGACGATGCCGCGGATCTCCTCGACGAACCGGTTCGCGTTCGCGTAGTAGAGGCTGGCGCTGAACCGGTAGACGACGAGCCCCGGCTCGGCCTCGAGGTCGGCGTCCGGCGCCGACGGTCCCGGCAGCGGCCTCGTGTGCCACCTGCCTTCGCCGTCGCGCACGAGGACCGAGTCGCGCGGGCGGTAACCGCGGCGGAGGTGATCCAGCAGCGACAGCACGATCGCCAGCAGGATGCCCTGCTCGACGCCGACCACGACGACGACCGTCGCCGTGATCGCGGCCACGATGAACTCGTCGGACCGCCAACGCAGGATCGTCCGCATGCCGAGCACGTCGACGAGCTCGACCCCGATCAGGAACACGATCGAGGCCAGGACCGCCTCGGGCATGTACTGCAGCGGCTTGGTCAGGAACAGCAGCACGATCAGCACGATCACCGCGGTCGTGAGCTGCGACAGCTGGCTCCTGCCGCCCGCCCCGTCCACCATCTCGGTCTTCGTGGGGCTGCCGTTCACGACGAACGTCCCCGAGAGCCCCGCGCTCGCGTTGGCGAGCGCGAGCCC
>JBLMXP010000098.1:0-15663 GCA_050257835.1 Planctomycetaceae bacterium | reverse complement strand
GCTGCTCGGGCCCACCGGCATGATCCAGGCCGAGACCGAGGGGTGGGAGGCCGAGGACGCGATCGGTGCCTTCTGCCTCGACGCACGCGAGGACGACCGGCTCGAGATCGTGAGCGGCGACCGCGACCTGATCCAGCTCGTGCGCGACCCGGTCGTGAAGCTGCTCTTCACGGTCCGCGGGGTCTCCGAGCTCCGCGAGCTGGACGAGCCAGGGGTCCTCGAGCACTACGGCGTGCCGGCGGATCGTTACGAGGAGTTCGCGATCCTGCGCGGTGACCCCTCCGACGGTTTGCCGGGGGTCAAGGGTGTCGGGGAGAAGACCGCCCGCGACCTCGTGCGCCGGTTCGCCTCGATCGACGCGATGCTCGAGGCGGCGGCGCTCGGCGACCCGTCCCTCACCGTCAGCATGCGCACGAAGCTGCTCGAAGCCCGCGACTACCTCGACGCGATGCGCAAGATCGTCCCGGTCAACGCCGAAGCTCCGCTGTCGATCTGGGCCGGCGAACGCGACGACGAGGCCTTCCTGCGGGATGCGGCGGCGCTCGGGATCCGCGGACCTGCGCAGCGCCTCGTCGCCGCGCGCACGTCCGCGCGGGCCCGATGACCTCGGCCCCATGCCCCTCGGAAGGCGGATGCACCCTTCGGAAGGGCCTCGGGCGTTCGGCGGATGCCAGGGGCGGACAACCCGTGTAGCGTTCAGACCGCTCCGAAGGGGCGGACGCGTCGAGGGAGTGCGCCCCGGGTCTGACTGCAGGAGGCACTGACGACATGGCCACGACCGCCGACCGATTCGACCCCCCGCCGCCCCGCGTGGATGACGACTTCAGCGCGCTCGTGCGCCGGTTCCGCATGGCCTACCCCACGTTCCGGATCGGCGACGACGTGATCCGTCGCTATCACCTCTCGATCCAGACCCGAGGGTTCGTGATCCTGTGCGGACCGAGCGGCACCGGCAAGACCTGGCTCGCGCAGGCCTATGCGGAATGCGTCCAGGCCCGAACGAAGCTCGTGGCGGTCGATCCTTCCTGGTCCTCGAACGAGGACCTCCTCGGCTACCTCTCCCCGCTCGACGGCTTCTACCACGGCACCCCGTTCAGCGAGTTCGTGCGCGAGTCGGCGCGCGAGTGGGACGCGGCCAACCGCGAGATGCGCCCGCCGCGCCTGTTCCACGTGATCCTCGACGAGATGAACCTCGCACGGGTCGAGCACTACTTCAGCCGCTTCCTCTCCTCGATGGAGATCCGCTCGCGCGAGGGCGTGGCGAACCTCGACCTCGCCCCCGGGCACCACGTCGAGCTCACGCCGAACCTGCGGTTCACCGGCACCGTGAACGTCGACGAGACGACCCACGGGTTCGCCGACAAGGTCTTCGACCGTGCGCAGGTGATCGAGCTGCCGCTGCACCGCGAGGACGTCGTCGCGCACCTCGGAGACGCGGCGTTCGCGGAGGACCTCCTCGAGGTCTGGGACGTGCTGCAGCCGATCGCGCCGTTCGGCTTCCGCGTGCTCGACGAGGTGTCGGCCTACGTCGTGGCCGCGCAGGAGATGGGAACGGACTGGCGGATCGCGCTCGACGAGCAGCTGGTCCAGAAGGTCCTGCCGCGCGTGCGCGGCGACGCCTCGACCGGTCCCGTGATCGACGGGTTCCTCGCCGTCGTCGGTGAGGACTTCCCGCTCGCGCGGGCCAAGGCGCTCGAGATGCGCGCCGACCTCGAGGACCATGGCTTCCTCGCCTATTTCTGAGCAGGAGCTCGCCGAGCTCCGCCGCGCGGTCCGGGGCGACGGCGTGCGCCCGGGCCTGGCCGGGATCCTCCCGCGGCTGCAGCGCACGCACCGCCAGGAGATCCGCCGGGAGGAGCGCTGGTCGAAGGAGGAGCTGGTCCGCCACCCGGAGCCCCGCCAGCTGATCCGCGCGATGCGCAAAGCAGGGAACCTCGACGAGATGGGGCGGCCGCTCTACACGCTCGACGAGCGGCGGTTCGTGACCGCCGACATCCGCGAGAATCGGTTCGTGCGCTGGGTGGTCGACGACGTCCGCGAGCGCCTGGAAGGGCTCTCGCCGTACGAGCCGGAGGCCCGGGACCTGCTGGTCGAGCTCGAGCGGGCGATCGCGCGGGCTCCGTTCCTCGCAGAGGTCGGCCCGCACGACCGTCGCGACCACGAGCCGACACCGGCCCTCACGAAGGACCCGCTCTACCGCGCGATCATGACGATCGCGCCCTGACCCTCCACCCGGTTCGGACGCTCGCGCGGTGGTCCGGTAGCGTCCCTGGCATGATCCTCGTCACCGGCGCCTCGGGCGCGATCGGCTCCCGGCTCGTACCGAGCCTGCTCGAGGCCGGGCGCCCGGTCCGCGTGTCGAGCCGCGCGCCGTGGCTCCTCGAGGGCCGCTGGCCCGCCGCAGAGGTCGTCGCGCTCGACGTGATGCGTGCCGACACGCTCGCGCCGGCGCTCCGCGGCGTCACCGCCGCCTACTACCTCGTCCACTCGATGGAGCCGGGCGCCGAGGGCACCTTCCACGAGCGCGACGTCGCCGGCGCGCGGACGTTCGCCAGGGCGGCCAAGGCGGCCGGCGTCGAGCGCGTGATCTACCTGAGCGCCCTGGGGAGCGAGCGCGACGCCCTGTCGGAGCACCTGTGGAGCCGCCAGGAGACCGGCCGCGTGCTGGCCGCCGAGGGCCCGCCACTCCTCGAGCTGCGCGCCGCGATGGTGATCAGCCGCGAGAGCGCGTCGTTCCGGATGCTCACCGACCTCGTGCGTCGGCTGCCCGCGATGGTGCTCCCCCGCTGGGTCTCGACCCCGACCCAGCCGATCGCGCTGGACGACGTGCTCGCCTACCTCGAGCGCTCGCTCGAGGTGCCGCTCGGCGAACACCACACCATCGTCGAGATCGGCGGGCCCGACGTCCTCACCTACCGCGAGATGATCGAGCGCGCCGGCGCTCTGGTGGGCCGCCGGCCGGCGCTCGTCGACGTGCCGGTCCTCACCCCACGCCTGTCCTCGTACTGGACCGGGCTCACGACCTCGGTCCCACCAGCTCTGGCCCGTCCCCTGATCGAAGGCATGTCCACGCGGACCGTGGTCACCTCCGACGCGGCCGCGCGCCTGTTCCCCGACGTCCACCCGGTCGGGTTCGACGAGGCGATGCGCCGGGCGGCCGAGGGCGCGTGAGCCCCACCCGCACGGTCGAGCTCGACGGGCCGCTCGACCTCGCGCGGACCCTGTTCCCGCTCCGCCGCGGTTACCGCGACCCCGTGGTCCGCCTCGGCGGCGGCGCCGCCACGCTCGCGCTCCGCACCCCCACAGGCGGCGCCCTCCTGCGCCTTCGCCAGACCGGCGCGTGCTCCGTGGCCGCCGAGGCGAGCGGTCCGGGCGCCGAGGCCGCCCTCGCGCTCGCGCCGGGGATCGTCGGCGCCCAGGACGACCCGGCCGCGTTCGCACCCACCGACCAGCCGCTCGCCGCGCTCGCCCGACGGCTCCGCGGGGTCCGGCTCACCCGCGCGCCCCTGATCCCCGTGCTGCTCGCAGCCGTCCTGGAGCAGAAGGTCACCGGCCGGGAGGCCCGCGAAGGATGGCGAGGCCTGGTGCTCGCGACGTCCGAGCCCGCCGGTGAGGGCCTGTGGTTCCCGCCCGACCCCGCCCGCGCCGCCACGCTTCCCTCGTTCTCGTTCCACCGGGCCGGGATCGACGGCACGCGGGCTCGCACCGTGCGGATCGTGGCCGAGCGCGCCGCGCGGCTCGAGCTCGAGGCCCGCGAGGACCCTGCGACGTTCCGCACGCGCCTCGAGCGTCTCCCCGGGATCGGGCAGTGGACGTCGGCCGAGGCGGCACGGCTCGCCCTGGGCGACCCCGACGCGGTCTCGGTCGGCGACTACCACCTGCCGGACGTGGTCGCGTGGGTCCTCGCCGGCGAGCCGCGCGGAGACGATGTCCGGATGCTCGCCCTGCTCGAGCCATACCGCGGGCAGCGCGGGCGCGTCCAGCGGTTGCTCGAGGCCTCGGGCGCGAAGCCGCCGGCCTACGGCCCGCGCGCGGAAGGCCGCTCGATCGCGCGGATCTGAGCGCCGCCGCTACAGCGAGGCGTAGGTCCTGAAGTCGGCCTCGACCTTCGGCACGAGCCCGACGAGGTAGGCGCCGTTCGTGCACCCGGCGCACCAGGCGGACGCGTTCACGGCGACCGCGGTCGTCATCGCGGGCGAGCACCGCGACAGCGCGTCGAGGATCGCGCCGTAGCCGTACGAGCTGGTGCCGCCGCGGAGCGTGTCCTCGGTCGCCTGCAGCCCCTGGGCGAGCGAGGCGTAGTTCTGCACGCCCGAGGAGTTGTAGTCGGTCGAGCCGGGCATCGGGTGGGTCGTCGCGAGCGGGTTCCACGCGGCCTGCGTGAACTCCTGGACCTGCCAGGCCACCATCACCACCTGGTTGTCGCGGCAGGTCGGGGCTTGGAGCTGCCGCAGGAAGCGCACCGCCCACTCGCCGTAGGTGACGTGATAGGGCCCCTGGAAGGCGGAGCCGACGCCGCCGAGCTCGGCCTCGCGCACCACCTTCGCCAGGTGCGAGATCAACGCGACGATCCGGTCGCGCGTCGCGGCCAGCTGGGCCGAGGCCTGGGTCTGCGCGGCCAGCGCCGCCGACGCCTCGTCGCGGGCGCTGGTCACCTGGTCGAGCAGGTTCGCCTGCTCGGCGGCCGACGCGTTCGCAGCGGCCACCTGGTCGTTCAGCCGCGCCCGGGCGGCGTCCGCACGGGCGGCCACACCCGCCTGGACGAGGCTGAGGGCCGAGGTGAACGCGAGACGGTCGTTCATCTCCTGCCACGACGACGACCCGAGCACCGCGGCGAGCGTCGAGGCGTCGAGCGTACCCGCCGTGTTCATGAAGGACTCGGCCGCGAGCTCGTTGAGGTTCGCGCGGGCCTTCTCCCACGCGGCCCGCGCCGCGTCCAGCTCCTCGCTCAGCTGCGCGCGCTGGCCCTGAAGGCGGGCGAGCTCGGCCGACGCGGCCGCCACGCGGGCGTTCGCGGACGCCACGCGGTCCTGCAGTTGGGCGACCTCGGCCGCCTGCGCCTGGATCTGGGCCGAGAGGTCCCGTAGCTGCGCGCGGGCGCTCGACAACTTCGCTTGCGGGGTCGCGCCCGCCGGCGACATCAGCGACGCGAGGAGCAGTGCAGCCACCGTCGCGGCCCAACCCCGACGTGTGCGCGCGCGGACCCGCGAGCCATCCCCGGCCATGCCTCGGGTATCGACCGCCCGGGAGCCCGATTGACCCCGCCGGAGGGACCGGCCCGGCCGTCGGCTAGCATCCCGTCCATGCGCTTGGAGGGGAAGGTCGCGCTGATCACCGGCGGCACGTCGGGGATCGGCGCCGCGACCGCCGAGCTGTTCGCGAAGGAGGGCGCCGCGGTCGCGATCACCGGGCGGCACATCGGGCGCGGCGAGCGCGTCGCCGCTCGGATCCACGAGGCCGGCGGCGCCGTCCGCTTCATCGAGGCCGACGTCCGCGTGGCGTCCGAGTGCGAGCGATCGGTCGCCGAGGCCGTGGATGCCTTCGGACGGCTCGACGTGCTCTTCAACAACGCCGGCGTCTACGTCGCGAACGACGCCGTCGCGTGCTCGGAGGAGGAGTGGGACGCGCAGGTCGACACCAGCCTGAAGGGGGCGTTCCTGATGTCGCGGGCCGCGATCCCCCACATGGTCGCCCAAGGCTCCGGCTCGATCGTCAACTGCGCGAGCGGGTGGGGCCTCGTCGGGGGCGCCAGGGCGGTGGCGTACTGCGCCGCCAAGGGCGGGATGATCGCGATGACCAAGGCGATGGCGATCGATCACGGCGGGCAGGGTATCCGGGTGAACGCCGTCTGCCCAGGCGACACCGAGACCCCGATGGAGCGCGAGGACGCCCGCAACCAGGGGCTCGCCTGGGAGGACTACGTCAGGATCGCCAGTGAGGGAAGGCCGATCCCACGGATGGGAGAGCCGCTGGAGGTGGCCCGCGCGGTGCTGTTCCTCGCCTCCGACGACGCCTCGTTCGTCACCGGGGTCGCGCTTCCGGTCGACGGCGGCGGCGTGGCCGACTGATGCCCGTCACGTTCGACGACGTCCGCGCCGCCGAGACCCGGATCGCCGACGCGGTCGTGCGCACGCCGGCGCTCGTCTCCGAACGCCTCGACGACGCCGTCGGGGCCCGCGTCGTGTTGAAGGCCGAGACGCTGCAGCGAGCCGGCGCGTTCAAGATCCGCGGCGCCACGAACGCGATCCGCTCGCTCCTCGCACGCGGGGACCGGCCGGCCGGGATCGTGGCCTACTCCTCCGGCAACCACGCGCAGGCGGTCGCGCTCGCCGCGCGCGAGGCCGGGCTGCCCGCCGCGATCTTGATGCCCGAGGACGCCCCGCCCGAGAAGCGCGACGCGACGATCGCCTACGGCGCCGAAGTCGTCACGTTCGACCGTTACACGGATGATCGCGACGCACGCTCGCACGCGCTCGCGGCCGAGCGCGGGTTCGCTCTGGTCCCGCCGTACGACGACGAGCGGGTGATCGCGGGCCAGGGCACGGTGGCGCTCGAGCTGTTCGAGGACGCGGGGCCGCTCGACGCCCTGTTCGTGCCGGTGGGCGGCGGCGGGCTGATCGCCGGGTGCGCGATCGTGGCGGAGGCGCTCGTGCCCACGTGCCGCGTGTTCGCGGCGGAGCCGGACGCGAGCGGGGACACGGCGCGTTCGCTCGCGACCGATACGCTCGTCCGCGAGGCGGCCGGCCCGACGATCGCCGACGGCCAGCAGGCCCCGCAGGGCAGGGTCACGTGGGAGGCGCTCCGAGGACGGGTGGAGCGGGGCCTGACGGTCTCCGACGACGACCTGGCGCGGGCGATGGCGATGCTGTTCACCCATGCCAAGCTCGTCGCCGAGCCGAGCGGCGCCTGCGGCCTCGCCGGGCTGGTCCGCCACGTCGACGACCTGGGACTCCGAGGGGCCCACGTTGGCGTGGTCCTCTCCGGCGCGAACATCTCCCCCGGACGGTTCGCCTCCATCGTGGGGAACGGCTGAGATAGGCTCAAGGAACCACTCCCCGGATGCCGATACCGTGACCATGACGGGCACCCCCCGCGTACGCCTGGTTACGCTCACCGCGGTCGTGATCGCGGTGATCACCACGAGCGCCGCCTTCGGCGCCGTCGGAGGGAGGGTCTCGCGCTCGACCGCCGAGCCGGCCCCGTCGCCGTCCTGCACGTCGCCGACCCCGAGCGCCTCGCCGTCGGTGGACCCGAGCGCCTCGCCGTCGGTGGACCCGAGCGCCTCGCCGTCGCCTGAGACAGACCCGAGCGAGGCCCCGTCGCCCGAGGCCGGCGACGACTGCGCGGAGCCGAGCGACTCACCGTCCCCGACGAACACGCAGACCGTCGCGACCCCGACCTCCTCGCCGGACGCCGCGCGGGCCGATGCCTGCTACGCGGCCGCGGGGATGACGGGCCCCTCGACCGACACCGGCGGCACGAAGCTGACCGGCCTGGACAACGCGATCCAGCACGTCCTCGCGAACTGCCTCAAGAACCCGCAGGCACCTGGTCTCCTGACCGCCCTGCAGCACCTCATGGCGAACAAGGCGCGCCACGAGGCCCAGCAGGCCGCGCACGATGCCGCGAAGGCCGCCCATCAGGCCGGGCACCCGTCGCACGACACGACGACGCACGGGAACAGCGGCGGGACGCACGGCAACAGCGGCGGGACGCACGGCAACAGCGGGACGCACGGACCCGGCAACGGCTCCTGAACCCCCCGTAGACTCCGCCCGTGCCGCTGCGCGTGGGGATCCAGTTGCCCGAAGTCGAGCGCGAGGTCCGCTGGCCCGAGTACGTCTCGATGGCGCGGACCGCCGAGGCCGCCGGGTTCGATTCCATCTGGGTCGGCGACCACTACCTGTACCGCGGTGACGGTCGCCCCGAGCGAGGTCCGTGGGAGGCCTGGAGCATGCTCGCGGGGCTCGCCGCCGTGACCGAGCGGGTCCGCCTGGGCCCGCTCGTCGCGTGCCTGGCGTTCCACGAGCCCGCGATCCTCGCGAAGACGGCCGCCACCGTGCAAGAGATCGCCGGAGGCCGGCTGGTGTTCGGCATGGGCGCCGGGTGGAACCGCACCGAGTTCGACGCGTTCGGGATCTCCTTCGACCGCAGGGCCGCCCGCTTCGAAGAGGCGTTCGGCCTGATCCGCCGTCTCCTTGCCGGCGAGCGCGTCACCCACCGAGGCGGGGCCTTCTCCCTTGAGGACTGCGTGCTCCTGCCCGCCCCCGCGCGCCCGCCGGCGCTGATGGTCGGGAGCACCGGCCCGCGCGTGCTCGCCGCCACGCTGCCCTGGGTGCGGGTGTGGAACACCTGGTACGACTGGTTCGGCAACACGCCGGAAGGGTTCGCGGCCAAGCGCGCGGAGATCGACGACGCGTGCGAGCGGGCCGGGCGCGACCCCGCGACCCTCGAGCGGAGCGCGTGCCTGCTGGTCCGCCTCGACGAGGCGTCGCGCGAGCGACCCGACGAGCCCGGCGCGCCCGCCGTGTCCGGACCGCCCCAGCGGATCGCGGAGGCGCTCGCCGCGATGGGCGAGGCCGGCGCCGACGAGGTGATCGTGGTGGCCGACCCGATCACCGAGTCGTCGATCGAGACCCTCGGCGACGTCCTCAGACAACCGGCGGTGTGAACGGCTCGGCCTCGGCCGTCACGCGTTCGACCGCGAGCCCCGCGCGCCGGAGCGCCCAGAACGACGCCTCCACCGAGGGCCCGACCAGCAACGCCATCGCGATCGTCCCGACGCCGGCCGTGCCGCCGAGTGCGATCCCGGCGGCGAGCGCCGTCACCTCGATCGCGCCCCGCACGAGGGCGATCCGCCGGCCCGAGCGGCGCGCGAGCGCGAGCATCAGTCCGTCGCGGGGGCCCGCGCCGAACCCGGCGCCGATGTAGAGCGCCGACCCCACGCCGAACAGCCCGATCCCCAAGGCCAGCAGGAGCACGCGCCCGGGAAGCGCGGTCTCCGAGAGCCCCTGTACCCAGCCGATCGCGGTGAACCGGTCGATGAATGCCCCGATCAGCACCGCGTTCGCCACGGTGCCGACCCCGGGCGTCGCGCCCATCGCCCAGCCGAACGCGAGGACCACCAGGCCGACCACGATCGAGGCGGTGCCCAGGGTGAGCGGCGTGTGCCGCGCGATCCCCTGATGGAGCACGTCCCATGGCGCGAGCCCGAGCCCGGACTCGAGCAGCGACACGATCGCCGCGGCCACCACGGCGAGCCCCGCGACGAGGCACACGCCCCGCACGAACGGTCCGCCGCGGAGCCTCGGCGCGTCCCTCACGCCGCACCCAGCTCGCGCGCCTCGGCGAGGTTCTCCCGTGCCTCGTTCAGCGCCGCCACCGCGACGATCAGCGCCGCCGAGGGGTCTGCCCACCACCAGCCGAACGCGGTGTTCAGCGCGAGCCCCGTGAGCGTGAGCACCGACAGAACGCCGTCGAGGAAGGTCAGCGACGCCTCGGAGCGCAGCGGCGCCGACCCGAGCGCGTCGGCGGTCCGCCGCTTCACCACCGCGAGCCCGAACATCACGCACGCGGTCACCGCGAGGTACGCGATCCCCCACGGCGAGTGCTCCGCGCGGCGTTGCGTGAGCAGGTCGTGCAGCGACGCCACGGCCAGCACCACGGCAAGGCCGAGGAAGGCGGCCGCAACGAGCCGCAGCGCCAGGCGCGTACGGCCGGGGTGGTCGTGCTCGTGCCCGGGCCGCACGTGCCACACGACCACCGAGGAGGCGAACACCTCGATCACGGAGTCGGTCCCGAACCCGATCAGCGCGAGCGAATGGGCGGCGATCCCGAGGGCGACCGTGAGCACGGCCTCCCCGAGGTTCCACGCGATCGTGCCGTACTCGAGCAGGAGCGCGCGCCGCTGCAGCGCGCCCCTGGTCCCCGTCGCGGCCATCCACCCATCTTCTCGGATGGGCGCTGCCGTGCCCTGCCCGGACCTACGGGATCAGCCCGAAGATCGTGCTCGGAGCGCCGGAGCCGTGCCGGTTCCGCGGTCCGCCGATCACGATCCACCCTCCGGTCGTCGGCATCGCACCGAGGTTCGTGAGGTTCTCGAGCGTGAACCGATGATGGCGAAGCGTCAGCCAGGTCTCCATGAACCGGAGATCGGAGCCGGGATCGGGGCCGAACGTGTCCGTGCCGAGCGCCCCCCGCTTGGCGAGCACACCGGTCTTGATCAGCCAGCGGACCGAGGCCTTCGAGAACCCCGGCTGGCGGAACCGTCCGTCGGCGCTCCCGCAGTTGTAGTAGGTGGGGATGTGCGGCCCGAACGCCGGGCTCCAGAACCGGTCGCACCCCGTCCGCAGCAGGACCGCGGCGCCCGTCGGGATCGCGCCGTGCGCAGCCTCCCAGGCCTTCAGATCGGCCACCGAGACCTCGTAGTCGACGTTCGCCTTCACCTTCGCGCGGACGTCGATCACGACGGCCGGCAACACGAAGTCGCCGGGCGAGAGCTGGTCCGCGCACCGCGCGTGCACGTGGAAGTGACAGGGCGCGCTGTAGTGGGTGCCGGTGTGCTCGCCCTCCTTCACGTACTGGAGGTAGTAGCCATCCTGGGGCACCGTGAACGCGGTCGACATCTTGAAGGCCGGGTCTCCGGGGAACACCGGGGTCTTCACGGGGTTGTTCGTATGGCTCAGGAACACCACCTGGGAGAAGCCGGGCAGCGACGTCGACCGTCCCACGCGGGTCCGATCGCCGGCGCTGGCTCCAAGGGCGAACCCGATCACCCCCGCCGTGACCACGACCGCTACCGCTGCCGTCACGATCCTGCGCGCACGCATGTCCCCCTCCTGAGGCTCGACGTCGACCGATCGTCGCGCGAGGGCCCGGGACGCGCAAACCGGCATGCGAACGAGCCGGGCCCGAGGACCCGGCTCGATCACCGCATCGATGAAGACCTATGCGGCTTCCAGCACGTAGACGTCGAGGTGGGTCAGCGCGCTGCCGGCGCAGTCGGTGGACCCCTCGGCCTCGATCACGTGGCTCACCGTGCTACCCGTGAAGCCCACGAACGGGAAGGGACCACCGGTCGCCTCGTGCACGCCCGTCTTGAAGTCGACGGCGCTGCCGAGCTTGTCGCCGTCCAGGAACAGCGTCACCGTTCCCGTGGCGGCCGGGTTCGCGTTGCACGCGGTGAAGGACATCCGGAAGTAGATCTGGTCCACGGAGCTCTTCACCTGGGTCCAGTGCTCACCCTCGAGATGGATCGGCCCGCCGCTCAGCTTCAGCGCGGTCGGCATGGAGTCGAGGCGGATCAGGTGCACGGATGTGCCGGGAGGTCCCATCGGTCCCGCCGGCCCAACCGGGCCCATCTCACCCTTGGGTCCCGCGGGTCCGGCAGGTCCCGTGTCACCCTTCGGTCCCGCAGGTCCGACCGGTCCTACCGCTCCGGTCTCACCCTGTGGCCCGATCGGTCCGACCGGCCCTTGCTGGCTCCACGCGAGCCTCTTCTCCGTGGCGGTGCAATGCTGTCCCGCGTCCTGGTTGATGACCCGGACGTACTGCTTCGTGTAGCAGGCGTGGATCACGCCCTTCGAGTCGGGGATCGAGGCGAGCGCGAGGCCCCCGACCAGCACGAGCGGAACCACCAGACTGAGGACGGTGCGCAGCCTGCGCATCTGGCATCCCCTCCCTCCCTTTGTCTGCGGCCTCCACGCTAGGCACTCGGGGTTCTCCGCTGCAGAGGCGAAGGACCCGACCGGGCCGGGACACGGCAAGCCCCGCAGCGGATACTGCCGGCGGCGGCGGTCCTAGGTGAAGAGAGGTTCGTACGCGGCGGCGCCCTCGGCGATCAAGGTTTCTCGCGCCTCGGCGTCCATCGGGGTGAAGCGCTCGCACGCGTCGAGCACGAGCGGGAGGAGGCTGGTGTCGCCGGCCGTGCAGACACCGGTGACGTCGTAGGAGAGCACGAAGTCGACGGCGCGCTGGATGTCCGTGGGCTCCTCGAACGGCCGGTACCAGGTCGTGCGTGTCTCGGGATGCCCGCCCCACGGGGAGCGCGTCACCGACTTGATCACCATCGTCCCGACGTCGCGGCGGCGGCACTCGGCGATCAGCGCCTCCGTGTCGCGACGGTAGGCGGGCTGGGCGCACTGCACGAAGTTCAGCGGGAACAGCACGGAGTCGAAGTCGAACCGCCGCAATGCCTCGAGGAACACCGCAGGGGCGTCGACGCCGTGGCCGGTGATCCCGAGCCAGCGCGTGAGCCCAGCCTCCCGCGCCTCGACCAGCGCCTCCAGCGCGCCGCCGGGCCGCGTCACCTCGTCGAGCTCTTCGAACGACGTCACCGCGTGCAGCTGGTAGAGGTCGAGGTGGTCGGTGCGCAGGGTATCGAGCGACCGACGCAGCTCCGCGGCCGCACCGTCCTTCGTGCGTTCCATGGTCTTGCACCCGAGGAAGAACCGGTCGCGCTCGCGCGGCATCCACGAGCCGACGCGCTCCTCGCCCAGACCGTACTGCGGCGCGACGTCGATGTGGTTCACGCCCGCCTCGATCACGCGCTCCATCGTGCGGTCGGCCTCCTCCTGGTCGACCTCCCAGAACGCGGCGGCCCCGAAGATCGCGACGGTGCTCTCGTGCCCCGTCCGTCCGAACCTGCGTCGCTCCATCTGCATCGCCTCCGCCGTCACGCTACGACGTCGGAGGCGCGCGTGGACCTCAGGCCCCACCCTGACCCTTCTGCCGGGCCTTGCGGAACCGCTTGAACTCGGGCCTGAGCATCGCGAGCGCGGCGGCCACCGCCAGCGCGCCGAAGATCAGCAGCAGGATCGACGGGGCCAACACGCCGGCCACGAGCAGGTAGAGGCCGAGGAGCAGCAGCAGGAGACCGGCGATGTCCAGCACGACGTCGAGCGTCTCGACCCGTTCGCCCCAGAGCCTCATCAGCGCGTAGCCAACCGCATCCGGGGAGCGGCGTCAAACCTGCGCCGCAAGGTGTCTTCCCCTGCGCAACCGACCTTCGGCCGTGATCGAGCGGCGACAAGTTCGGCACTTCGACGTATCCGCAGGCCCCCGGCCTGCCCGTAGACTCCCCGGAGCAACCGTCGCAGACCCCCCGAGACCTCGAACGGGAGCACCGGATGCACATCGATTGGGCGATCGTGTTCGCCTCGGCCCTGGTCGGCTTCACGGTCGGCCTGACCGGCATGGGCGGCGGCGCCCTCATGACCCCGATCCTCGTGATCTTCTTCGGGATCAATCCGACCTCGGCCGTGTCGTCGGACCTGGTCGCGGCGATGGTGATGAAGCCGGTCGGCGGCGGCGTGCACATCCGGCGCAAGACCGTGCGCTGGGAACTGGTCCGCTGGCTCTGCATCGGGTCGATCCCGGCGGCCTTCGCGGGCGTGTTCGTGCTCCACGGCTCGGGCGACAGCGCGGCGGTCGAGGACGCGACGAAGACCCTGCTCGGCATCACCCTGCTGCTGGCGGCCGGCGCGATGCTGTTCAAGTCGTGGCTCCAGGGCAAGCGCAGCGCGGCCGCTCGACGCGAGGGCAGGCCCGTGCACACGCCCGGCGCGCCGATCAAGGTGAAGATCGTGGCCACGGTGCTGATCGGGATCCTGGGCGGGTTCCTCGTCGGCCTGACCTCGGTGGGCTCGGGCTCGATCATCATCGTGTGCCTGATGCTGCTCTACCCGGAGCTGCGCGGAGCCGAGCTGGTCGGGACTGACCTCGTGCAGGCGGTGCCGCTCGTGGCCTCCGCGGCCCTGGCGCACATCATCGTCGGCGACTTCCAGCTCGCGCTCACCGCCGCGATCATCCTGGGCGCGGTCCCCGCCGTGTGGGTCGGCGCGCGCCTGTCCGCGAAGGCTCCCGACGGGCTGATCCGTCCGGCCCTCGTGTTCGTGCTCGCGGCCTCGGCGCTGAAGCTGCTCGACGTGCCGACCGCCGAGCTCGGCATCCTGCTCGTCCTGTTCGCGCTGGTCGCGTTCCCGGTCTGGGGCGCGGTCGACGCCGCGGCGCACCCCCACGCGCAATGGGAAGCTGCCGGGATGGATCGATCGTGGTGGATACGGTGGCAGGCGTTCCTGGCGCCGATCGGTGTCGGGTTCGCCGTGGCGGTCGCCTACTTCGCCAGGACGCGGCCTCGGCTGACGGCGGCGGCCGCCCCGATCATCGCCGGAGGCGCGTGATGTTCGAGCACCTGCTCGTGGCGGTCGACGGCTCGCGCGAGGCGAGCAAGACGATCCCGGCCGCCGTCGACCTCGCCACGAAGTTCGGCTCCAAGGTCACGGTCGTGCACGTGCGCGAGCACGAGCGCTACGAGGGCGACGACGTCGACCTCGGCCCGCCGATGAGCGCCGAGGAGATCGTGAACGGCGCCGTCCAGGCCTTCGCGGAAGCCGGCGTCACCGCCGACGCCGTGATCCGCCGCGTCCGCCCGGGCGACACGCCCGAGCAGATCGTCAAGGTCGCCAAGGAGACCGAGTGCGACCTGATCGTGATGGGGACCCGCGGCATGACCGAGTGGAAGAGCCTGCTGCTCGGCGGCGTCGCGAACAAGGTCGTCCACCACGCGCCCTGCCCCGTGCTGCTCGTACGGTGAGCGGATGGAGCAACGCCCTCTCGGCGCGAGCGGGGTCTCGGTGTCCGCCCTCGGTCTGGGCTGCATGCCGATGGACTGGGGCTACTTCGGCGGTGGCTCCGGCGAGGAGTCGCGCGCCGTCCTGCGCCGCGCCCTCGACCTCGGCGTCACGTTCTTCGACACGTCCGACGTCTACGGCCCGTTCACGAACGAGGAGACGGTCGGGCGCGGCCTCCAGGGCCGTCGCGACGAGGCGGTCGTCGCCACGAAGGTCGGTCTCGTGGTCGGGCCCGATGGCGGCTACCCGCTTCGGAACGACGCCCGCCCGGAGCGGATCGTCGAGGCCGTCGACGGCTCGCTGCGACGCCTGCGGACCGACGTGATCGACCTCTACTACCTGCACAGGATCGACCCGAAGGTGCCGCTCGAGGATCAGTGGGGCGCGATGGCCTCGCTCGTTCACGCCGGGAAGGTCCGCTTCCTCGGTCTGTCCGAGGCGAGCATCGGCCAGATCGAGACGGCCGGCGCGATCCATCCCGTCACGGCCCTGCAGTCCGAACTATCGCTGTGGACCCGCGACCCACTGGCTGAGATCGTCCCATGGTGCGCCGCCCACGGCGTCGCCTTCGTGCCCTTCTCCCCGCTCGGCCGCGGCTACCTGACCGGCACCGTGACCACCGCCTCCTTCCAGGGCCTCGACTTCCGCGCCACGAACCCGCGCTTCGCCCAGGAGGCTCTCGATGCGAACCGGGCGATCGTGAACGTGGCGCGCGCGGTCGCCGCGCGCCACGACGCGACCCCCGCCCAGGTCGCGATCGCCTGGGCCCTCGCCCAGGGCGACCACGTGATCCCGATCCCCGGGACCAAGCGGCTGCGCTACCTCGAGGAGAACGTGGCGGCCGCGGACCTGCTCCTCACGCCCGAGGACCTCGCCAAGCTCGACGAGGTCCCCGAGGCGGTCGGCACGCGGTACTGAGCGCTACGGCGCGCGGTAGGCGATCCACGCCTCCTGCATCCGCGTCGCCTGGTCGCGCGTGAACTCGAACATGCACGAGTCGTAGGTGTAGTCCATGAAGTTCGTGATCGGGTCC
>JBLMXP010000097.1:0-18712 GCA_050257835.1 Planctomycetaceae bacterium | reverse complement strand
GCGCCGGTCTGCAGCGCGAGGTCCATCACCTTGCACACCTTCTGCGCGTGGACCTCGCCCATCGACCCGCCGAACACGCCGAAGTCCTGCGAGGCCACGAACACCTTGCGACCGTCGATGGTGCCGTAGCCGGTGATCGCGCCGTCGCCGGGCGGCCTGCGCTTGTCCATCCCGAAGTCGTGCGCGCGGTGCACCGCGAAGGGGTCGGTCTCCACGAACGAGCCCTGGTCCATCAAGATATCGAGGCGCTCGCGGGCGGTGAGCTTGCCGCGATCGTGCTGCTTCTGCGCGGCGTCGCGCCCGCCCGGCTGCAGGGCTGCCTTGCGGCGGCGCCGCAGCTCCTCGATCCGGTCCTCCACGGTCCGGTCGGGCTCGGCGTCGGCTCGCTGCGTCCGGGGCTCGGTCTTGGCCATGGCGGCGAGTGTACCGAGGCCCTTCCGCCGGCGCGGGCCTCAGCAGCCCTTGGGGGACCAACCGGCGGTCTTCCACCCGCCGAGCGCGACCACCATCCGGATCGTGACGATCGCGTTGGTCCGGCCCTTGAGGGCCGAGGTCGGAAGCGCCCACGAGGCCTTCGTGTAGTCCTTGTAGCGCGTCTTCCAGGCCTTCGCGGCGTGCTGGTAGAGGCCGAGGTACTTGCCGCTGGGAGACTCGGCCGTGGGGATCAGCCCGCTCTCGCGCTTGGCGATGCAGACCGCCCGCGCGACGCCGCCGGTCAGCGGACCGAACGCCGCGACGGCGCACCGGATCTGCCGTTTCGAGAAGTGCTGGACGGTCTCGTCTGTGGCGCGCGTCAGGGCGCAGGGACCCGACGAGGACGCCGACGCGGGGGCCGTGGGGAGGAGCGGGGCCGCGAGGAGCGCGATCACGGCGGTGGCGACGAACCGTTTCCGCACGGGGACCGACCCTAGCAGGGGTCGCGGGCGTCAGTCCACGTCGACGCGGCCACCCGCGCGCCAGTAGACGCCGTGATCGCGGTCAAGGAGCCCTTCGTCGACGAGGTAGCGTCGGATCGCCGCGTAGTCGTTGAAGAACCGGCCGACGAGGACGTTGACCTCCTTCTCGTCGTATCGGCGGCCGGGCTCGAACTCGATCGCGATCCGCTCGAGCACGATGAGGCGCTTCGAGCGCTTCACCGGGACCTCCGTGAGCCGCCCGTCGCGGAAGAAGGTCCGCAGCACCGACTCCTCGTCCTCGTTCGCGGCGCCCAGCGCCATGCCGGTGTCACGGGGCGGGCCCACCTGCTCGGCGGCCCATCGCAGCGTCTCGGGGTCCAGGCGGTAGGTGGCGCGGTCCTCGCTCAGCCGGACCACCCCGGTCCCGGCGAGCCGGTTGAGGTGCGAGCGGACCCGCTTGAGGGGCAACTCGAGGTTCGCGGCGAGATCCGCCGCGCCGAGGTCCCGGCGCGCGAGCGCGCCGGCGATCGCCAGCCGTTCGGGGTCGGCGAGGGCGCGGAGGATCTCGTGCGGCGTCTCGGGCATGTCGGCAGCTCCGCCTAGCATGCTCGCATGCAGCTCACCGATCCGCAGCGGCGGACGCTCGAGCGACTGATCGGCGGCGGCGAGCGCTCCCCGGTGCCCGCGGACCTGCCCCAGCGGTTGCGCGACCGGATCGAGGAGGCCGTGCGGGGGCTCGAGCTGCGCGAGCAGCTCTGGCTCGGCAAGGAGCGGCTGCACGACGCCGGGCGCTGCGAGGGGCTCCTCGCGGCGCAGGTCGCCGGCGAGGGGCCGCCGTTCGCGCACACGGCCAAGAGCGCCGGCGGGGTGCTCGCGCACAAGGCGATCGAGGTCGACATGGCGGCGCGCGAGCCGCTCGATCCGCAGGGCGCCGCCGAGATCGCGGCGGGGCGGCTCGCGCTGCGCGAGGAGCGCTTCGCGGAGCACTGGTCGCTGCTCGGCCCGACCGAGCAGGACGAAGCCCTGATGGAGGCCGCGCGGCGCCTCGACCTGTTCCGCGCGTCGTTCCCGCCGATCCGCGAGCTCCGCCGCACGCTCGCGCCCGTCACCGAGCAGCGCGTCCGCGCGGAGCTGCTCGGGGGCGACCTCGTGCTGTCCGGCCAGATCGACCTGCTCCTCGGGCTCGCCGACCCGGCGGAGCCGCTGCGCCCGCACCGCCTCGCGATCGACCTGAAGACCGGCGGCGCCCGCCCCGAGTTCGTCGAGGACATGCGCCTGTACGCGCTGCTGATCACCCTGCGGTTCGGGGTGCCGCCCTACCGGGTCGCGTCGTTCTTCCTCGAATCGGGCGAGTGGCAGGCCGAAGACGTCGGCGAGCGGGAGCTGTTCCACGCCGCCGACCGGGTGATCGCCGCGGCGCGCGCCGCCTCGGCGCTCGCGAACGGCCGCGAGCCCGTGCTCACCTCGGGCCCGTGGTGCGGCTGGTGTCCGCGCGCCCTCACCTGCCCGGTCGCGGCGGCGTAGGGCGACGCTTCGAGGCCCCGCGCCCTACGATCGTGGTCATGGACCGATCGATGGCGGGTGGCGCGTGAGCAGGACGGGCGACGGACACGGGGGGCTGCGGTCCGGAGCGTTCACGCCGAAGGCGCACGGCGGCGGCCTGTTCCCCCCGATCGGTGAGTACGCGTTCCTGTCCGACCGCGAGACGACGGCGCTCGTCGCGCCCACGGGCGACGTCGAGTGGCTGTGCGTCCCGCGCCCCGACGGTCCGAGCGTGTTCGGGTCGCTCCTGGACCGCGGGGCCGGCTCGTTCCTGGTCGCCCCGCTGGACGAGCGCGTCCCCGCGGGCAGACGCTACCTCCCCGGCACGAACGTCCTGGAGACCACGTGGCAGACGCGGACCGGGTGGCTCCTCGTGCAGGACGCGCTCGTGGTCGGACCCTGGTACGAGGACCGACGTGACCGCGACTACCGCCGCCCGCCGGAGGACTTCCGGGCCGAGATGACGCTGCTTCGATCGGTCGAGTGCATCAACGGTGTGGTGGACGTCGGCCTGTCCTGCGAGCCGGTGTTCGGCTACGGGAGGCTCGACGCCACCTGGTCCTACGGGGACGCGGGCTACGGCGACGCGGTCGCGCGTGGCGCCGAGGACGATCCCGAGCTCCAGCTCGTGACCGACTTCAGGCTCGGGATCGAGGGCCGCCGCGCGACGGCGCAGACGCAGTTGGATGAGGGGGAGCGCCGGTTCGTGGCGCTGTCGTGGGGGCAGCCCGACCTCGTGCCCACCTCGGCCCAGGAGGCGCTCGAGCGCCTGGAGGCCACGTCGGGGTTCTGGCGCGGATGGCTGATGCACGGCGGGTTCCCCGACCACCCGTGGCGCGGGTACCTGCAACGGAGCGCGCTCGTGCTCAAGGGACTCCAATACGCGCCGACCGGCGCCCTGATGGCGGCGGCCACCACCTCCTTGCCGGAGGACCCCGGAGGCGAGCGGAACTGGGACTACCGCTACAGCTGGGTGCGGGATGCGACCTTCGCCCTATGGAGCCTGTACACGCTCGGCTTCGTGCACGAGGCGCGCAGCTTCTTCGACTTCGTCCGCGACCGGATCCGCGGCGGCGGCGTGCTCCAGGTGATGTACGGGATCGGCGGCGAGACGGATCTGCAGGAGCGGGACCTCGACCATCTCACCGGCTACGGCCATGCCGCCCCCGTGCGGATCGGCAACGCGGCCTTCGAGCAGGAGCAGCACGACGTGTGGGGCGCTCTGCTCGACTCGTACTGGCTGCATCATCGGGCCGGCGAGTACCTGAGCCGCGACGAATGGGACGACCTGGTCGCGCAGGTGGAGCGGGCGATCGACGGGTGGCGCGATCCGGACCGGGGGATCTGGGAGGTGCGCGGCGAGCCGCAGCACTTCACGTCGTCCAAGATCATGTGCTGGGTCGCCCTGGACCGCGCGTCGCTGCTCGCGGAGGCGATGGATCACGCGGATCTCTCGGCCGACTGGCGGAAGGTCGCCGACGAGATCCGAGCCGACGTGCTCGAGCACGGGGTGAACGCCGACGGCGCGCTCACCCAGACCTACGGCGGGGAGGCGCTCGATGCCTCGAACCTGCTGGCGATCCTGCTCCGGTTCCTGATGCCCGACGACGAGCGCGCGAGAGCGACCGTGCTCGCGATCGCCGACGGCCTCACGCGCGACGGGCTGGTGCTCCGCTACCGGACCGAGGAGACCGACGACGGGCTGGAGGGGGGCGAGGGCGCGTTCACGATCTGCTCGTTCTGGCTCGTGTCGGCGCTGGTCGAGATCGGTGAGGTGGAGCGGGCGCACGTGCTCTGCGAGAAGCTCCTGTCCTACGCCTCGCCCCTGGGGCTCTACGCCGAAGAGCTCGACGCGGCGACCGGTCGTCAGCTGGGCAACTACCCGCAGGCGTTCACCCACCTCGCCCAGGTCAACGCGCTGCTGCACCTGATCCGCGCCGAGAGCGACGACCACCCGGACTCCGCGCCGCCGGCGGTCGGCTGAACCTCAGCCGCGTCGGGACCGGTACCAGTCCACCGCCGCGCGCGTGCTTCCGTCCTGAGCGTCGGGCGGAACCTCTCCCTGGACCGCCGGGACCAGCTCCTTGGCGAGGGCTTTGCCGTGCTCCACGCCCCACTGGTCGAAGGGGTCGATGCCCCAGACCGTCGCCGCGGTGAACACGGCGTGCTCGTAGAGGGCGACCAGGGAACCGAGGGTCCGCGGCGTCAGCTCCTCGGCGAGGATCAACGACGACGGGCGGTTGCCCTCGAGGACCTTGTGGGGCACGAGCGCCTCCGGCGTCCCCTCCGCGCGCACCTCCTCGGCGGTCTTGCCGAAGGCGAGCGCGGCCGCCTGCGCGAGCAGGTTCGCCACCAGGAGGTCGTGCTGCTCGCCGCGCGACGTCCGCGACCGGGCGAACCCGATCAGGTCGCTCGGCACGAGCACCGTGCCCTGATGCAGCAGCTGGTAGAAGGAGTGCTGGCCGTTCGTCCCCGGCTCGCCCCAGAACACGGGGCCGGTCGCGACGTCGACGGCGGTCCCGTCCAGCCGCACGTGCTTGCCGTTGGACTCCATCGTCAGCTGCTGGAGGTACGCGGGGAACCGCGCGAGGTACTGGTCGTAGGGAAGCACGGCCGTCGTCTGCACGCCGAACAGGTCGACGTACCAGACCGTCAGCAGACCCATCAGGGCCGGGAGGTTCCGCTCGAGCGGGGTCGACCGGAAGTGCTCGTCGACCGCGCGGAAGCCGGCCAGCAGGTCGCGGAACCCCTCGGGCCCGATCGCGAGCATCGTCGACAGGCCGATCGCCGAGTCCATCGAATAGCGGCCACCGACCCAGTCCCAGAACCCGTACATGTGCGCGGGGTCGATCCCGAACGCGCGCACGCCGTCGGCGTTCGTCGAGACCGCGACGAAGTGCTTCGCGACGACGTCGGGCGTGTCGCCGAGGGCGTCGGTGACCCAATCGCGCGCGGCGTGCGCGTTCGTGAGGGTCTCCAGCGTGGTGAACGTCTTCGACGAGACGATCACCAGGGTCTGGGCAGGGTCGAGGTCGCGCGTGGCCTCGACGATCGCCGAGGGGTCCACGTTGGAGACGAACCGGAACGTCATCGCGCGGTCGGTGAAGGATCGGAGCGCCTCGGCCGCCATCGCCGGACCGAGGTCCGAGCCGCCGATCCCGATGTTGACGACGTTGCGCAGCCGTTCCCCGGTGGCGCCGGTCCAGGCGCCGCTGCGCACCTGAGCGGCGAACGAGGCCATCCGCTCGAGCACGGCGTGCACCTCGGCCACCACGTCCACGCCGTCCACCACCAGACGTTCGTCGCGCGGGGCGCGCAGCGCGGTATGCAGCGCCGGGCGGTCCTCGGTCGGGTTGACCCGCTCGCCCCGGAACATCGCCTCGATCCGCTCGGGCAGAGCGCGCTCGCGCGCGAGGGCGACCAGCAGGCGCACGGTCTCGTCGGTGATCCGGTGCTTCGACAGGTCCAGCCGCAGTCCCGCGCCTTCGAACACGAAGCGCCCGGCGCGACCGGGGTCCTCCGCGAACAGCGTGCGCAGGTGCAGGTCGCGCACATCCTCGTGATGGCGCGCGAGCGCTCGCCAGGCGGGCGCCGCATGCAGGTCGCCGTCCATCCGTCCTCCTTCGCGTCCGGGCACGTTCCCCACAGTAGGGCCGCGTCGCGCGCGCGATGCGCCGCCGGTCGACGTCGTCGGCGGTAGCGTGGCGAGACGACGCCGAGACGGGAGGACGGATGAGCACCGAGGACCGGATGCAGCTGGGGATCGTGGGGCTCGGGCGGATGGGGTCGAACATCACGCGTCGGCTGCTGCGCGACGGGCACGGATGCGTCGTCTACGACGTGAACCCCGACGCGGTGGGCGCGCTCGGGGCCGACGGCGCGACCGGCGTCGGCGCGCTCGCCGACCTGGCCGCGGCCCTGACGCCGCCGCGCGCCGTGTGGGTGATGGTGCCGGCCGGCGAGATCACCGAGTCCACCGTGCGCGACGTCGCCGCCGTGCTCGAGCCCGGCGACACGATCGTCGACGGCGGGAACACCTACTACCGCGACGACATCCGTCGCGAACGCGAGCTCGCGGAGCGCGGCATCGGCTACCTGGACTGCGGGACATCGGGCGGCGTGTTCGGGCTCGAGCGCGGGTTCTGCCTGATGATCGGCGGCGAGGCCGGCGCGTTCGCGCGCCTGGAGCCGATCTTCCGCTCGCTCGCGCCCGGCGCGGACGCCGCGCAGCGCACGCCCGGCCGCGCGAGCGAGCCCGCGCCCGAGGAGCACGGTTACCTCCGCTGCGGCCCCGCCGGCGCCGGGCACTTCGTGAAGATGGTCCACAACGGGATCGAGTACGGGCTGATGGCGGCCTACGCCGAGGGGCTCAACGTGCTCGCGCACGCGAACGCCGGGGCCGTCGACCGGCCGCAGGACGCGGAGACAGCGCCCCTGGCCGACGCCGAGTTCTACCGCTACGAGCTGGACCTGCCGAAGGTGGCGGAGGTCTGGCGCCGCGGCTCGGTCGTCGCGTCGTGGCTGCTCGATCTCACGGCGGCGGCGCTGCACGAGTCGCCCGACCTCGCGGGGTTCTCCGGGCACGTGTCGGACTCGGGCGAGGGCCGCTGGACCGCGATCGCGGCGATCGAGGAGGGCGTGCCGGCCGACGTGCTGCTCGCGGCGCTGTCGGCCCGGTTCACGAGCCGCGGCGAGGCCGACTTCGCGAACAAGCTGCTGTCGGCGATGCGGCTGCAGTTCGGCGGCCACACCGAGCGTGGGTAGCCCTGATCCCGGTCCGGCCGGGCCTCACCCCGCGTAGCGGGCCTGGATCTGGTCGGCGAACGCGGCGAACGCGGTCGCCTGCTCCTCGCTCGTGAGGTGCAAGACGTTCTCGGCGTTGCCCTCACCGTGTTTGGAGAGGTTGAAGCTCCCGGTGAGGACCTCGTCGTCGACGACCAGCGCCTTCGCGTGCATGTAGTCGTGGACGGCGCCGGGGGCGAACGCGGTCGAGCGCTTGCCGGCCAGGTGCGGCGCGATCACCTTCCACGCCTCGATCTTCCAGCGGTTCTGCGCCACGTCGGCCCACTGCTCCTGCACCTCGCGCATCTGGGTCGCGTCGTAGGCGCCGCCGACGTCGATCGAGCGTCGCGAGACGTGCTCGGCCAGCTCGGCGAGCACCGCTCCCGACGTCAGGACCGGGGACAGGATGCGGATCCGCCGGTCGACGGCCGCGATCATGGCCGCGGCCTCCAGCGAGAGCCACGGGGGCGCGGGGGAGAAGAGCACGCGGGCCTCCACGCCGTGGGCCAGCCGCACGGAGGGGCCGGTCGAACCGCTCCGTTCGACGTGGCCGTGGCGCCAGAGGCGCTCGAGGTTCGCCGTGTACGCTGCGGCGAGCTCGGGCGCGTCGTCGATCTCGAGCAGCGCGTTCTCCTCCCGCGCGAACGCGTCGTCGGTCCAGTTCGTGGAACCGGTCCACACGTCGCGACCGTCGCGCACGATGTACTTGTGGTGCATCAGCGCGCCACGGTCCGAGATCGGGCGCGTCGGCACGTCCAGGCCGTCGATCACGGCGGGGTCGCCCTGCATCGGCGCCGCCGTGGCGTTGGGATGCTCGATCCGCTCCTCGTTGAACACGACGCGGACGTGGACGCCGCGGGCCATCGCGGCCTCGAGCGCGTCACCGATCGTTGCGCTCGCCCCTTGGCGGGCGTGGAAGTCGTAGATCGCCACGTCCAGCGACCGGCGCGCCTCCGCGACGAAGGCGACGACCCGCCCGGCGACGTCCTGGGCGCTCTGGGCCCCGTCGCGCAGGAACGAGGCGCGGAACGACCCGGTCACGCCAGGTGCTCGCACTCGCGCCGGTAGCACCGCAGGATCAGCTCGACGGCCTCGTCGGGATCGTCGGTGGTCGAGACCAGCCGCACGTCCTGGGCGGACACGAGGCCCTGGCCCACCATCCGCTCGGACCAGGCCAGGAACGGGTCCCACGCGCCGTCGCCGAACAGCACGACCGGGAAGTGCTCGATCTTGTGCGTCTGGATCAGCACGAGCGCCTCGTACAGCTCGTCGCACGTGCCCCAGCCGCCGGGGGCCGCGATGAAGCCCTCCGATGCCTTCACGAAGCAGACCTTGCGGGCGTAGAAGTGCTTGAAGTCGTAAGAGAGGTCGCACCAGGGATTCAGCGACTCCTCGCGCGGCAGCCGGATCCCCAGGCCCACCGAGAGTCCGCCCGCCTCCTTGGCGCCGCGGTTCGCGGCCTCCATCAGCCCGGGGCCGCCGCCGGTGACCACCGCCCAGCCGATCCCGGCGATCGCGGCGCCGAGGGCGCGCGTCCGCTCGTAGCGCTCGTCGTCGGGCCGCACGCGCGCGGAGCCGAAGACCGACACCGCCGGCCGGTCGATCCCGGCGACGAGCTCGAACCCGGCGCGGAACTCGTCGTGGATGAACGCGAGGCTCCGGTCGATGTCCTCCTCCTCGCGGTACCAGAGCGAGCGCTCCGGCGGCATCGCGCGGGTCGGAGGTTCCATGGCGGCGAGGGTACGACCTCCGGGCGCGAACGACGGCGCCGGCGCGAGGTTTGTCGCCGCTCCGGGCCGCTCGCTAGGGTTCGCGCGACCGCAGGAAGGGTGAGAGCGATGGCGAAGGACCTGTACGAGATCGGGGAGCTGCCGCCCGTCGGCGAGGTGCCGGCACGGATGCACGCGATGGTGGTGCGGCCCGAGCGCTTCGGCGAGCCGACCACCGCGATCGTGGACGAGGTGATCGACGTCCCCGAGCTCGGCCCGCACGACGTGCTCGTCGCGACGATGGCCGCGGGCGTCAACTTCAACAACGTCTGGGCCGCGCGCGGGGTCCCGGTCGACGTGACGAAGACCCAGGCCCGTTGGGACGAGCCGACCGACTTCCACATCGTCGGCTCCGACGCCTCCGGGGTCGTGTACGCGGTCGGGTCCGACGTCACCGGCGTGCGGGTGGGCGATGCCGTCACGATCCATCCCGGCCAGTGGGACCCGGCGGACCCGTGGGTCGTCGCCGGCAAGGACCCCGGGCTGGCCGCCTCGTTCCGCGTCTGGGGCTACGACACGTGCTGGGGATCGATGTCCCAGTTCACGAAGGTCCAGGATCATCAGTGCATGCCGAAGGCCGACCACCTGACCTGGGAGGAGGCGGCCGCGCCGACGCTCACCGGCGGGACCGCCTACCGGATGCTCTTCGGCTGGGCGCCGCACACGGTCCAGCCCGGCGACGTCGTGCTCGTATGGGGCGGTTCGGGCGGTCTGGGGTCGCTCGCGATCCAGCTCGTGGCCAACGCGGGAGGCCGCTCGGTCGCCGTGGTGTCCTCCGAGGAGAAGGGCGAGTACGCGAAGCAGCTGGGTGCGGTCGGCTACGTGAACCGCAAGGCCTTCGATCACTGGGGCGTGCCGCCCGCGTGGGACTCGCCCGAGTGGAAGGGGTGGTTCGACGGCGCGAAGGCGTTCGGCAAGGCCATCTGGGACGCCTTGGGGGAGAAGACCTCGCCCCGGATCGTCTTCGAGCACCCCGGGCAGGACACCATCCCTACCTCGAACTTCGTGTGCGACCGCGGCGGCATGATCGTGATCTGCGCCGGCACCAGCGGCTACGACACGATGATCGACGTCCGCTACCTCTGGTACATGCAGAAGCGCTACCAGGGCTCGCACCTGATGAACGACGAGCAGGCCTACGCGTTCAACGACCTGGTCCGCGAGGGCAAGATCGTCACGACCCTCGGCCACACCTACGCGTGGGGTGAGATCCCGCTCGCGCACCAGCTGATGGGCGACGGCAAGCTGCCGGAGGGCAACGTGAGCTGCCTCGTGAACGCGGCGGAGCCGGGGCTGAAGGCGCTGCCGTAGCCGCTCGGCCCCTAGCGTTCCTGGACCAGCTCCACCAACACGCCGTCCATCGCCTTGGGATGGACGAACGCGATCAGCGTGCCCCGCGAGCCCGGCCGCGGCGACTCGTCGACCAGGCGGGCGCCCTCGGCGCGGAGGTGCTCGAGCGCGGCGCCCACGTCGGCGACCCGGTAGGCGACGTGGTGGACCCCCGGCCCGCGGGTCGCGAGCGACCGGCCGACCGGCGTGTCGGGCCCGAGCGCGCCGAGCAGCTGGATGAAGGAGGATCCGACCGCGAACAGCACCTCTTCGACGCCCTGGTCCTCCACGCGCTCGCGATGCGACGGCTCCACCCCGAGCAGCCTGGCGTAGAGGGCGACCGAGGTCTCCAGGTCCTCGACCGCGATCCCGACGTGGTCGAGGTCGGTGAGGCGGATCACCGCTGGTCCCACGACGGCGGACGCATACGCGCGATCAGCCGCATCGCGTCGACCATGTGGTAGGCGGGCAGCGTCAGGGCGTGGGTGACGGCGGCAACCCCCAGCGCCCGAAGGTCGGCCTCGGGCTTGGCGCCTTGGGGTCGCGGCGCGTCCAGCACGTAGAACTCGACCAGTTCGAGGAACTGGTGCAGCGACGGTGTCAGGCTGCCCCGTTCGTAGGAATAGATCGTCTGGCGGCTGGCGGGGGAGGACTCGACCGCGGCGGCGGACTCGACGGACCGGTACCCGGCCGCGCGGCGCAGCTCCCGCAGCAGCCCGCCGACCACCGCCTTGTCCTGCGGGCTGATCGGCGGCTTCTTCGTGCGTGCCATGCGCGCACGATAGGGCATCGGGAGGAGCAGGTGCTCCCCCGGGGGGGCCGAAGGTCTGATGCGCGGGTGATGCCGTCGGATGTAGCGTCCATAGGGAGGACCTCGCGAGACCCGCGGGGGATGGGAGAAAGACGTGCCGCAATCCCAGCGCAGCAGTCCCGCCGCGATCCTCGAAGGATCGCATCTGGTCCGCGAGGGACGCGCCGACGTGTTCCGGCAGCGCGAGCGGAGCCGCTTCAAGAAGGTCCTGCGCGCCCTGATCGTGGTCGGGCTGTTCGACCTGTGGTTGTGGCGCTGGTACGACACGGGCCACACGTTGCACCTGCCGACGTTCGGCCCGGACTTCATCATCTTCCTGCCGGTGATCGGCATCTTCGCCGCGATCGTCCTGATGGCGGCGCTGCCGTTCATCAGCGGCAAGTCGCCGCACATCATCGTCTACCCGGAGCAGGTGGAGACCGGGCTGACGGACATCAAGGGGCTCGACGGCCAGGTCGACGAGGTCGTCCGCACGCTCGACGTGTTCCTGGGTTACGCGACGTTCCGCGAAGAGCTCGGCGGCACGCCGCGCCGCGGGATCTTGTTCGAGGGGCCGCCGGGGACGGGGAAGACGTTCCTGGCCAAGGCGATGGCGAAGCAGGCCGGGGTGCCGTTCCTGTTCATCTCGGCCCCCGCCTTCCAGTCGATGTGGCAGGGCATGACCGCCTTCAGGATCCGGTCGTTCTTCAAGCAGCTGCGGAAGGTGGCGCGCAGACAAGGCGGCGCGATCGGCTTCATCGAGGAGATCGACGCGATCGGCGCGTCGCGCGGCGGCGCCGAGGCGATGGCGCCAGCCCCCGCGACCTCGGTCGGGACCGACGTGCGCGGCCGCTCCGTCTCGCGGTTCCTCGGCAACGACACCGGTGGGATGGTCAATGAGCTGCTGATCCAGATGCAGTCGTTCGACCAGCCGCCGTTCCGCGAGCGGATGCGGGCGAAGCTGATCGGGTGGATGAACGGCTACCTGCCGCCGAACCGTCAGTTCGCCGCGATGAAGCCGCGCTATCACAACATCCTGCTGATCGCGGCGACCAACCGCGGCGACGCGCTCGACCCCGCGCTGCTGCGCCCGGGCCGGTTCGACCGCCGCCTCTATTTCGACCTGCCCACCAAGCAGGAGCGCCGCGACCTGCTCGACTTCTTCCTCGACCGCAAGGCGCACCACCCGCAGCTCGACGAGGAGGCCAACCGCGAGCGGATCGCCCACGAGACCTTCGGCTACACGCCGGTCATGATCGAGCACCTGCTCGACGAGGCGCTCCTGCTGGCGCTGCGCGACGGACGCAAGCAGATGCACTTCGCCGACGTGATGGAGGCGAAGTTCACCGAGGAGATCGGCATGCGTCAGCCGGTCGCCTACACCGACCAGGACCGAGAGGCGGTGGCGACGCACGAGGCCGGGCACGCGACCGTGGCCTACCTCCTCGGGAAGGGGCGCCGTCTCGAGGTCCTGTCGATCATCAAGCGCCGCGGTTCCCTCGGCCTGCTCGCGCACAGCGACGAGGAGGAGCGCTTCACGCGCACGAAGTCCGAGCTCGAGGCGGGGATCGCGATCGCGCTCGGCGGCCTGGTCGCCGAGGAGATGGTCCTCGGCGAGTCGGGAACCGGCCCGGGCGCCGACCTCACGCACGCGACCGCGCTCGCGGCCCAGATGGTCGGCTCGTTCGGGATGGCGGGATCGCTGATCAGCTACGAGGCCGTGTCGGACGGTCCGCTGTCGCACTCGAACCTCGTCGGCAAGGTCCTGGCCAACGCCGAGACGAAGCAGCGCGTCGAGGACATCCTCGAGGGACAGCGCGAGCGCGTCCGCGCCGTGCTCGCCGAGCACAAGGACGTCCACGACGCGCTCCGCCAAGCGTTGATCGCCCGCGACGAGCTGGTGCGCGAGGAGATCCTCGAGGTGATCGAGGCCGCGCTGAAGGCGCGAGGCTGAGCGGGCCGCTCCCGGCCTCGCGCGCGACCCGCGTAGACTCGTCGCGTGACCCGTTCGTACATCGTCGCCGGCGCGCGCACGCCGATCGGGAAGTTCCGCGGTGGGCTCGCGTCGCTGCGCGCCGTGGACCTCGGCGCGATCGCGATCCGTGCCGCGCTCGAGCGCGCCGGGGTCGCGCCCGACCAGGTCGAGTACACGATCATGGGCCACGTGCTCCAGGCCGGGACCGGCCAGATCACCGCCCGTCAGGCCGCGATCGCCGCCGGCATCCCGAAGGAGATCCCGGCGCTCACGGTGAACAAGGTCTGCCTGTCGGGAACCTCGGCGGTCGCGATCGCCGACCAGATGATCCGCGCCGGTGAGCTGGAGGTCGCCGTGGCCGGCGGCATGGAGTCGATGACCAACGCGCCCTTCATCGTGCCCCAGGCGCGCGAGGGCTCGCGGCTGGGGAACACGCCCCTGCTCGACACGATGCTCGTCGACGGCCTGTGGTGCGCCTTCGACGACCGGCACATGGGCGCGGGCACCGACGCGCTGAACGCCGAGTTCCAGATCCGTCGCGACGCGCAGGACGCGTGGGCCGCTCGCTCGCACGCCCGCGCCGCGGCCGCGTGGGACGCGGGCGCCCTCGCCGAGGAGGTCGTGCCGGTCGAGGTGCCCCAGCGCAAGGGGGATCCCGTCGTGGTCGGCGCCGACGAGGGCGTGCGTCGCGATACGAGCCCGGACAGGCTCGCCGCGTTGCCCCCCGCCTTCACCGACGACGGCACGATCACCGCCGGCAATGCGTCGCAGATCAGCGACGGGGGAGCCGCCGTCGTGGTCGCGAGCGAGGCGGCGATCGCCCGGCTCGGGCTGTCCCCGATCGCCGAGATCGTCGCCTACGGGATGTCGGCGGACCGTTACGCGTCGCTGCACACCGTGCCCGCGCTCGCGCTCGAGAAGGCGCTCAAGAAGGCCGGACTCTCGGCGGGCGACCTCGACCTGGTGGAGATCAACGAGGCCTTCGCCGCGGTCTCGCTGCATGCTGCGCGGATGCTCGGACTGGACGACGCGATCGTGAACGTGAACGGCGGGGCCGTCGCGCTCGGTCACCCGATCGGGGCGAGCGGCGCGCGGCTGGTCCTGACGCTCGCCCTCGAGATGCGGCGGCGCGGCGTGGACCTCGGCGGCGTCGGGATCTGCGGCGGCGGGGGGCAGGGCGACGCGCTGATCCTTCGGCGGGTCGACACGGCGTAGCCGGCGGGAAGCGCCTCAGCTCAGCGCTCGTCGGCCGGCAGCTCGGCGAGCCGCCGCAGTTCCCGCGACAAGATCTGCTCCGCGGAGGCCGCCTCCCAGGGCTCCTCGGTCGCCGACTCCTCGACCACGATCCGGAGCTCGGGGGCGAGCTGCTGGGCCGGTGGCTGCTCCGCCCGCTGCGTCGCCTCGGCGTCGGGGATGAACACGCGGAACGCCGAGCCGCCCGCCTCGGGCGTCTCGACCTTCGCCCAGCCGCCCTGCAGCTCGGCGAAGCGCCGCACGACCGGAGACATCGAGGCGTCGGAGGACGGCTCGGGATCCTCGACGCTGAACAGCGCGCCGCCGTCGCGTGGCTGCAGGCGCACCGTGATCGTCTTGTTGGCCGCGGTGCGGTCGCCGGAGTTGCGGAGCAGGCTCGACAGGATCTGGTCGGTGCGCTGCGGGTCCAGGCGAAGGCTGACCGGCTCGGTGATGACCTTCACCTCGTGGTCGACGCCGATCTCGGACTCCTCGATCACCCGGAGCACGAGCGCCTCGACGTCGGTCCGGCGCACCTGCAGCTCGACCGCGCCGCGCGCGAGGTGGTCGGCCTCCGCGATGTCGGAGACGGTGACGTCCAGGCGACGCGCGTAGGAGGTGAGCTGTTTGATCAGCTGTGCCTGCTCCTTCGCGCCCTTCTGGTGCTTGAGCAGCTGGGCGATGCCGTTGATCCGCGACAAGGTCTTCTTCGCGTCGGTCGAGAGCTCCTGCATGAAGGGGCTGCCCGCCCGGCGGTCCTCCAACGGCGGCGACGCCGCGGCCACCGCGTGCTCGCTCGCGGCCTCGGCGCCCTCGGCCGGCGCCTCGCGCATCTCGCGCAGCGCTTCGGACATCTGATGGGTGCGCAGCTCGGCCTCGACGACCTCGGTGCGTTCCTTCGTCGCGTCGAGCTCGGCCTCGAGGGCCTTCACGCGGTCCTCGGCCGCGATCAGCTTCTCGGTCTGACCGGCGAGGCGCTCCTGGGTCACCTGGAGCAGCTCGTCGATCTCGGCGCGGCCGGCGTCGTCGGCCAGCTCCAGCTGACGGCGCGCCTCGAAGTCCTGCAGGCGCCGGTTGAGGTCGGCGTTCTCGGCGGCCGCCTCTTCCAGCATCCGGGTCAGCTTCTCCACCCGCTCGCTCAGCGCGCCGCGGTCGCGCTCGGCGGCGGCGCTCGCGTCCTCGACCGCGCTCGCGCGAGCCTGTGACGCCTCGAGCTCCAGGCGCATCGTGGTGATCGTCTCGTCGGTGCGAACGAGGTCCGCCTGCGCCGCGACCAGGGACCGCTTGAGGTCGTCGGCTTCCTTCCGGGCATGGCCGATCGCGATCGTGCGCTCCTTGATCTCCTGTTGGAGCGTCTGGAGCTCCTGCTTGCGCTGGGCGAGCTCGTCGGTGGCCTGGAGCAGGCGCTGCTCGCGGCTGGCGGCCTCGGCGCGAGCCGCCTCGGCCTCCGAGCGCGCGGCCTCGAGTTCGCGCTCGGCCTCGCGCGCCGTCTGCTCGGCGAGCGTGATCCGGCCGGCGAGCGCCGCCTCGCGCTGGTCCAGCTGCCCCTTGTAGGAGGCATCGATGTCGCTCAGCTGGCGCTGGAACTCCTCGCGCGTGGCGCGGACCTTCTCCTCGAACTCCGCCTCGCGCTCGACCAGGTCCGCGCGGTGCGACGCCCGGAGGCTCTCGAGCTCCGCCTTGGCGGTGCGCAGCTCCTCCTCGAGCATCGCGGCCCGCTGCTCCTCGTTGCGGAGCGCGCGCAGCTCCAGCCGGGCGTCGTCGAGCTCGCGCTGGGCGGCGTGCAGCTGCGACGTGGTGGCGGCGATCGAGTCGCGCGAACGAAGCAGCTCGACGTGGGCCTGGTCGAGCTCCTTCGCCACCTCGGGGGGAGCGCCGGCGCCGGCCGCGACCACGTCGAGCTGGTGACGGAGCCCCGCGGCCTCCGTGAGCGTGTCGTTCAGCTGCGCGCGGACGTCCTCGAGCTCGTGACGCAGCGCGAGGGACTCCCGCTCCGCGTCACGCACACGACGCTCGGCCTCGACGTCGCCGGCGCTCAGGTTCGCGCGCGTGGCCTCCAGCAGCTCGGCGGCGAGCCTCTCGCGCTCGGCGGTGAGGGTCTGGAGCTGCTGCTGCAGCGTGCTCACGACACCCTCGGCGCGGAGCGCGCGCTCCTCCAGGCGAGGGTCGACCGCTCGCTGCGGCTCACGGGCGATCCGCTGGAACCCCTGCAGCTCCTCCAGGGTCTTGCGGTACTGCTCCTGCAGCAGGTCCAGCCGGTCCTCCGCGGCGCGGGCGCGCTCCTCCGCGCGCCGGCGCGCCTCGCTCTCCTCGCGCAGACCGGGCTGCGGCACGGTGATCGGGCGCACGGCCGGCTGCACCGGCGGCGTCGACGGCTGCGGACGGACCGCCTTCTGCTCGGTGTCCGTCACCACGGCCAGGACGCGGGCCACGCCGAAGACGGCGACCCCCAGCAGGATCAACATCGCGAACAGGAACAGCGCGTTCGTCCGCCACGGACCCGACGCCGAGGCCACCGGCGTGTCGGGACGGATCAGCTCGACGACGGCCGGCCCGCCGACGCCGGAGCGGAACTTGAGGGGGAGCAGCACCGAGAACTGGCCGTCGGTGTCCTGCCACTGCGGCTGGCCCTTGAGCGCCTGCGCGATCCGGTCCTTCTCGCCCGGCAGCTTGTTGCCGATCCGGCTCTGCTCGGTGGAGTACAGGATCGTGCCCTCCGGGTCGTAGAGGGTCACCGTGTCGAAGTCGCTGGGGTCGATCACGATCGCCTGCAGCTGGCCGGTCAGCGCGGCCGCGCGGTCGGGCGTCACGGGCGCGGTGACGTCGGCCGGCGTGAAGGCGAGGGTGAGCGAGCCGTTGGCGATCGCCTGGGCCTGCTCGACGACCTGGTTGCGCGCGTCGGCGGTCGCTCGCGCGCCCATCGCCAGCGAGCCCACGATGCCCAGCACCAGCAGTCCCGCGATGACGGCGAGCACCGTCCTCGCGATCCTGCCGTAGCCCTTCAACGATGCGATCATGTCCGCGCCCCCGCGTCGTTCCGCCCACGTCGAACCGGTGTCTGTGGGTGGTGTATCGGCAGGACCTCCCGCACGGTTCATCGGCCCTTGGGCATACGTCTCGCGCCCGCACCGAGTCGAAGGGCCTAGGGAGCGACCGCCTCAGTCCAGCGGCCGCGCGCCGGACACGACGACGGTGTCGCCGGTGCGTCCGTCCTTGTCGAGGACGATCAGGTCCTCGAGCATCTCCCGCATCTCCGCGACGTGGGAGACGAGCACCACGAGGCGGCGCCCGTCGCCGGCGACCAGCCGGCCGATCCCGTCCATCGCGCGGTCGAGGTGCTCGGGGTCCAGGCTCCCGAACCCCTCGTCGAGGAAGAACGCGTCGAGGCGGCCGCCGCCGCGGGCCACCATCTCCGCGAGGGCCAGGGCGAGCGCCAGGGACGCCAGGAAGGTCTCGCCGCCCGAGAGGGAATCGGGGCTGCGCTCGGCCGCGCCGGCGTTCAGGTCGACGATGCGGAAGGTGTCGTCGTCACTGAACCGGTAGGAGCCCGCGGTGAGCTCCTCGAAGTGGACGCTGCCGAGCTCCGCGAGGGCCGCTCGCTCCTCCTCGAGGAGGTACGCGAGGAAGCGGGCGGGTTGCAGGTCCGAGGCGAGGCGCTTCGCGAGGTCGCGCTGTCGCTCGGCGGCCGCGACCCGCTCCTCGAGGTCGGCGGCCTCCTCGAGTCGTGACTCGAGCAGACGCACCCGCTCCTGCGCCGCCGCCCGACGCGCGCGTGCCTCCGCGAGGGCCGCGGCCAGGTCCGCGTCGGGTGCGAGCCCGAGTCCGGCGAGGGTGTCGCGGAGCTCCTGGGCCGCCGCCGCCGCGTCGGCGTCGGCGCCGGTCCGGAGCTCGCCCGCTTCCTGCAGGCGCGCCAGGACGGTCTCGCCGAGCTCGACGTAGCCGGCGCGGACGGCGTCGGGGGTCCGCTCGACCGTGCGGCGCTCGCCGAGCCGGCCCCAGCAGCCGGCAAGGCTCGCCGCCAGCTCGGCGAGCGCGTCGGCCGTCTCGGCCGCGCGGCTGCGCAGGGCTTCGAGCGCGGCGCGGGCCGCTTCGTGCGCGGCCGCCGCGTGCGACACCGCGGCGTCGGCCTCACGGAGTCCGCGCTCCCGTTCGGCGAGCAGCGCGCGGGGGTCGCCGTCGCCGAGCCGGTCGACGATCGTGCTGCTCGTGACGGCCAGAGCCGCCTCTGCCTCGCGGTGTCGCTCCCGGGCCGCCTCGTGCGCCGCGCCCGCGCGGGCGACCGCCTCGACCGCGGACGAGGATCGCTCGGCGGTCGCGGCCGCCGCGGCCCCGGCGTCGGCGCGAGCCCGAGCGGCATCAGCCTCCGCGGCACGAGCGGCCTCGTGGGCCCGCCCGG
>JBLMXP010000096.1:0-9305 GCA_050257835.1 Planctomycetaceae bacterium | reverse complement strand
ACGTCACCTACCCGAGCGTGTTCGACCCCTCCAACGCGATCGGGGTCGCCAACGGCCTGTTCGCCCCGCCGATGACCGTCTTCTACGACGCGAGCGGGACCAAGGTGGCGACGGTCCCCGGCCAGCTGTCGGCGGACGCCCTCGACGCCGACCTGCGCGCGATCGCCGGATGAAGGGGTGGCGCGAGCGGGCCCGGAACCCGCTGGTACCATCGTCGGGCTATGGCAGCGGTCTGTGACATCTGTGGCAAGAAGCCGTGGTTCGGCAAGTCGGTGACGTTCTCGCACAAGCGGAACAACCGGCGCTGGGACCCGAACATCCAGCGCGTCCGCGCGGTGGTCGACGGCACGCCCAGGCGGCTGCACGTGTGCACCAGCTGCATCAAGGCCGGCAAGGTCGTGCGGGCCTCCCGCGCCTGATCCTCATCCCGGGTCCTGGCCCGGCTGCGTCGGCTCGATCCACCAGAGCTGGTCGACCGGACCGATCCCTGCGCCGAGCGGCAGCGCCCTGCGGATCGCCGCCGTCACGAACCGCTTGCCCGCCCGCACCGCGTCGCCCAGCGACGCGCCGAGCGCCAGGTGGGCGGCGATCGCCGAGGAGAGCGTGCAGCCGGTCCCGTGCGTGTGCGGGGTGTCGATCCGGGGCGCCGTGACCCACGAGGCGCCGGCCTCGTCCACGAGCAGGTCCGCCGCCTCGGCGCCGGCCTCAGCGAGGTGCCCGCCCTTGACGAGCACCGCGCGCGGGCCGAGCCCCAGGATCGCCTCGGCGGCCCGGCGCATGTCGTCGCGGGTGGCGACCTCGAAGCCGGCGAGCGCCGAGGCCTCGGGCAGGTTCGGCGTGACGAGGACTGCCAGCGGCAGGATCAGGGTGCGCAACGCCGCGACGGCGTCGCTCGCGAGCAGCGGGTCCCCGTGCTTGGACACGAACACCGGATCCACCACGAGGTTGCCGATCCCGGTCTCGGCCACCGTGACCGCGACGGCCTCCACGATCGCGGCGTCCGCGAGCATCCCGGTCTTCGCCGCGTCCACGCCGATGTCGGTGGCCACCGCCCGGATCTGGTCGGCCACGAGCCCCGGAGGCAACGCCTCGTACCCCTGCACGCCCCGCGTGTCCTGCACGGTGACGGCAGTGATCGCCGTCATCCCGTAGACGCCGAGCGCGCTGAACGTCTTGAGGTCCGCCTGGATCCCGGCGCCGCCGCCCGAGTCGCTCCCGGCGATCGTGAGCGCCCGCGGGCGCACCCCTCGGGGACGCGGCCCGCTCACGCGAAGTGGTCCCAGCCGGACCGGCCGAGCGGCCCTTCCTCGCCCCCCGGGCCGACCGCCACCAACGCGCCGTCTTCCGTCGTCAGGCCGATCGTCGTGAGCGCCACGCCGAAGGTCTGGTCGAGCTCGACCGCGGCTGCGGCGGCGGCGGCCTCGGTGGGAAGGGTCGCGAGCAGCTCGTAGTCCTCGCCGCCCCCGAGCGCCTCCTCGGGGAACGCGCGAGGTCCCGTGGGCAGGTCCGCGAGCCTCACCCTCGCGCCGACCCCGCTCGCCGCGCACAGGCGGGACAGGTCCAGGGCGAGCCCGTCGGAGAGGTCGATCATCGCCGTGGCGCCGTGGCGCGCGAGCGCCTGCGCCTCGCCCACGCGGGCGACCGGCCGGTCCGCCCGGCGGATCGCCTCCAGGTCGGCCTGGTCCCAGCGCCCTCGCTCGGCCCTGATCCTGCGGCCGGCGGCCGCCGAGCCGAGCTCGCCGGTCACGACCAACGGCTGGCCCGGCCGGGCCCCCGATCGCCGCACGGCGCGGCCCGGCGCGACCTCGCCGGTGAGCGTGACAGCCACCGTCACGTCGCGTCCGCGCGCGAGGTTGCCACCGACGAGCGTGCAGGCGTAGTCCTCGCACGCTTCGCGCATCCCGCCGAACAGCTCCATCGTCCAGCTCGCGTCGCACCAGTCCGCGAGCGTCAGCGCGCAGAGCGCGTAGCGGGGCGAGGCGGCCATCGCGGCCACGTCGCTCACGTTCACGGCGATCGCCCGGTGCCCGAGGTCGTGGGGGGTGATGTCCGCGCCCACGAAATGCACGCCCTCGACCAGCGCGTCCGTCGTGAGCACGAGGTCCCCGGCGCCGGGGCGCACCACCGCGGCGTCGTCGCCCACCGGGACCACCAGCTCGGGCGCCTCGATCCACAGGATCTTGTGGATCGCGCCCAGCAGCTCCTCTTCGGTGACGTCCATCGTTCCCGTTCCGTACAGCGTGCGGCGGAAGCCTTGTCCAGGGCCGCGACCTGCCCGTTCGGTAGACTGAGCCGATCCAGCACCCCCGTCCGAAGGGGTCCCGACGCACCGGCCCAACGTACCCGCCCAACGTACCCGCCCAACGTACCCGTAAGGAGGCCCACGTGGCAGAGGTCCTGCACAACCCCACACCGGAGGAGCTCCGGTCCTTCACGGAGGCGATGCCGGAGTGCCGCATCTCCGAGTACGGCAACGTGAACGTCCAGACGCAGGTGCTCTCGCGCAGCGCAGGCAGCACGTACGTGGTGGGCCGTGAGTCCAGCGGCAAGACGATGACGCAGGAGGACTACGCGCGCATCGCCGCGATGCAAGACGCCTACATCGCCGAGCACGACATGGTCGTGATCGACGGCTACATCGGCAACGACCCCGAGATGCGCACCGCGGCGCGCCTGGTGATGGAGAAGCGCTACGCGAACATCGCCGGGATGCAGCAGAAGCTCTACTTCGAGCGGAGCGACGGCACCGAGCCGCAGGTCCAGGTGCTCTACACGCCCGGCCTGCAGGCCCCCGGCTACCCCGACGACCGCGTGATCGCGGTCGATCTCGACAACTACGTCACGCGGGTCCTCAACTCGGACTACTTCGGTGAGTCCAAGAAGGGCGGCCTGCGGATGTGGAACGACATCGTCTACCACAAGGGCGGGCTCGCGCTGCATGCGGGGCTCAAGGTGATCCCGACCAGCCACGGCGACAAGGTCTTCATGATCATCGGCCTGTCCGGGACGGGCAAGACCACGACGACCTTCACGACACAGAACGGCTCCCGGCCGATCCAGGACGACTTCGTCGGGCTGATGCCGGGCGGGCGCGCCTACGGCACCGAGAACGGCTGCTTCGCCAAGACCTTCGGCCTGGACCCGAACTTCGAGCCCTCGATCCACGGCGCCGTGGTGAAGCCCAGCGCCTTCCTCGAGAACGTCTACCAGGACGACACGGGCAAGGTCGACTTCTTCAACGAGCACTACACGAAGAACGGCCGAGCGGTCTTCGAGATGCAGGACCTGCTCGCTTACGAGGACGCGCGCAACGTCGGCCCCGTCGACTACCTGCTGATCCTCAACCGCAACGAGAACATCATCCCCGCGGTCGCGAGGCTGACCCAGGAACAGGCGGCCGCCTACTTCATGCTGGGCGAGACCACGGGCACCGCGGCCGGCGGGGCCGCCGAGGAGGGCAAGTTCCTGCGGGTCCCCGGCACGAACCCGTTCTTCCCGCTCCCCCACGGCCTGCAGGGCAACCGCCTGCTCGAGCTGCTGGCGACCCACCCCATCGAGACCTATCTGCTCAACACGGGGCGAGCCGGAGGCAAGGAGAGCGACGAGCGCTCCAAGAAGGTGAAGATCCCCCACACCTCGGCGTGCGTGAGCGGGATCGCCGAGCAGACGATCGAGTGGGACGAGGACCCGGACTTCGGCTACCAGGTCGCGACCGAGGTTCCGGACTTCGACGATCCCGAGCTGCTGCGCCCGCGCGAGCTGTACGAGCGCCACGGACGTGCCGCCGAGTACCGCGAGATCGTGGAGCGGCTCAAGACCGACCGCGTCGCCCACCTGCAGCAGTTCACACAGCTGTCGGAGGAGATCATCAAGGCCGTCGGCTGACCCGGTCGGTCTGGACGCGCGAAGGCCGGGCGGAGACCTGCCCGGCCTTCGGTCTCCTCACGCCGGCGGCTCCCCTCCGCCGCCCCGATGGCCGAGGAACCAGCCGGCCACCAGCTGCATCGCGCCGAGCGCCCCGATCACGACGACGTACCAGCGGAACCCGGCCACGTCGTCGACGAAGGCCTGGCCTCGCGTGGTGATCGTCGCGAAGATCGCGAACAGCCCGGCGAACGCGAACCAGAGACCCACGCGCCCCGTCAGGTAGACCGCGTAGAGCACCTGGTCGGTGAGGTCGGCGCTCTCGAAGGGCCGACGGGCCCAGTGCACGAGTGACCGCACGCCGAACCCGGCCAGGATCGCCGCCGCCACGAGCTCGGGGGCGTTCATCCCGACGCGGCGGCCAGCGCCTCGGTCACCTCCTCGTCGGTGACCTGGTCGAAGCGCTCGTACCACTCGCCCACGGCGAAGAACGCCTCGGGCGCCTGCAGGAGCACGACCTCGTCGCATGCCCCGCGGAGCCGGTCCACGATCTGCGGGGGCCCCACCGGCGCGGCGAACACGACCCGCGCGGGCGCCTGAGACCGCACCCAGCCGAGCGCGGCGAGCGCGGTCCCGCCGGTCGCCACCCCGTCGTCGACCACCACGGCGGTGCGGTCCGCGAGCTCCACCGGCGTCCGACCGCCCCGGTAGCGCTCCGTCCGCCGCGCGATCTCCGCCTCCTCGCGCTCGATCTCGGCCTCCAGGTACGCGGCCGACACACCGAGCCGTGCGATCAGCCACTCGTCGAGCACGCGCACGCCGGGCGCGACCGCTCCGATCCCGAGCTCCGGATTGCCGGGGGCACCGAGCTTCTTCGGGACGACCACGTCCAGCGGCGACGCGAGGGCCTCCGCCACCGGGACCGCGACGAGGACCCCGCCGCGCGGGATCCCCAGCACCACGGCAGGCCCCTGCACCACGTCCGCGACCGCGGGGGCCAGCCGCTGGCCGGCGTCGCGCCGGTCCGCGTACCGCATGCCTCGATGATGGCAGGCCGGGCGCCGCGCCGCGTGGGATCGCTCGTTGCAGGCGTTCGCGCGCCGCGGATAGCATGGCCGTTCGACGAGCAGGAGAGGAACGGCGATGGTGCACGCGTACATCCTGATCCAGACGGAGGTCGGGAAGGCCGCCTCCGTGGCGGGCGAGGTGCGAGGCATCCCTGGCGTCACCGACGCCGAGGACGTGACGGGCCCTTACGACGTGATCGTGCGTGCCGAGGCCAAGACCGTCGACGAGCTGGGCAAGCTGGTCGTCGCGCGGATCCAGGCGGTCGAGGGCATCACCCGGACCCTCACCTGCCCGGTCGTCCACCTCTGAGCGACCGAGCATCCGGCGCGACGCGCGCGCGACGCAGCTCAGCCGGCGTCGCCGTGGAGCTCGCGGACGTGTGAGCCCTTCGCGCGCTCGGCGGCGAACCGCTCGACGGCGAGGTCGAGCAACCGGTCGATCAGCGCCGGGTAGGTGAGCCCGCTCGCGGCCCAGAGCTTCGGGTACATCGAGATCGAGGTGAACCCGGGGATCGTATTGATCTCGTTCACCAGCACCTCGTCGCCCGCGCCCAGGAAGAAGTCGACCCTCGCCATCCCCCAGCACTCCACGGCGCGGAACGCCGTGACCGCCATCCGTTGGATCCGCTCCTGCAGCGCCGAGGAGACCGGCGCCGGGATCAGCAGATGGGCGCCCGACCCGTCGAGGTACTTCGCGGCGTAGTCGTAGAACTCGTGTCCCTCGGGGACGATCTCCCCGGTCACCGAGGCCAGCGGGTCGTCGTTGCCGAGCACCGCGCACTCGAGCTCGCGAGCCGGCTCCACGCCGCGCTCCACCACCGATTTGCGCGCGTAGCGGAACGCCTCGGCCATCGCGGCGTCGAGCTCCCCGCGTTCGTGCACCTTCGTGATCCCGACCGAGGAACCGAGCGTCGCCGGCTTCACGAACAAGGGGTAGCCGAGGTCGGTCGCCCGCGCCGTGACCGCCTCGGGGTCTGCATCCCACTGCGGCTCGTGGACGGCGAACCAGGGGGCGACGGCGAGCCCCGCGGCCTGGAACAGCACCTTCTGCACCGCCTTGTCCATCCCGAGCGCGGAGCCCAGGATCCCCGCGCCGACGTAGGGGACGCCCGCGAGCTCGAGCAGCCCCTGCACGGCGCCGTCCTCGCCGAAGGGACCGTGCAGGACCGGGAACACGACGTCGACCTGCTCACGCGTGCCGTCGGCCAGGACCAGGTCCGGGCCGGCGCCCCCACCCGCGAGCTCCACGGGGGGGCCGGTCGCGTCGGTGACCTCCGGCATCGTCCCGGTCTCCGAGGGCAGGGCCGGCGGCCCCGGGAGCACGTGCCAGCGGCCCTCGCGCGTGATGCCGATCGGGATCACCTCGTTGCGCTCGGGGTCGAGCGCGTCGATCACGGAGCGCGCGGAGATGCACGAGATCTCGTGCTCGGCCGAGCGCCCCCCGAACAGCACGACGACGCGGCGACGCGTCACCCGATCGCCTCCAGCGCCTGCCCGAAGTCTGCGAGCAGATCCTCGGGGTCCTCAAGACCCGCGCTCACGCGCACGAGGCCGTCGGCGATCCCGGCGGCGCGGCGCGCCTGCGGGTCGTACTGACGGTGGGTCGTGGAGGCCGCGTGGCCGACGAGCGTGTGCGTGCCGCCGAGGCTCGTCGCGACCCACGCGGTCCTCAGCGCGTCGCAGAAGCCCTTGCCCCCTTCGACGCCGCCGACCACCTCGACGGCGAGCATCCCGCCGGCGCCGCGCGGCAGCAGGCGCCCGGCCGTCGCGTGGTCGCGATGCGACGCCAAGCCCGGGTAGTGGATGCGCTCGACCTTCGGATGGCCTTCGAGGAACGTCGCGAGCGCGGTCGCGTTGGCGGTGTGCCGCTCCATGCGCAGGGCGAGCGTCATGATCCCGCGCATCGCGAGCCAGGCCTCGAAGGGCGCCATCGTGCCCCCGGTGTCGATCACGGTGTCACGCAGGCGGGCACGCCCGTCTCCGCTGCACGCCACCACGCCCCCCACGTGGTCGTGGTGCCCGCCCAGGTACTTCGTGGTCGAGTGCACCACGTAGTCGAAGCCGTAGGCCGCCGGCGTGCACAGGTACGGCGAGGCGAACGTGTTGTCGACCGCCGCGGGCACGCCGTGAGCGCGACAGCGCGCCGCGAGCGCCGGCAGATCGGCCACGGCCATCGTGGGGTTCGCGATCGTCTCGGTGTAGAACAGCGCCGCGCCGGGAAGCGCCGCGTCGATCGCGTCGAGGTCGCGCCCGTCGACGAGGTCGACCCGCACACCGAAGCGGGGGAGCACCTTCGTGGCCAGGGTGAACACCCCGCCGTAGAGCGCGTTCGTGGCCACGACGCGGTCCCCGCCGTGGGCGAGCGCGGTCCAGAGCGTGTGGATCGCGGCCATGCCCGACGCGAACGACATCGCCGCCTCGGTCCCCTCGAGTTCGGCCACGACCGCCTCGAACGCGTCGAGCGTCGGGTTGCCGTAGCCCCGGGTGTACGTGAAGCCGGGTTCTTCGAACGCGATCGTCGCCGCGTACGCATCGGCGTCGTCGAAGCGGAACGTCGAGGTCTGGTAGATCGGGACCGAGGGGGTCTGCTGGGTCACCGGCGGGGCGGTCGCCGCGTGGATCGCCCGCGTCTGGAACCCGCGCTCGTCCGGAGCCATGGACCGCAGCCTACCGGGCGTTCGCCCAGCGCTCCGGGTAGCGGTCGCGCAGGTCGACCGCGAGCACCGTGAGCGCGTCGATCACCGTGGCCGTCATCTCCCGCACCGCGTCGTGGTCCGCGAACTCGCTGCGGCGCGCAGACAGGTCGATCGGGTCGCCGACCTTCACCCAGACGGGGCGGCGCGGCTTGAGCGAGCCCTTGCCCGACTTCTGCCACACGGCCGCGGAGCCCCAACTCGCCATCGGCGTGATCGGCACGCCCGAGGCGAGCGAGAGCCGCACGGTGCCGGTCTTGCCCTGCATCGGCAGCCCGTCGGACCGGTGCGTGACCGTTCCCTCGGGGTAGATCACCACCAGCTCGCCCGCGGCGAGCGCCGCCTCAGCCTGGGCCAGCGGCGTCCCGCTCGGATGGTCACGGTCGACCTCGATCTGGTGCGCCCCCCGCAGCGCGCTGCCCACCACCGGGATCCGGAACAGGTCGTGCTTGGCCAGGAACCGTGGGCGGCGTCCCGCCCGGATCACGGCGTACGCGTTCGCGATCGGATCGAGGTAGGAGATGTGGTTGCAGGCGACGATCGCGGGCCCGCGGCTGGGGATCTTGTGCAGGTCCTCGAACCGCCACGAGAAGTACGCGCGCGCGGGCGGGAGCACCAGCCATCGGGCGGCCTGGTACCAGGGCTCGGCCACGCGAACGGTCCTCCTCTCGCACCGGCGCCACGGACGCGCGCGAGGGTACCGCACCGGCGCTCGGCGCCGGTTCGCTACGCTGGGGACACGTGCGCGCGATCGCCCTCCCCGTGAAGTCGCTCGAGGATGCCAAGAGCCGGCTCGACCCCGTGCTCTCTCCCCTGGAGCGCGCGGCCCTCACCCTGGCGATGCTCGAGGACGTCTTGGACGCGACCACCGCCCTTCCCGGCTGGGAGACGTGGGTGATCTCCCCCGACGAGGCCGTGCTCGAGGTGGCGGCGCGCCGGGGCGTCCACCCCGTGACCGAGGAGGAGCCGCCGCTCTCGAGCGCGCTGCGCCAGGTCGAGGAGGAGGCGGTGGGTCGGCGGCTCGACGCGTTCGCGATCTTGCTGCCCGACACGCCGCTCGTGACCCCGGCCGCGCTCACGCGGGCCCTGCACACGCTCGGGCCGGTCGTGCTCGCCCCCTCGCTCGACGAGGTCGGCACGAACCTGCTCCTGCGTCGCCCGCCCACCGCGATCGCGTCGCGGTTCGGCCCGAGCTCCTACCGCAAGCACCTGGAGGCGGCCGCCGAGGCCGACGCGCCGGTCTCGGTGGTGGAGGCCCCCGAGCTCGGCTTCGACCTCGACGATCCGGACGATATCCTCACCGTGCTGGAGGCACGGCGAGCCGGCCGCACGCGCGACGTGCTGCGCGAGCTGGACCTCCCCGAACGCCTGGCGAGCCGCGCGAGCCGCCCGACATGGTCGAGCCGCGCCTGAGGGAGGAGACGAGCGTGCAGGGCACGATCAAGGACTTCGACGCCGAGAGCCGCACCGGCTCTGTGCTCACCGACGACCGCACCGAGATCGCGATCGAGCCGGCGTCGCTCGCGCAGGACGTGCTGTCGTTGCGGCTGGGCCAGCGCGTGCGGTTCGAGGTCGAAGCGCAGGGCGACGCCAGGGTGGCTCGCGACCTGCGGCTCGTGACCTTCGAATGAGCCTCGAGCCCGCTCAGGCGGCGCCGGGCCGGCGGACGTCGCCGACCACC
>JBLMXP010000095.1:0-5666 GCA_050257835.1 Planctomycetaceae bacterium | reverse complement strand
CCACGAAGACGGCCGACATCAACGCGACGCTGCAGCAGATCGCCTCGCTCGTGGCCGCGGGGGTCGACATCGTCCGCGTGGCGGTTCCGCACTGGGAGGACGCCGAGGCGCTCACCGCGATCGCCGCGAAGTCCACCGTGCCGGTCGTGGCCGACATCCACTTCCAGTGGAAGTATGCGATAGCCGCGCTCGAGGCCGGGATCCAAGGGCTCCGGATCAACCCGGGGAACATCAAGTATCACGACAAGGTCCGGTTGATCGCGCGGGAGGCGAAGGATCGGGGTGTGCCGATCCGGATCGGGGTGAACGCCGGCTCGCTCGAGAAGGAGCTCCTCGAGAAGTACGGCAACCCCACCCCCGAGGCCCTCGTGGAATCGGCGCTGCACGAGGCGCGGATCCTCGAGGACGAGGACTTCTTCGACATCAAGATCAGCGTGAAGCACTCGAACCCTCGCGTGATGATCGAGGCCTACCGCCAGCTCGCCGAGCGCTGCGACTACCCGCTGCACCTGGGCGTCACCGAGGCCGGCCCGATGCCGCTCGGCGGGGTGAAGAGCGCCGTCGGGATCGGCACGCTCCTCGCGGAGGGGATCGGCGACACGATCCGCGTCTCGCTCACCGACGACCCGGTCGAGGAGGTCAAGGTCGGCAACGCGATCCTGCAGAGCCTCGGTCTGCGCAAGCGCGGCCTCGACCTCGTCGCGTGCCCGTCCTGCGGACGCGCCGAGGTGAACGTGCTCGAGCTCACCCGCACCGTGAACGCCGCGATCGAGAAGGAGAAGTTCGGCGTCCCGATGCGCGTCGCCGTGATGGGCTGCGTCGTGAACGGCCCCGGCGAAGCCCGCGAAGCCGACGTCGGAATCGCGAGCGGCAACGGCCTCGGCTTCATCGTGCGCCAAGGCGAGGTCGTCGCGAAGGTTCAAGAGGACGAGCTCGTCGACGCCCTCCTCGTCGAGGCCCGGAAGGTGGCGGCCGAGAAGCTCGTCGCCGGCGACACCGGCGACTGACTCGACGGCCGCGGCGTGCGCTCCGGCGCGTGAGGGCAGCAGTCGCGTCCGTTCCTTCCCTTTGGTCGCGCGCTGCGTCATCCTTTCGTGGATGCTGCTGAAGGTCATCGCACAGACCGCCTCTCGGACGATGGACCCCGTGCGGAAACCAGTGTCGCTCGCGATGCCTCTCCTGGTCCTCCTCGTGGTCATCGCGCTTAGCGTCGCCGTGACCGCCCTGATCCGCTCCCGCCGACCGGACGAAGACATCGCCTGACGCAGGCTCTCGGCAGATAGTCAAACCTGGACTTGCGCCCCGGCGTGCGAGGCCGAAATGGACGCCTCGCGGGGCGACGACCCTGTCATAGACCGTCGCGTCGCCGACGCTCCTGAACCTGACGGGCGAGCCACGCCCGGCCCCATCCCCTCGCCCAGTACAAGACGACACAGCAGAGCAACGCGGAGCCTGATACGCCGATGAGGAACGCGACGTACAAGGGGGCACCAGAGGGGACGACCGAGGCTCCTTGCATCCAGGTCGTGACAGCGAGCACGACGACGACCGCCGCGAGACGGAACGTCGAACCCCAGTTCCGCTTCGCTCCTTCGACGCGGTAGCTCCGGGCTCGTCGGGTTGCAGACGATATGGTCGGCGTGGGTGATGCCGTAGTACTTCCACGTGTCCACGCCGCAAGCGTATCCGGCGCTCGTCGGGGAAAGGTGGCGCTCCTCGCGCGCAGGAGAGTGGACAGCGTCAGATCGTCACGGGAAGGCGTATCGAGAAGCCGTACGGTGGATCGAGGACCCAGACGAGAGCTGCTTCGCCCGTCGCTCCGGGCGGGAGTGGCATCTGCATCGCGAAGGAAGCGGCGGCGCCGCCGGGGATCGGTCCGCCGAGCGCGGCGCAGTTGAGGACGAAGCGCCTCTTCTCGATCACGTGGTGATGCTGGACGAGGCGCTGCACGTACGAGGGACAGTCTGGGGAGAACTCGAACGGATGCTTCGGGACGTTCGTGAGCGTCACGACGTAGTCCAGGGTGGAGCCCGCGGCCGATAGCGTCGGCGTGTCTCGGATCGTCGGGGCGAGGGGCCACCTCTCCTTCTGTAGAGGCGGCTCGAACCCATCGACGAAGAGCCGGGACCCGCCCGGGTCGAAGACACAGTAGCCCATCGTCCAACCGTGCCGGAGCGTGGCGGCGCTGCCTCCGGGAAGGACGACGCGCCAACGCGCCACGGGCTGTCGGCACCAGTTCGAGGACATGACGAACGAGAAGGCTTCGTCACGCGGGCGGAGCACGAGGAAGGGCCACGTCGGCGGTCGCGGTCGGTCGGGCGAGAAGTGCGGAACGTCGTGGATCTCTTGGACCGGGAGCGGCTCGCCGTCCGCGTCGAGGAGGCTCACGTGAGGGTAGCCACGGAGCGTGCAGGTCTCGTTGCCCACGTTGCGGTACGTGAGCGAGCCCGCCATCTGTCCGCCGGTCTCACCCTGCATCTCCGGTATCGAGATCGAGAGCTCTTGCGCGTCGCAGGGCTGCGCACCCGCAGGGACCGGCTGCGCCGTCGGACGTGCGGCAGGGGTGGGTATCCAGGGGATCACACCGGCTTGCGCCGGGAGCGACGTGTTCCCGCCGATCGACGAGGCAGTCATGCTCGGCGCGGGGACCGAGGCGGAGGGTGGCTGCGTGCTCGTGGATACGGCGGTGCATCCGGTGGCGAGCGCGACCCAGAGCAACACGCCACGATTCCGGATCGCGCGCAAAGGACGTCTCCTTCTCGGCCGCCCGCGAGGGTAGCACCGGTGCGGTGTCGCTCCTGGGCGGGTGGCACTCACGCCGCGACGTGCGCGCCGGCGGGTGCCGGGGCGCGCTGCGGCCACACCCACGCGGCGACGGTCCCCACGCACGCGACGTTCCGCGCGACGAGGAGGACCTCGGCGGTCGTTCCCGACGGGTAGGCGTGGACGCTGCCGTACACGAGGGAGAGGACGCCGTCGAGCACGATCACGACGGCGGCGAACGTCGCGACGGTCCGCTCGCGCGCCTCGCCCTCGAAGGCGATCGCGGTCCACGGCAGCAGCCAGAGCCCGTACTGGAGCGCCTGGACGGGCGCGAAGGCGAGCAGCGCAGCGACGGCCGCGAGCGAGGCGGCGCCGGTCGGGTCGGCGTCGTCCTTGTACCCGCGCCACCACACGAGTGCCTCGGCGACGAGCAAGACGATCCCGAGCGCGGCCAGTTGCCACAGGGGGGAGGTGCCGAGACGGACGGTCGCGCCGTCGGGGTTCGCGGGCCCACCGCCGGTGATCCAACGCAGGCTCCCGACGAGGCTCTCGACCGACCAGCCCTGCGCGGCGCGGAACGTGAGCACCTCGAACGGTCCCTTCGGCCCGCCGGTCAGGTACCAGAACGCGCCGCCGACGAGCCCGACGACCACGAACGCCGTCCCGGCGCGGACGGCGCGACGGAACAACAGCAGCGGCGCTAGGGCCAGCGGCCAGAGCTTCCAGAACACCGCGAGCCCGAACACGAGGCCCCCGACTGGGTCGTCGCCGCGGCGGCGCAGCAGGGCCACCGCCCAGGTCGCGAGCGCCACCGCCACGAGGTCCAGGCGTAGGTACGCGAACCCGAGCAGCGGGAGCCCGAGCAGCAGGTATACGGCCGCGGTGCGCCGGCTCCACCCGACGGCGAGCGCGAGCGCCGTGGCGAGGTCGGCGACGAGCGCGAGCACGATGAGCGAGACGGCGGTCCGACCGGCGCCGTGCCCGCCGAGTAGCTGGAACGCGGCGGTCTCCAGCGGCATCGCCACCATCGGGAACCCGCGGTAGGGGGTCGCCGGCGAGGTGGCGACGACCTCGGCGCGGATGACGTACGCGTCCTGCACCGGCCCGCGCGCCGCGCCGATCGCGAGGAGGACGGCGGCCGCGACGTGGGCGGCCACGAGCGCCGCGAGCACCCACGCCGGGATCCGTTCGAGGAGGCCGGTCGGTCGCGGGTCGGGCATGCGCGCTCAACCGTAGCGGCCCCGCGAGCCGATGACGACGAGGTGCGCGTGACGATCCTGCGAGTGCTCGCGACGGCGGCGCTGCTCGCCGCGGTCTGGCCGGCGACGCCGGCGGCGGCACGTTCGGTGCCGGGGACGTCCTGCTCCGTGTTCCCCTCGGACAACGTGTGGCACCTCGACGTGTCGAAGCTGCCGGTGGCCGCGAAGAGCCGGACCTGGCTGCACGCGATGCACGCCGGCACGACCTTCCTGCACCCCGACTTCGGGCCGCCGTCGTACGGGATCCCCTACGACGTGGTCGGCGCCGGCCACAAGAAGGTGCGGATCCGGTTCCGCTATGCGAGCGAGAGCGACCCCGGCCCCTATCCCTTCGGCAAGGACATCGCGATCGAGGGCGGCTCGGACCGCCACTCGATCATGGTCGACAAGAGCGACTGCACGCTCTACGAGCTGTACGACGCCCGGTGGAACCACGGCGACCCCACCGCCGGCAGCGGCGCGGTCTTCCACCTCACCGGCCCGAAGGCGAACCGGCTGCGTCCGGACGGCTGGACGAGCGCGGATGCGGCCGGACTGCCGATCTTCGCGGGGCTGCTCCGCCACGACGAGGTCAAGGCCGGCGTGGTCGACCACGCGATCCGGATGACCGCGGCGTGCTCCTCCGGCCATCACGTGTGGCCGGCTCGGCACGACGCCGCCACCGGCGGCAGGAAGTGCCCGCCGATGGGCGCACGGTTCCGGCTCAAGGCCGGGTTCGACCTCAGCGGGTTCAGCCCCAAGGCGAAGGTCGTGCTCCGCGCGATGCAGACCTACGGTCTGATCGTCGCCGACAACGGCAGCGACTGGTACTTCCAGGGCACGGTGGACAAGCGCTGGACGAACCGCCTGCTCGACCAGCTCAAGCGGATCCCCGCACGCGCGTTCGTCGCCGTCGACGAGCGCGGCTGCAAGGTCGGCGCCAACACCGGCCGGTACGCGAACGGCCCGACCTGCCCGGCGCCGTAGGCGGCTGTCAGCCCGTCAGGCGCAGGAAGTTCTCGACGATCCGCGGGCCTTCGGGCGTGAGGATGCTCTCGGGGTGGAACTGGACGCCGAAGCGCGGGAGCTCGCGGTGCTGGGCTGCCATCACGAGGCCGTCCTCGGTCCAGGCGGTGAGCTCGAGCTCGGCGGGCAGGTCGTCGCGTTCCACGATCAGGGAGTGGTAGCGGCCTGCCTCGAACGGGACGCTCACGCCCTCGAGGATCCCGCGGCCCTCGTGGTAGACGAGCGAGGCCTTGCCGTGCACAGGGGCGGCGCGGTCGACGGTCCCGCCGCACTGCAGCCCGAGGGCCTGATGGCCCAGGCACACGCCGAGCACCGGCGTCGCCGGCGGTAGCGTGTCGAGCAGCTCGGTGAAGCAGCCGGCGTCGCGCGGGTGACCGGGGCCGGGGGACAGGAGGACCGCCTCGGGCTCCATCGCGACGAGCTCGCTCGCCGGCCGCTCGTCGGACTTCACGACGAGCGTCTCCCGGCCCAGCGCCTCGATCAGCTGCACCAGGTTGTAGGTGAACGAGTCGTAGTGGTCGACGACGAGTATCATCGGGCGGCTCCCATCGTCTCATCGCGCCGCGGCGCGTCGGGCGCCACGGCGGGGATCAGCGCGGCTGCCTTCGCCTCGGTCTCCCGGAGCTCGGCCTCGGGGTC
>JBLMXP010000094.1:0-10532 GCA_050257835.1 Planctomycetaceae bacterium | reverse complement strand
GTGGACCGGCTTTCGGTGGACGGGATCGCCGCCGTTCGGGTCGGGGTGCACCTGCCGGCCGAGGACGACCCTCGATGGATGCGCGCCGCGACGTGGTGCGCCCTGCTCGAGGCCTGGGGCGTCCCGTTCGAGACCGTCGCCTCGGACGACCCCGAGGGGTTCACCACCTTCCTGCGTCCGGAGCAGCTGCCGTCGCTCCCCGCCTGGGGGACGGCCGAGGACGCTGCCGACGAGGCGTTCGCGGCGCTCGAGGCGGCGTCGCCCGGTGGACTGGTCGCGCTCGCGCGGTGGCCCGGCGGCGTGCGCGCGGGGTTCGTGGTTGACGGCGACGTCGACCACCCGACCGGGGTCGATCCCGAATGCTCGCGCTACGTGGCGCCCGCGATCGAGACCGCCCGGCGCGCGGGGTTCGGCGCGTACGGGATCTTCGCGACCGCCTCGAACGTGGAGGCCGAGCCGGAAGCGTTCCCCCCGGGCGCCGAGTACTACAACCACTCCTACACGCACCCGTACTCGCACTGGAACCCGGCGCCGTGGGAGTCGCTCACCGACGAGGAGATGGCCGAGGAGCTGCGCCGGAGTGACGCCACCTTCCGGGCTCGTCTCGGGGAGGGCGACCACCGGATCTTCCGCTTGCCCCACTTCCAGTGGGAGGCCTGGGACCGTTCCGCCGAGGTGCTCGACCGGCTCGGGTACCTCGCGGAGTCCTCGGTGGGCGCGAACCACGCCGTCACTGGCGGGCTCCCGTACCGGCCGGCAGTCGCTGCGTGGAGCGACGACCCCGCCGACGCGCCGCAGCTGCGGACCCACCCCGATCCCACGCGACGCCGGTCGTTCCTGCAGCTGCCGATCTCGACCGATCCGACCGACCCCGGGTTCCCGAACGGCTGCTGCTCGTACAACACCCTCGGTGAGGGCGTGCGGTCGCGCACCGCCGACCCCGCCGGCTACGAGGCCGTCCTGCGGCAGGTGCTCGACCGCGCGATCGAGCGCGGGTCGCTCTGCCACGTCTTCATCGACCCGCCCGACGCCGGGTACGGACGGCTCGAGGGCGACACGCGCGACTACGCGGGCGCGGTCGAGCGCTGGCTGACCGGCGCGGTCGCGCGCGACGACCTCGCGATCATGACCACCGCCGCGCTCGCGGCCTGGTGGCGCGCCAGGGAGGACGCGCGGTCAAGGATGCGCGTGGCGCCCGAGGACGGCGGGCTCGTCGTGACCGTGGACGAGCCGCCCGCCGGCGCAGCCCTCTCCGTCTTCCGTCCCGCCCAAGGCTGGACGGTCCATCCCTTCGAGGAGGCTTCGCGATGAGCACCGACGCGACCGTGACCGCCGGACCCCACTACCTGCGCCGCGACGGCCACTCGATCCTGCCTGTCGGCGCGCACTACGTGCCGGTCGAGGGTCCCGACTGGCCCTGGCGCGTCGGCGCGGACGCGTTCGACGCGGCGTTCGCCTCGATGGCCGCGGCCGGGATGGACACGGTCCGGATCGACCTGCTGTGGGCCGCCGTCGAGCCCGAGCCGGGAAAGCTCGACGAGGCGCACCTCACGGTGCTCGACGAGGTGGTCGAGGCGGCGCGCCGGCACGGCCTCCTGCTGCACCCGACATTCTTCATCGGGGGCGAGGTCGGCGACGCCTACTGGGACGTGCCCTGGCGCGACGGGCGCCACCCGCACCGCGACCCTGAGCTGTTGGCCTTGCAGGCGGCACACGTCCGCGCGGTCGCGCGGCGCTGGCGAGGCGACCCGACGATCGTGGCTTGGGACCTCACCGACGAGCCGCCGCTGTGGATCTTCCGCGACACGACCGACGACGACGCCCGCGCCTGGACGGCCACGCTCGTCGACGGCCTCCGCGACGAGGATCCCGCGCACCTGATCACGATCGGCACGAGCGGGCAGGAGGTCGGCGCCGGCGCGTTCCGCGCCGACGTCGTGGCCGGACAACTCGACTTCGCGTGCGTGCACCCGTACCCGATCTATCAGGAGGACCTGTACCCCGACGCGCTGCTGTCGCCGCGGATGACGCTCGCCGCGGCGTTCGAGACCGCGCTCGCCTCGGGGGCAGGCAAGCCCGTGATGGTCCACGAGTACGGCGCGTCCTCGGCGCAGTTCGACCCCGAGCGGATCGCCGCCTACGACCGGCTGCTCACGTGGTCCAGCTTCGGGCGGGGCGCGATCGGCTACTACGCGTGGTGCTGGACCGACGCCGAGCCCGCCGCGTTCGGTCGCGTGCCCTACGTGCGGCAGCCGCATGAGACCCAGTTCGGCGTGACCGACCACATCGGTGCGCTCCGGCCGCGGGGCCGCGTGCTCGCCGATGCGGCCGCGCGGATCCGCGCGCTCGACCTCGACGCGGTCGCGGGCCGAGGACCGGCGCCGGCGACCGCCGCGATCCCGGTCCCCCACGAGTACGTGCGCCCGTACGACCCCGAGGCCTACGGGATCGCCGATGCCCCCGCCGGTCCGTACGTGCCCGCCGAGACGGCGTGGAACCCCGAGCGCGACCCGCGCCCGTTGGTTCGTGGATGGCTGAACGCGTTCGTCCTCGCGTGCCGAGCGGACCTCCGCGCGTCGTTCCCCCGCGAGCGGCTCGACGGTGCCTGGCCGGAGGTACCGGTGATGCTCGTGCCGGCGCCGCTCACCTCGACCACCACGTCGCTGTACCACGTCCGCACCGACTGGTGGCGCGGCGCCGACGCGCACCTGGCGCGCGGCGGCGCGCTGTGGCTCTCGTGCTCGGCGGACTCGGCGATCCCCGAGATGGAGGCGTTCGCCGGCTGCCGGCTCGCCGACCGGGCGCCGGAAGGGCCGGCGACGCTTCGCTTCGCGCAGGCGTGGGGACCCTTCGCGGCCGGCGACACGCTCGACCTGCCGGCCGGCGATGACTCGCTCCACACCCGCGGCGCCCGGTTGCTCGTGCACGGCGCGGACGTCGTGGCGACCGACGATCACGGCGAGCCCGCGATCGTCCGCGCGGCGGCCGGCGTCGGCTCGGTCGTCACGTGCGCCTATCCGGTCGAGCTGCTGCTGGCCGGCCTCCCCGACGCCCACGGGCCGGAGGACCGTGCCTGGGGCCTTTACGACGGACTCCTCGACCTCGCCGGCCTCCCCCGCATCACCGGTCACCCCGATGCGGTCGCGGGCGTCGTGCTCGGCGAGACCGGGTCGCTCACCGTCGTGACGAACCACGGCCCGACCGACCTCGCGCTCACCGTCGCGCTGCCCGACGGCGCACAGGTCGACGCTACGGTCTCCGCCTACGGCGACGTGGTCCTCGAGGGCGGCCTCCCCGCGTGAGCGTCAGCCCTTCACGGAGCCGGCGGTCAAGCCTTCGATGAACCGACGCTGCAACAGCAGGAAGATCACGACCATCGGGGCGGCCGTGAGCACGGTGCCCGCCATCGTGTCGCCCCAGTTGATCGTGTTGCGCTGCTGCAGGAGCGCGAGCCCCACCGGCAGCGTGTAGTACTTCGGGTCGTTGATCACGATCAACGGCCACAGGAAGTCGTTCCACGCCCCGAGGAACGTGAAGATCGCGAGCGTCGCCATCCCGGGTGCGGCGAGCGGGAAGATCACCGAGCGCAGGATCCGGAATTCCGACGCGCCGTCGACGCGGGCGGACTCGAGCACCTCGTCCGGGATCGACTGGAGGAACTGGCGCATCAGGAAGATGCCGAAGACCTGGATCATCCCGGGCAGGACGATCCCCGAGTAGCTGTCGATCCCGAGCAGCGGCGTCACCTTGTGCAGCCCGACCATGATCCGGTACAGCGGGATCAGGTTCACCTGGAACGGCACCATCAAGGTGATCAACAGCATGAAGAACAGGAAGTTCCGCCCGGGGAACTCGAGCTTCGCGAACGCGTAGGCGGCCGACGTGTCGAACACGATGTTCAGGCCAACGATCGCCGCCGTCACGATCACGCTGTTCACGAGGTAGCGGTCGAAGTTGAGCAGCGTGAACACGTCGCGGTAGTTCTGCAGGGTCCACGGGCTCGGGATCCACTTCGGGGGCGACGCGAAGATGTCCCCCGGTGGCTTGAACGACGTCGCGAAGGTCCAGTAGAAGGGCACGATCATCACGAGCGACGTGACGATCAACGCCGCGTACAGCGCCGTGCGCTTGGCCGGCGACATCCCGAGCCCCCGCCGCTTCCGGCGGGCCGGCGGCGCGGCCTGCGTCTGGTCGCGCGTGCCGGCGGCCATCAGCGCTCCTCGAAGATCCGGATCTGGATGTAGGAGAGCGTCGCGAGGATCACGAGGAGCACGTACGCGACGGCGGAGGCCTCACCGAGCTTCAGCGTGTTGAACCGGTCGTACAGGTCGAACACGAGTGTGCGGGTCGAGTTGATCGGGCCGCCGCCGGTCATCACGAAGATCTGGTCGAACACCTGGAACGACCCGATGATCCCGATGACGTAGACGAACATGATCGTCGGGCGAAGGCTCGGCAGCGTAACCGACCGGAACCGCTGCCAGGCGGTCGCGCCGTCGACGAGCGCCGCGTCGTACAGCTCGCGCGGGATCGACTGGAGCGCCGCGAGGAACACGACCGTCTCGAACCCGAACCCCTGCCAGATGCTGGTGACCACCACCGAGGGCAGGGCCGTCGCCGGCTCGCCGAGCCAGTTGTGCGCCGGGACCCCGACGACCGCGAGCAGCTCGTTGATCAGTCCACCGGGGTTGAGCAGGACCTTCCAGATCGTGGCGACCACCACGAGCGACGTCATCACCGGCAGGAAGTACGCGGTGCGGAAGAACGCGCGCAGCCGAACGCTCTGGTTCAGCAGGATCGCCGAGATCAGCCCGAGGATCGGCCCGATCCCCATCCCCAGGATCACGAAGAACACGGTGTTGAACAGAGCCTTGAGGAACCGGTCGTCGTGGAACAGCGCCACGTAGTTGTCGAGGCCCACCCACTGCGGCGACTGGAGCCCGTTGTACTTCGTGAAGCTCCAGTACCCGGAGAACACCATCGGGACGTAGAGGAAGGCGACCGAGGAGACGATCGCGGGCGCGACGAGCAGGTACGCGGGCAGCAGCTTGCGCCACCGCCCGCGCGCCCGCCGTCGCCGGACCGCGACCGTGGCCACGTCAGCCCGAGGCCAGGAGGTCGTTCACCTTCGACGCGCCGTCGTCGAGGCCCTGCTGGGGGCTGGCCTTGCCCAGCATCACGGTCTCGACCATCGTCCCGATCTCGGCGTCGATGTCGTCCCACTGCGCCACGTACGGGAAGTGCGTCGCGGTCGACATCGCCTCCATGAACACGGGGAACGGCGCCTCGCCGCCGAAGTACGGGTCGGCCTTGTTCACCGTCGGATCCTGCAGGGCGGCCGTGGTCGCGGGCGCCGCGCCCGCGTACGTGTAGACGCCGACCTGCTGCGCCGGCTCGAGCATGTACTGGATGAACAGCCATGCCTCCTGCGGGTGCGGCGCGCCCGTCGGGATCGACAGGCCGGTCCCGCCCAGGTAGCTCCCGGGCTCCTGCGAGTACGGGGCGGTCGCGACCTTCCATTGCCCCTTCATCTCCGGCGCCCCGTCCTTGAGCAGCCCCATCCAGTAGGGACCGTCCTGGAACATCCCGATCCGGCCGTCCTTGACGCCCGCCATCGGGTCGCCCTGCTCGGTCCCCCACGAGATCCCGGTGCCGTCGTCGAGGAAGCTCTTGTAGTACTCCATCGCCGACAGGCCCTCGGAGCCGTTGAACGCCGCCTGGGTGCTGTCGGCGCTCAGGATCGAGCCACCTGCCTGGAACAGCGTCTGGCACCAGTGGAAGCAGTCGTTGGGCACGACCTCGAAGCAGTACTTGTCACACGTGCCGTCGCCGTTCGTGTCCTCGGCGACCTTGGCCGCCGCGGCCTTCATCTCGTCCCACGACTTGGGGACGTCGACGCCCTTCTGCTTGAACACGTCCGCGCGGTAGTAGAGCGCGTAGACGTCGAAGTCGAACAACATCGTCACGTACGCGTCGTTGTAGGTCATCGCCTCCTGCGCGCCCTGCGTGTACTGGTCCGTGATCGGCTGGCTGTTCAGCTGCCCGCCCGAGATCTGCGACAGGTCCTCGAACAGCCCGTTCGCAGCGAACGTGGGGATCCACGTCATGTCCATCGTCGCAACGTCGGGGGCCGTCCCCGAGGTCACGTTGACCGTGAACTTGTTGTGCGCCTGGTCCCACCCGATGTCCTGGTGCTTGACCGTGATCCACGGGTACTTCGCCTGGAAGCCCTTGATCACCGAGTCCTGGAACGGCGTCGCCTTGCCGTAGTAGTCCCAGACCGTGATCGTGACCGGCTCGTGGCTCGCGCCGCTCGAGCCGGGACCGCTCGAGCTCGACGTGCTGCTGCTGCACGCGCTCGTCACGAGCGCGAACGCCGCCAGCGCCACGGTCGCGACGGATCGGATCCCTCTCATCTCTCCCTCCTCGCCGTGATCGGCGCGCGCGGACGGCTCGCGCTCGCGCGCGCCACGGCCACCCTACGCCGGAAGGGGTTCCCGGTGCGCGGGCCATCCGTCCCCGCCGGCGAGGGTCGAGCGGAACCGAGCAGGAAGGCGGCTCAGCGGCGGTACCCGAGCTGGATGCACTCGAAGTCGTCGAAGTGGATCTTCTCGAGGGAGCGCGGCCCGAGGTGGACGTCGGACCAGCGGACCGACCGGTGCTCGAGCGCGAGGTTCTCGAGCTTGAGGGCCATCGGCACGCCCGTCTGGTCGCCGATCACGACGCCGTAGGTCTGCATCGCGGTGGCGACGACGAGCGCCGCCCCCTTGAGGCCGCGGCCTTTCAGGCTGACGCTCGGCTTGATCCGGAACACGGCGCCCATCGGGATCGTGCCGCTCCCACCCTGGTCGCCCGTAGCGGGGTAGACGTGCTTGGGGGCGGTCTTCTTCAGGGCGACCTTGAGGACGTGGCGGATCTCGCCGGACTTCACCTCGTCCCAGCGGACCGCGTGGGTCGGCGACGGGATCCCCCGGTGCCCGTAGTTGTGCTTGTTGTCCGAGGCCTTCAGTGAGCCGTCGAGCCCGTTCGAGCCCAGGTAGTAGATCGACGTGTTCGCCGCCTTCCAAACGCCGCCCGAGTACACGGCGCCCTGGAGCTTGGCGACGAGGCCGCGGCCGCGGTCATAGATCGTGATCTGGGCATCGTTCGACGACGCGGGCTGCGCGCCCTTGGGGATCCGGATCTTGATCGGGCAGCCACTGACCGCGTAGAAGGGGTCGCCCGTCTTCGCCCAGTAGATCGGCTCGGCCCACGACCCGTCCACGAGCCGTGGGAACTGCACCGACGCGTCGAAGGCTTTCAACGCGGCGATGTACTTCCCGCTGTTCGTGTCGCGCGGCGCGTTGGCCGGCAACGGCTTGTTCCACTCGCTCTTGCTCTCGAAGGCGCGATAAGGGGTCGCCGCGAACGCGGGGAGCGAGCCGTCCCCACCGAGCACGTGGGCGCCCATGGCCCCCGCCGTCAGGATCGCCGAGTTCCTCAGGAACCGCCGTCTGTCCATGCCGAAACCTCCTCGGCCGTCGGGATCCGGCGGAGGGTACCGGACCCCCGGCCGGTGTCACAGCTAGGTATCGGCGAGCGCCGGCACCACCCTTAGGGAGGGGTCGGCATGGCTCGATAGGGCCATGCGTTCCTCACACTTCCTAGGGGGCAGGTGCTCCTAGTGTTGCGGCTCGTTGGCAACGATCGGCGCTCGGTAGGCTTGCCGGCCGTGCGCGCCGATCCGAACTTTCACGGCATCCTTACGCCCAGGCTGCGTCTGCGGCGCTCCGAGCCGAGGGACGCCGAGACGATCTCCCGCTACCGAAGCGACCCGACCGTGCACGTCCATCAGGGGTGGGACCGGACCGATCCCGAGGGCGTCCGCGCGGAGATCGAGGAGATGGCGGCGCGACGACCGGGCGAGCCCGGCGGATGGGTGCAGTTCACGCTGGAGGAACGCGAGACGAGCCGACTCGTCGGCGATGTCGGGCTGAGCGCCCGCGCGGACGAGCCCGGCGTCGTGCTGGTCGGCTACACCGTGGCGCCCGAGGCGCAGGGTCGCGGGTACGCGACGGAGGCGGTGGCGGCCCTCGTGGACTACGCGTTCACCACGCTCGAGGCGGAGCTGGTCCGCGCCTACGCCGACGCCGGGAACACGCCCTCGATCCGCGTGATGGAGAAGGTGGGGATGCGCCTCATGGAGCGGTTCGAGGGCCACGACGAGGACGGCGACTGGTTCGGCGTCCGCTACGAACGGCGGCGCGAGCCCGCGTAGGCGCGTCAGGCTTGCAGGATCGCGAGCGCGGCCACACCCGCGAGGATCGCGGCGATCCCGGCCACCTGGATCCTCCGGAGACGCTCGCCGAACGCCAGGAAGGCCCCGATCGCCGACAGCGCGGCGAACTGCGAGCCGAGCACCGAGGCGATCGCGATGCTCGACCGCGCGCCCAGCACGAACGCGACGAACCCCGCGACCTCCATCACGCCGGAGGTCACGACGAGCGGCGCGACCCGTCGCGTCAGCCGCAGACGGCCGGTCGCCGCGAGCGGCACCACGAGGAACGCCACGCCGAGCACCCGCGCGGGGATCACGACCCACGCGAGCGGGAGGTCGCCGCTGATCCTCCCCGCCGCGTACAGGCCGATCCCGAACGAGACCGCGGCGCCGATCGCGTACGGCACCGCGGGACCGGTCCGCCGCTGCGCCGCGTCGTGGTCTTCCTCGAGCGCCGCCAGCGCGACCCCGACGGCGATCACCGCGAGCGCGGCCCCGGTCGCCCACGGGACCGGCTCACCCGCGAGGGCGGCCAGGATCGCCGCGAACGCTCCTTCGGTCGAGGTGATCGCGACGACCACGCCGACCTTGCCGTGGCGCAGGCCCTGATACTCGAGGAGCAGGCCGATCACGTTCGCGCCGCCCACCACCGCGAGCCAGCCGAGGGACCCCGCCGTCGGGGCGCCGGCCGCGAACGCGAACGGCGCCACCAGCACGAACCCGACCAACATGACCCAGGCCAAGACCGGGGCGGCGCCGATCGCACGGCTGGACCGCGAGGAGCAGAGCGTGGCGGTGGCCCAGCAGCACGCGGCCCCCACGCCGCCCCAGATCGCGAGCACGCTCGACGCTACCCGATGCGGGGCAGGGGCCGCCGGGCTCCCCGCCCCCCCTTCGATCAGGGCCCTCTGCCCCGTTCCACAGGGAACTCTCAGGTCCAGGCTGAAGCCTAGGTGGTGCGAGCGCCGAACCACTGGTAGATGTGAACGAGGAGGATGTGACCGTGACCGAGCAGTTCCCCGACCCTCAGCGCCATCCCTGGCCGGGCGCGCACGCCGGCATGCCGGCGCCCCCCGGCTGGAGCCCACAGACGCCCCCGCCGGCGCCGCAGCCACCTTCGCGCAGGCGCGGCCTCGCGCTGGCCGTGGCCGGCCTGCTGATCCTCAGCACCGCGCTGGGGACCTGGGCGGGCTTCTCCTTCGGCTCCAACGGCGCCTCTCCCGTGGCGAGCTCCGGCCCGATCGTGACCGGTGACGGCTCGTCCGGCTCCTCCGGCACGACCCCGACGACCGACCCGACCGCCGGCATCGTGAACATCAACACCTACACCCGCGTGTTCGGTCAGTCCCAGCTGGTGCCGGAGGGCGCGGGCAGCGGGATGGTGCTCACGCCCGACGGCGAGGTGCTGACCAACAACCACGTCGTCCAGGGCGCGTGGAAGATCGTCGTGTCGGTCGCCGGTCAGCAGGACTACACGGCCACCGTGGTGGGCGTGGACCCGACCGCCGACGTCGCGCTCCTGCAGCTGAACAACGCCTCCGGGCTCGCCACGGTCAGCACGGGCAACCCTTCGTCGATCAGCCAGGGCGCCCAGGTCGCCGCGATCGGCAACGCGCTCGGCCGCGGAGGCGCGCCGAACGTCGCGAACGGCTTCGTCACCGCGACCGACCGCGCGATCACCGCGCAGGACCCGGGGATGCCGGGCGGCGGTGAGCGCCTGACCGGCATGATCGAGACGAACGCGAACGTGCAGCCCGGCGACTCGGGCGGCGCGCTCGTCAACGACCAGGGTCAGGTGGTCGGGATGATCACCGCCGGCAGCGCCGGCAGCGAGAACGCCGTCCACAACATCGGGTTCGCGATCCCGATCGACCACGCCCTCACCGTCGTCGAGCAGATCCGCAGCGGCACCGGCTCCTCGACCGTGCTGCTGGGCGAGCGAGGCTACCTCGGCGTGGCCGTGAAGACGCTCGATCCGGCGACCGCCGCCCGTCTGGGCGTGACCTCCGGCGCCCTCGTGGTCGGCGTCGAGCCCAACGGTCCCGCCGCGAACGCCGGGATGAAGACCCCGGCCGTGATCCAGTCGGTCGACGGCCAGCCGGTCGGCTCCACCGACGACCTCGGTCCGTTGCTCCACAGCCACGTCCCCGGCGACTCGGTCACCGTCCGGTGGGTCGACGCGCAGGGCGAGCACACCGCGACGGTCCAGCTGACCTCCGGCCCCGCCGTGTAGCAGGTTCGGGCAGGCGGCCGCGCCCGCAGCCGCCTGCCCGAC
>JBLMXP010000093.1:0-10718 GCA_050257835.1 Planctomycetaceae bacterium | reverse complement strand
GTGAGATCGTGATCGCCCTGGCGTTCGTGACCACGCACTGGCAGGGGTACGTCATGCCGATCTCGTTCGCGATCGCCTTGCTGATGACGATCGTCGTGATGTCGTACCGGCAGACGGTGCGCGCGTACCCGAGCGGAGGCGGCGCGTACATCGTGAGCAAGGACAACCTCGGCGTGCTGCCCGGACTGATCGCCGCCGCGGCCCTGCTCTTCGACTACATGATGACGGTGATCGTCTCGATCGTGGCCGGCGTGTTCGCGATCGGGTCGGCCTTCGCTTGGGCGAACGAGCACAAGGTCCTGCTCTCGATCTTCTTCGTGGTGCTCGTGACGTTCGCGAACCTGCGAGGGGCGCGGGAGTCGGGCACGTTGTTCGCGATCCCTACCTACGGCTTCGTCGCGTCGATCCTGCTCCTGGTGGTGGTGGGGTTCACACGGTGCATCGGGGGGTGTCCCGCGGTGGGCGTCGTCTCGGAGCCGCTGCAGGAGGCGGCCAAGGTCGCCGGCGCCGTCGGGGTCTTCGCGATCTTGCGCGCGTTCTCGCAGGGGGCCACCGCGCTCACGGGCGTCGAGGCGATCTCCAACGGCGTACCGGCGTTCAAGCGGCCGCAGGCCAGGAACGCCGCCGAGACGCTCGCGATCATGGGCACGATCGCCGTGACGATGTTCCTCGGGATCTCCTGGCTCGCCACGCACGTGCCGGGGGTGGCCGCCAGCGACCAGCGTTCGGTGGTGGCTCAGATCGCGATCGCGATCTTCGGCGACAACACCGTGCTCTTCTTCGTGGTGCAGTTCTTCACGGCCGCGATCTTGATCCTCGCCGCGAACACCGCCTACCAGGACTTCCCCCGGCTGGCGTCGATCCTCGCGCGCGACCGGTTCATGCCGAGCCAGTTCGTGAACCGCGGCGACCGTCTGGTCTTCTCCAACGGCGTGATCGTCCTGGGGGTGCTCTCGTCGCTGATGATCTACGCGTTCGACGCGGACCTGAACCAGTTGATCCACTTCTACGTGGTCGGTGTGTTCACGTCGTTCACGCTGTCGCAGACCGGGATGGTGAAGCACTGGGTCAAGGAGGGTCGCAAGGGCGAGACCGCGATGAAGGGCTGGCGCCGGTCGATCGTGATCAACATCGTCGGCGCGATCACGACCGCGATCGTGCTCGTCGTCGTGATCATCTCGAAGTTCTCGCAGGGCGCATGGCTCTCGATGCTGATCATGGCGTTGCTCGTGCCCTGCTTCTACGGGATCCATCGTCACTACACGACCGTCAGCGCGTTCCTCAAGCGCGGCACCGTGCGTGCCGGCGAGGTCGGGGCGAACCACGTGGTCCTGCTGGTGCGCGAACCGAACGCGGCGGTGGCCGAGGCCCTCGGCTACGTCCGGTCGTTCCGGCCGGCGAGCGTCCACGTGGTGACGCCGCTCGACGCGATCGACGATGCGTTCCGGGAGCGATGGCGGGCGTTCGCGGGTGCCGGCGCACCCGACCCCGAGGCGGTCGGGCTGGGCAGCGTCACGTCGTGCGTGCGCGCGTACGTGCAGTCGCTCAGCCTGCAGCCGAGCGACTTCGTAACGGTCATGGTCCCGGAGATCGTGCGCGAGTCGTCGCTCCTCGGCTACCTCGTGCGCAACCGCGACCTCGTCCGGCTGAAGAGCGCGATGCTCCGCGAGGCGAACGTCGTGGTGACCGACGTGCCGGTGGTCGAGCAGGTCGGCCGGCCGCGCGGCGTCGACGCCCGGCCCCTGATCCCCGCGCGGACGGTCACGCTGGTGTTCGTGTCGTCGGTGAACGACGTGACGATCCGGGCCGTGAACTACGCGCGCGCGCTCGACGCAGGGGTCACCCGCGCCCTCTATTTCGACCTCGACCCCGACGTCGCGCACCGGCTGGAGGAGCGCTGGTTCGACTCAGGGCTCGACGTGCCGCTCGACATCGTCGAGGCGCCGTTCCGCGACCTGTCGATCCCGATGCTCGAGGAGGTGCGACGCTTCTCCTCGCGCGCGGACACGGTCGTGAACGTGATCGTGCCCGAGGCGATCGTCACGAAGTGGTGGCAGTACCCGCTGCACAACCAGAACGCGCTGTTCATCAAGCGGCTGTTCCTCTACGAGGACCGCGTCGCCCTCACGAGCGTGCCGTTCGTGCTGCGCGACCACGACGCCCACGCGGCGGCCGCCGTCGCGACGTAGGCTACGCGCGTGCCGAGGACGGAGGGCTGAGGTGAACATCCGACCCGCGACCCGCGACGACGTGCGGTTCCTGAAGGACATGCTGTACGAGGCGGCGCGGTGGAACCCTGACTGGCCGCGGGAGCCGATCGAGGAGGTCCTCGCCGACCCGATCCTCGTGCGTTACCACGAGGGCTGGGGCCGCGCGGGCGACGGCGGCGTGGTCGCCGAGCTGGAGGGCGAGCCGGTCGGGGCCGCGTGGTACCGGCTGTTCACGCAGGACTCTCCGGGCTACGGGTTCGTCGACGAGAAGATCCCGGAGCTGTCGATCGCGGTGGTGCCGCTGCACCGGCGCAAGGGGATCGGCGAGGCGCTGCTGCGCTCCTGCATGGTGCAGGCGCGCGAGGAGGGCTACCAGGCGCTGTCGCTCTCGGTCGCGGCCCACAACCGGTCGCGGATGATGTATCAGCGCGCTGGGTTCGAGAAGGTCGAAGGATCCGGCGACTCCTGGACGATGGTCGCCAACCTCTGAGCCGGTCCAGGGTCAGCGCGCGTTCGAGTCGTTGGCCGCGTCACGCGCCGCGTACTCGGCGCGAACCTGCGTCCAGCGGCGCGCGACGAACACCGCGACCGCGACCACGAGGGCGATCGCGATCAGCCAGGCGACCGGCCGGAGCACCTCCTCGACCGTGGTCCAGTGGTCGCCCAGACGAGCGCCGAGCCAGGTGAGGCCCAGGCACCAGGGGATCACGCCGAGCACCGTGTAGAGGGTGAAGCGCCAGAAGGGCATCTCGGCGACGCCTGCCGGCAGCGAGATGAAGGTGCGCACCACCGGGAGCAGGCGCGAGACGAACACGGTGGCCTCGCCGCGCTCCTCGAAGAAGGCGTGGGCGCGGTCGACCTCGTGGGGACGGATCAGCAGGTATCGGCCGAAGCGGTCGATCAGCGGCCGGCCACCGTAGTCGCCCGCCGCATAGGCGGCCCAGGACCCCAGCAGGTTGCCGAGCACCCCTGCGGTCACGACCGCCGCGAACGAGAGCTCGTTGCCTGCCCCGGCGAACGCCGTGGCCGTCATCGCCCCGGCGAACAGCATCGTGACCTCGCTCGGGATCGGGACGCAGGCCGACTCCAGGAACATCAAGATGAAGATGGCGACCAGCCCGTGGTCGCCGATCGTCGTGGTGATGAAGTCCTGGAACAACGCGAGCACGAGGCCTCCGGGACGAGCCGGGAATGCGGGAAGCCTACCCGTGCGTTGAGGGCCCCGACGCGGGTACGGACGTGGCGATGCTGTGACGCTCGTTGCGATGCGCTCTCGACGCCCGGTGGTACCGTCCGCCGATGGTGTGCGGTTCGACACCGTCCCCCTGAGACCCGAAGGATCCGACGCATGGCCAAGACGCTGGTGGTCGTCGAGTCGCCCGCCAAGGCGAAGACGATCGAGAAGTACCTGGGCGGCGACTACGCCGTCCGTGCGTCCGTGGGCCACATCCGCGACCTCTCGCGCGATCACGATGGGCTCGGGGTCGACGTGGAGCACGCGTTCACGCCGCACTTCGTGGTGACGGAGGACGCGCAGCACAACGTCGCCGAGCTGCGGAAGGCCTTCAAGGGGGCGGACGGGGTCGTGCTCGCCACCGACTTCGACCGAGAGGGCGAGGCGATCGCGTTCGACGTCGCCGAGGTCCTCGGGGTGGATCCGTTGCAGACGCGGCGCGTGACCTTCACCGAGATCACCCGTGACGCGATCCTCGAGGCGTTCCAGCATCCACGCGCGATCGACATGCAGCTCGTGGAGGCGCAGCGGGCGCGGCGGATCCTCGACAAGCTGGTCGGCTTCGGGATCTCGCCGATCCTGTGGCGCAAGATCCGCCCGGGGCTTTCCGCGGGCCGGGTCCAATCGCCGGCGCTGCGGCTGATCGTGGAGCGCGAGCGCGAGATCGCCGCGTTCCAGCCGGTCGAGTACTGGAGCGTCGACGTCCGCCTCGCGCCCGACGGCGACGAGCACGCGTTCACGGCGCGCCTCACGGAGGTCCCGCAGGGCAAGCTCGCATCCTCGCCCGACAAGAAGGGCGTCTTGCTCGGCGCGGAGACCGACGCGCAGGCCCACGTCGAGCGGCTGCGCACGGCCGCCTACCGGGTCGCGAACGTCGAGCGCAAGCAGCGCAAGCGCTCGCCCGCGCCCCCGTTCACCACCTCGACCTTGCAGCAGGAGGCGGCGCGCAAGCTTGGGTTCGGCGCACGGCGCACGATGCAGGTCGCCCAGCGCCTCTATGAGGGGATCGACCTTCCCGGCGAGGGGATCGTCGGGCTGATCACCTACATGAGGACCGACTCGGTCAACATCGCCGACACGGCGCTGCGCGAGATCGCGGAGCTCGTCAAGACGGACTTCGGCGAGCGATACGCGCTCGCGGAGCCCCGGCGGTACAAGACGCGCTCGCGGAGCGCCCAGGAGGCGCACGAGGCGATCCGGCCGACCAGCGTGATGCGCTCGCCCCAGCGGGTGGCGAGCGCGCTCAACCACGACCAGTTGCGTCTGTACACGATGATCTGGCAGCGCACGGTCGCCACGCAGATGGCCGAGGCGCGCTTCGACCAGGTCGGCGTCGACGTCGACGCGCTCGCGCCCGCCGGCGCGCGCGACGGGACGAGGGACGAGGCGCACTACGGCTTGCGTGCCACCGGGCAGACGCTCGTGTTCGACGGGTTCATCCGCGTGTACAAGGAGGGTCGCGACGAGGGACCCGACGAGGACGCGGAGGCTGCGCTGCCGGACCTCACGCCCGAGCAGGTCCTGCGGATGCTCGAGGTGCTCCCGGAGCAGCACTTCACGCAGCCGCCTCCGCGCTACACGGAGGCCTCGCTCGTGAAGGCGCTCGAGGAGCTCGGGATCGGCCGGCCCTCGACCTACGCGTCGATCATCTCGACGATCCAGGACCGGGGCTACGTGCGCCTGGAGGACAAGCGTTTCCGCCCCGAGGACGTCGGCGAGGTCGTGACCGACGGCCTGGTCGAGCACTTCTCCGACATCGTCGACGTGCACTTCACCGCGCGGCTGGAAGAGGAGCTCGACGAGATCGCCGAGGGCGCGATGGGCCGCGTGGCTGTGCTCGAGGACTTCTATGGGCCGTTCAAGGAGGCGCTCGACCAGGCGGACGAGAAGTGGGAGCGCTACGTCGTGGAGACCGGCGAGGAGTGCCCCAAGTGCGTCGAGGAGGGCCGCACCCCGCCGGGTCGCCTCCAGAAGCGCCTGGGCCGGTTCGGGTTCTTCATCGGGTGCAGCCGGTTCGCCGACGAGGACGGCGGGTGCAAGTACATCCGCAACCTCGACGGCTCCGAGCGTCCGGAGCCGACGCTGCTGGACGAGACCTGCCCGGAGTGCGGGCGTCAACTGATGCAGCGCTTCGGTCGTTTCGGCCCGTTCGTGGGCTGCAGCGGGTATCCGGACTGCCGCTACATCAAGAAGGAGCCCCCGAAGACGCTCGGCATCACGTGCCCCCAGTGCGCGAAGGGCGAGATCGTCGAGAAGCGCACGCGCTTCGGCCTCTTCTACGGCTGCGACCGCTACCCGGAGTGCGATTTCGGCGTGAACAACCCGCCGATCGCCGACCACCCCTGCCCCCAGTGCGGGTCGCTCCTGGTCAAGCGGCCCAAGAGCATCCGTTGCTGGAACTGCGGCGCCGAGCTGGACCTCGAGTTCCAGGTCACGAAGCCCGGCGACCCCGAGGCCGAGGCTGCGGCGCGCCGGGCCAAGGCCGAGGCGCGCGCAGCGCGCGCCGCGGCGAAGGCCGCCGCGAAGAAGAAGCCGGCGGCGCGCAAGAAGACCACCGCGCGCAAGAAGACCACCGCGCGCAAGGAGACCACCGCGCGCAAGGAGACGACGCGCTCGGGCGCCGCGGAACGGACGCCGACCCGTTCGTCGCCGGCCGAGGCCGCCGACGGCTAGGCTCGACCGGTGGCATCGATCGCCGAGGAGGTCGCGCAGCTCCGCGGGACCCGCCCGGCGACCCTGAAGGATCTCGTCCTCCACCCCCCGTTCGCCCGCTTGCTCGCGGCGATGACGATCTCGTCGCTCGGGGACTGGGTCGGGTTCGTCGCGGTCACGACGCTCGTCACCAGTCTCGGCGGAGGGAACGCGGCGATCGCGATCTCGGGGGTGATGCTGGCGCGCACGCTCCCCGCGTTCCTGTTCGGTCCGATGGCCGGTGCCCTCGTCGACCGGATGGACCGCAAGCGCCTGATGATCATCGCGGACCTCGCCCGCGGCGGGATGTACGTGGCGATGGTGCTCGTCCACGAGCTGTGGGCCATCTACCTCCTGTCGTTCGTGATCGAGAGCTTCTCGCTGCTCTGGGGTCCGGCTCGCGACGCCTCCTTGCCGAACCTCGTGCCCCGGCGACAGCTGCAGAACGCGAACTCGCTGGCGCTCGCGAGCGCGTACGGCACGCTGCCGCTCGGCGCGGCGGTCTTCACCGTGCTGACCGCGTTCTCGGGGTGGATGGGTGGCCGGGTCCCGGCGCTGGGGGGGCACCCCGAGTCCCTGGCGCTGATCGTCGACGCGGGGACGTTCGCGTTCTCCGCGCTGATGGTGTCCGGCGTCCCGATCAAGACGCCTCCCACTCGCGTGATGGAGTCGTTCGACCTGTCGCGCGTATGGCGCGACACGATGGACGGGATCCGGTTCCTGCGTGAGGACTCGATCGCGTCGGCGATGACCGGCGGGATCGCGATCGCGTTCGGCGCGGTCGGCGCCGTGCTCGCGGTCGGCTCGGTGTTCGTGACGCAGACGATCTCGGGTGGCGCGTCCGGGTGGGGGGTCGTCGTGACGGCGTTCGGGGTCGGCATGGGCCTGGGGATGGTCGCCTCCAACGTGAGCGCGCGCGTGCTCGGCCGAGAGCGCGTGTTCGTCTGGTCCCTGGTCGCGGCGGCGGCCACGCTGTTCGTCCTGGCGTGCGTGCCGAACCTGTCGTGGGCGGCGGTGTTCGCGGTGTGGCTCGGAGCGTTCTGCGGGCTCGCGTGGGTCTCCGGCTACACGCTGCTCCAGGAGAACGTCGTCGACGAGTTCCGCGGTCGGACCTTCGCCTCGCTCACGACGCTGGCGCGGATGGCCTTGTTCCTGTCCCTGTTCCTGTTCCCGACGCTCGCGCAGCTCTACCAGAACCTGATGCAGGCCCTGGTCTCCGGGGCGGACTTCTTCGTCGGGGGTCAGCGGTTCGACCTGTCGGGCACGCGCCTCGCGCTGTGGACGGCGGGGCTGGTGGTGGTGGCCGCGGCGTTCAACACGCGGCGGTTGCTCAAGCGGTACCGTCTGTCGCGACCCGTCCCGTTGACCCTCGTGCCCAAGCTCAAGCGACCGCCCGCCACCGGATTGCTCATCGCCTTCGAAGGGGTCGAGGGCGCCGGCAAGGGCACCCAGATCGCGAAGGCCGCCGCCTATCTGCGGGAGCGCGGGTTGGACGTCGTCATCACACGCGAGCCTGGCGGGACCCCGGCCGGCGAGCGGATCCGCGAGGTGCTCTTGGACCGCGAGACCGGCAAGCTCGACCCACGGGCCGAGGCGCTGCTGTTCGCCGCCGCCCGCGCGCAGACGGTCGTCTCGGTGATCCGCCCGGGGCTCGCCGAGGGGAAGGTGGTGATCTGCGACCGCTACATCGACTCGTCGCTCGCCTACCAGGGGTGGGCGCGAGGCCTCGGCGAGCCCGACGTCTTGTCTCTGAACGTGTGGGCCACGCAGGGACTGTTCCCCGATCTCGTGATCCTGCTGCACGTCGAGCCAGAGCTCGGGCTCGCGCGGTCGGAGGGTCCGCCGGACCGGATGGAGGCCGAAGGGGAGGCGTTCCTCGCGAAGGTCTCCGACGCATACCTCACGATCGCCGAGGAGCATCCGGAGCGGTTCGTCGTGGTCGGCGCCGGCGGCACGCCCGAGGAGGTCTTCGAGGGCGTCCGCGACGCGCTGGACAAGGCGCTTCGTGACCGCGACGCCGACCACACGGTGCGCCCGCTCCCGGCGGCCGACCGCGGCTCCACGGACTGAGCGGCCCCCGCGTCGTCGTCGGCCGGTACCCTGCCCGCCATGGTGGCGGTCCTCGACGGTGTCCCCGGGCAGGAAGGGGCGATCGCGTTCCTGCGGGGCGCGGCCGAGCGACCCCATCACGCCTACGTGCTCGCGGGGCCCGAGGGGTCGGGCAAGTTGCTCGCGGCCAGGGCGTTCGCGGCTGCGCTCCTGTGCCACGAGGGTGGCTGCGGGACCTGCCGCGACTGCAGGCTCGCGCTGGCCGACCAGCACCCGAACGAGTTCGTCGTGGAGCCGGAGGGGCGCGACATCCACGTGGACACGATCCGCGAGGAGGTGTGGCAGCCCGCCTACCGAACCGCCCCCGAGCCGGGCCGCAAGGTGTTCCTCGTGCGGGAGGCCGATCGGTTGTCCCCGGCGGCCGCCGACACGCTGTTGAAGGTGCTGGAGGAGCCCCCGGCCGACACCGTGTTCCTCCTGTTGTCCGCGCGGGCGCACGAGCTGCCGGACACGATCTGGAGCCGCTGCCACGTCGTCACGTTCACCGCGCTGTCCGAGGGTTTCGTGGTGGACCAGCTGGTCGGCGAGGGGATCGCCGAGGTCCGAGCCCGTCTGGCCGCCCGCCTCGCGGGCGGGAACCTCGGCCGGGCGCGGCGGCTCGCGGTCGCGCCTGACGGCCTCGCGTTCCGCGAGGCGGCCCAACGCGCGCTCGCGCTGGCGGCCGCGAGCCCGGCGGGCGCGCTCGAGGCGGCCGACGTCGTGCTCACCGCCGCCGCCGAGTACAAGAAGGGGCTCAAGGCCGAGCTCGACGAGGAGCTCGGCCCGTTCCTCGACGAGCGCGGCCGCCCCGAAGACGCCTACCGCGGAGCGATCAAGCGGATCGAGACCCGGTTCCACCGCCGGGAGCGCCGGGCCGAGCGCGACTACGTCGACTGGGTGCTGCTCGCCGCCGCCGCGCTGCTGCGCGACCGGATCGCGGGGCAGGTCGGCGCGCCCGTCGCCGACCTGCTGAACCCCGACATCGAGCCCGACGACGAACTGCCCGTGCCGCGCGCGGCGGCCGGTCTGGCGTCGGTCGAGGAGGCGAGGGCGTCGCTGGCCGAGGACGTGAACCTGAACGCCCGCCTGGTGCTCGAGCACGCGTTCCTCGGGCTGCATCGAGCGGCGTGAAACGGCGCTCGGTCCTTCGTCTTGAGCCGTTCGCTGCAGGTCGAGCCTTTCGCCCATCGCCCGCATCGCCCGGGATGGGGTAACGTCGCGCTGGACCAAGGGAGGGTTGCGCCATATGGGCCTGTTGGATCGGTTCACGAGGGACGAGTTGAGCGCGAAGGTCTGGTGGCCGTTCGCGCTCGTGCTGATCGTCCTGCTCGTCCTGACCTTCCCGGGCGAGTCCCGCGCGATCGACCACGCGCAGCGTGGCGCCTCGGATCGAGCGATCGCGCTGATCACCGGACCGCTCGTGGCCGACGCCGGCGACATCTCGGGTCCGATCAGCGAGGACCGCGCGCAGCGACTGCGCGACGCCCTGGCGCCCCAGCTCGCGAACGACCCGCGGATCCAGGCGATCCGGCTCTGGTCATCCGACGGGACGCTGCTGTTCTCGACGAACCCCAACGAACGGGTGGGGTCGAACGCGGCGATGAACAACGCGATCCTCGCGACCGCGTCCGAGGCCTCCGGCCGTCGGATCGACGAGACGAGCCGCCACGACCTGCTCGGCGACCCTTCCCCCGCCCACTACGACACCTATCTCGCCCTGCCGAGCGACGCGCGGGTGGTGGTGCAGGTCCAGACCTCCGACGCGCTCTTGCTCGACGGGCTGCGATCGCTGTGGACGCGGATGCGGATCGCGCTCGCCGTGTCATCGCTGCTGGTGCTCGGACTCGCGATCTTGTCGATGCGCCGGCCGCTGGCGACGGTGGGCGCCGGCGTCCCGTTCTACGAGGCGACGCTCCCGCGCGGCCACGCGCTGATGTCGCTTGACGAAGAGACGGAGCTGCGTCACGCCGGGGCGCACGCGAAGGAACGCGTGAGGTCGATGGAGGCCCGCCTGCACGAGCTCGAGGCCGACAAGCTTCGGCTGGAGGGCGAGCTCCAGCTGGCGCTGTCGACGAAGGCCGCGGGGATGCGGGTGATCCCGTCTCCCAACGCCGCACCGGCGCCGGCGGCGGAGCCGCGCGTCGTGCGCGTGGAGCCCGGCCCCGAGCGGCCCGCCGAGGCGCCGCTCGCCCCGGCCGCACCCACGCGCACGACGGTCCGGTCGGCGCCGCTCCCGGAGCCCCGGCGTGCCGCCGCCGCGCGCCCGGCGGACGAGGTGATGGTGGTCCCCGAGGCAACCGAGGCGGCGCCGGCAGCTGAGGTAACCGAGGTTCCCGTGGCAACCCCGCCGCCGCGCGACGTCGTGGTGGTGCCCGACCGCACCGAGGAGGACGACGCCGCGTCCCCGCCGGTCCCCGCCGCCCCCCCGGTGCCGAGCGAGGAGCCGGTCGACGTGCTCCATCGGCTGGTGGAACCGGTGGGAGCGCGTCAGGAGC
>JBLMXP010000092.1:0-5454 GCA_050257835.1 Planctomycetaceae bacterium | reverse complement strand
CGCCGCCGGCCTGGGTCTCGATGCTCACGGGGGTGAACCCCGGGCGGCACAACGTCTACGGGTTCCTCGCGACCACGCCGCAAGAGCCCGTGAAGATCGCGCACTCCGGGACGATCTCCGCAACCCCGATCTGGCGCTACGCGGCCGAGCGCGAGACCGCGATCGGTGTCTACAACGTGCCGATGACCTATCCGCCGGCCAAGGACGTCCGTGGGTTCATGGTGTCCGGGGGTCTCGCGGCCGGGTGGACGTCGCCGGACACGGGCGGGTTCGCCTCCGATCCCGAGGTCGCGGCGATCGTCGACGAGGCGAGCGGGGGGCCCTACCCGATCGACACCGTCGTGTCCTACGAGAACGACTGGGCGCGCCCGGAGTCGATCGACGAGGTCGAGCGGATCCAAAGGATGCGGCGCAAGGTCCTCGCCGCCCTGCTCGCACGTCGCGACGTGGAGCTCCTGTTCGCGGTCTTCGAGGGCACGGACCGGCTCCAGCACCTGCACTACCAGTACTTCGTGGAGGGATCGGACTGGTACCACCGTCCCGAGGCCGCGGGGTTCCGCGAACGAGCGTGGTCGTACTTCGCCGAGCTCGATCGGGCGATCGCGGACCTCGTGGCGTGGGCGGGTGCCGGCGGCAACGTGCTCGTGACCTCCGACCACGGTGCGGGCCCCTGGGAGAAGACGCTCAACGTCAACCTCCTGCTGCAGGAGTGGGGCTACCTGCGGCTGCCGGCGGTCAGCCGGATCACGCGTCTGGGCGTGGTCGCCGGCCCGATCCAGGCGGCCGCCCGCAAGCTCCTGCCGCGGGGGATGCTGCTCTCGGCGAAGAGTCGGATCAACCGCGGGATCGAGTGGGACCGCACGCGCGCGTTCGCCTCCCAGGTCGCCGAGCAGGGGATCCACGTGAACGAGCGGGGTGCGCTGCCGTTCGGGATCGTCGAGCCCGCCGAGGTCGGCGCGATCGAGGCCGAGCTCACCGAGCGCCTCCTCGCGTTCGTCGATCCCGCCGACGGCGCGCCGGTCGTCGACCGCGTCGTCCGCCGCGAGGACGCCGCGCGAGGGCCGTTCGCGTCGCGGGCTCCGCACCTGTTCCCGGTCTGCCGCGACCAGCGCTTCGAGCTGAGCGACACGCTGGCGGCGACCTCGGTGCTCACCGACCACCGCGACCGTCCCTGGGGCTACCACCACCAGGACGGCATCTTCATCGGGGCCGGTCCCGCGTTCGTGTCGGGCTCGCTGCCGGCTCCGCTCGACGTCGTCGACGTGTTGCCGACCGCGTTCCGGGTGGCCGGCCTCGAGGTGCCGGCGGGGCTCGACGGCCGCGTGGCCGAGGAGGTCCTGACCGGCGCGGTGACGGGCGAGGTCCGGGGGGCGGTGGCCCCGGCCGGCGAGCAGACCGAGCCCGGCAGCGCTCACTACCCGTTCTCCGAGGAGGACGAGCAGGCGATCGAGGAATCGCTGCGCGGGCTCGGCTACATCGAGTAGGCGAGCCGCTGGTAGACGCCGAGCAAGCGTTCCGTCATCGCGCGCCGGTCGTAGCGCGCCCGGGCCGTCGCGCGCGCCGCCTCGCCGAGCCGGCGACGCTCGTCGCGATCGTCGAGCAGACGTGCGAGCGCATCGGCGAGCTGGGAGGGTGAGCGCGCGTCGACGACGATCCCGGCCGCGCCGTCCTGGAGCACGGCGGGGATGTCGCCGACGCGGGTCGCGACCACGGCGTCGCCGGCCGCCATCGCCTCGAGCATCGAGATCGGCATGCCCTCCCAGTGCGAGGGCAGGCAGAACACGTCGGAGGTCGCCAGGACCTCTCGCACCCGCTCCGGAGGGAGCGCGCCGGTGAACTCCACCCAGCCCAGGCCGCTCGCGATGTACGCGTCGCGGACCCGTTCGAACACCCCGGGTCCCTCCTGGCGGGCGTCGCCGACGAGGCGCACGCGGACGCTCTCGGGCGTGAGGCGCCCGTCGCGTTCGAGCCGCACGAGCGCCTCGCGGAGGTCCTCCAGCCCCTTGCGCTCGCAGATCGTGCCGACGAAGGCGATCGCCGGACGATCCGCATCGCGCGCTCCGGGGGCGAAGGAGGAGGTGTCGACCGCGTTGGGCAGGAGCTCGGGGTCCCCCCCGGCAGCCCGCACGGTCTCGGCCCCGTCGGCGGACACGACCACGATCGCGTCGGTCGCGCGGACCAACGCGCGGAGCCCCCAGCGGTACGGCCGGCTCCGGGCCGCGACGTGGAGCCGGCCGCTGTGCGCGTGCAGCAGCACGCGGGCGCCCGCGCTCCTGGCCGCGAGCGCCAGCGAGGTCGCGCGCACCAGGGGGAGCAGCGGAGCCGGCGCCAGGTTCAGGTGCACGACGTCGACCCCGCGCGCCCCCCGTCGGACGCGTCGCCAGTCCTCGACGGCCCAGCGCAGGTTCGCGAGCGTCGCGGCCCCGGGCCGCGTCGGGTCATGCGTGGTGTTCAGGAAGGACAGCCGCGTCCGTTCGCGGAGCCACGGGTCGTCCAGGAGGGTCCGAACGAAGCTAGGGATCCCGCCTCGCGCCGGCTCGCCTTGCCCGACGATCAGGACGCGCGGCGCCTCGCCGACGGAGGCCGGCCACGGATCGCTCACCCCGGTCCCCGTGACCGCCCGGACAGCACCTGCCGGCCGCGCGCGAGCGCCGGCTTCGGGTCCCGGAGCGACTCGGGGCCGCCGCGGGCGGTGTGGCGCCGGGGCCGGAGCTGCCGCAGGGCCTCGATCGGGGAGAGCGTCCCGTCTCGGAGGCCGACGATCGCGTGGCGGAGGTCCGCGTCCAGCCAGCGGTAGTACACGCCGGGAGTCGCGCGTCGCAGTGGCGCATCGACGCCGCGCCGCGCGTCGCAGAAGATCGCGGGGAGGTTCACGCCCGCCGCGAGCGCGAGCGACAGGGACGCGTACACCCGCAGGTTCGCGTCCATCAGGTACGGCCCGAGGAACTGCAGCTGGAACACGCCTTCGTAGCCGTCCAGGAGCGCCAGGCCCTTCGACTCGCGCTCCGGCTCCGGGGGCGTCGTGACGGAGGCGGCGGCCATCCCCGCGTCCGGAGGCCATGTCCGGAGGAACCGCTGATGGACGAGGGCACGGAACCGGCCGTCGTGCAGCACGCCGGCCATCGTGCGGATCTCCAGCGGGAGGAAGGGCTGGACCAAGATCGGGAACGGGCCCTGCGAGAGGGCCACGAACGAGGCCGGGTCACGAGCGACCCGGGTGCCGTGTGCCCTCGCGGGCTTCACGACGACCGGGTAGCGCAGGCGGTCGCGGAGCGATCGCGCCTGCGCGGCGTCAAGGACCATCTGCGTGGGCGGCGTCTCGAAGCCGACCTCGCGCGCTCGCTCGGCGAGGCACGACTTGTCCACGAGGTGGCCGTGCTCGGGGTGCAGCGCGAGGACCATACCGTCGCCCGTGGGGAAGGTGGTGACGTCGTCGGTCTCCTCGGTGAGCCTGCGGACGGCCTGGAGGACGCCCCGGGTCGACGGCTCGTCGGCCACGACGACCCCGGCGCACACGTTGGACGCGGCCGCCATCGTGCCGCGCGCGGTCGTGAGCAACAGGGGCCGATACCCGCCGGCTGCCAGCGCTCGCACCGTCATGAGCGACGTGCGGCCCCCGGTCCGCACGTCCGGATCGTCGACGACCAGCGCGTGACGGTCGTGCATGGCCAGACGCTAACACCGGCACCCCGGCACCCGTCCTCCGATCTGGGGGGCTTCGGTCCGTCCCTGCGGGCCGTGCCGGCGCCTACGGTGGTCGGCGGAGGTCGCAGATGAGGGTGCGAGACATCATGACCGCGCCGGCGGTGGTCGTGGGCCCGGACGAGCCGTTGCGCGCGGTGGCGCGTCTGCTGATCGAGCAGGGGGTTTCGGGGGCGCCGGTCGTCGACGGTTCGGGCACGCTGGTCGGGATGGTGACCGAGGCGGACCTCATCGCCCTGGAGGTGGAGGCGGCGCTGCGCAAGGACCAGGGGGTCAAGGTCGAGGCGCCCGCCCCCAAGGTGGCGGGCGACGTGATGACCCGGGTGGTGGTGAGCGTCGAGGAGGACGCGCCGATCTCGGAGGTCGCGAGCCTGATGGTCCATCACGGGATCCGGCGCGTGCCGGTGCTCCGCGACGGCGAGGTCGTGGGCATCGTGAGCCGTCGCGACGTGATCGGGACCCTCACGCGTTCCGACGAGGACATCTCCGCGGACGTGCAGGAGCTCCTGGACGACGTGATCAAGGTGATCGGGTGGTTCCGCGCCTCGGTGTCGGACGGGGTGGTGACGCTCACGGGACCGAGCGACGAGGAGTGCCGGCGCCTCGCCGCGCGCACGGCCAGGAGTGTCCCCGGCGTGATGAGCGTCCGGTTCTCCGAGCGGGCCACCACGTCAGCCTGAGGATCGCCGGCCGTCGCGTCGAACACCGTTGACCGTTTGGCACTCGCCTGGCTATCCTGTTAGCACTCGTCACCGGCGAGTGCTAACGAACCGCAGATCGGTCGGTCGGACACACAGCACAAGGAGGGATGTCGAGGATGGCGGACTTCAAGCTCCAGCCGCTCGAGGACCGGATCGTCGTGCAGGCGAACGAGAGCGACACGACGACCGCGTCGGGCCTGGTGATCCCGGACACGGCGAAGGAGAAGCCGCAGGAGGGGACGGTCGTGGCGGTGGGCCCCGGCCGGTTCGAGGACGGCAACCGCGTGCCGCTGGACGTGGCCGTGGGCGACACCGTCATCTACTCGAAGTACGGCGGCACCGAGGTCAAGGTCGACGGCGAGGAGTACCTGATCCTCTCCGCGCGCGACGTGCTCGCCGTCTTGAAGAAGTGACGACACCCGTGCGTGGCCGGGGCTCGCGTGACCGCGGGCCCCGTCACGTCTGAGGCACCAGCGAAGGAGGCGGACCAGTGGCGTCGAAGCTGCTGAAGTTCGGCGAGGAGGCGCGCCGCGGCCTGGAGGCCGGCGTCGACAAGCTCGCCGACGCGGTCGCGATCACCCTCGGGCCCAAGGGCCAGAACGTCGTGCTCGACAAGAAGTGGGGCGCGCCCACGATCACGAACGACGGCGTGACGATCGCGAAGGAGGTCGAGCTGGAGGACCCGTGGGAGAACATGGGCGCCCAGCTCTGCAAGGAGGTCGCGACCAAGACGAACGACGTCGCGGGCGACGGCACCACCACGGCGACCGTGCTCGCGCGCGCGATGGTCAAGGGCGGCATGAAGAACGTCGCCGCCGGCGCGAACCCGATGGCCCTCAAGCGCGGGATCGAGAAGGCCGTGGAGACGGTCGTCGAGTCGATCAAGGGCCAGGCCAAGGAGATCGAGTCCAAGGACGAGATCGCCCAGGTGGCCTCGATCTCGGCGGCCGACAAGGAGATCGGCTCGGTGATCGCCGAGGCGCTCGACAAGGTCGGCAAGGACGGCGTCATCACCGTCGAGGAGTCGAACACCTTCGGCATCGAGCTCGAG
>JBLMXP010000091.1:0-3257 GCA_050257835.1 Planctomycetaceae bacterium | reverse complement strand
GATCCTGTTCCAGCACGAGCTGTTCCGCCACGACCGGTTCCTGGTCCAGTTCACGGTGGGCGCGCTGCCGCACGACAGGGTGATGCGCTCGATCGAGCTGTTCGGGACCGAGGTCGCGCCGACCGTGCGCGCCGAGGTCGCGGTACGCGCCGCCCGGTGACGCGCACGTCGTGGAGACGATCGGACTCGAACCGACGACCCCCTGCTTGCAAAGCAGGTGCTCTACCAACTGAGCTACGTCCCCGCGTTGACCCCGCGAACAGCCTAGCGGACGGCGCGGTGAGGTCTGGCCATCAGCGCATCGTCCAGGTCGGCTGCTTCTTCTCGTCGAGGAACTGCACGAAGGGTGTGTCGTCGTTCGCGAGCCCGACGATGCACCGCACCTCGCCGGCGTGGTCCAGCAGGCGCATCACCGGCGCGCCCTTGGCCGCCAGACCGAGGCGTACACGGACCTTCCCGGCCTGGTCGTAGAGGCCGAGCGTCGGCGAGCCCTGCTCGGCGAGCGCGTACTTGTGCGCCAGTTCGCCCTCCTCGACCTCAACCCCCATCGCCGGCGACGCGTCGGAACCGAGACCGAACTTGGCGCGGATCCGCCCGTGCCGGTCACCGAACGCGAGCGACGCCGAGCCGTCGGAGGACAGGCCGAGCGTGGCGCGCACCTTGCCGTTGTCGTCCGCGATCGCGAGCCCGGCGGCGCCGTCGGACTGGATCCCGAACCGCGCCCGGACGCTGCCGTCGTCGTCCAGCATCGAGAAGAAGGGCTGATGATCGTGGGAGACGCCGATGCGCATGCGCACGCGCCCCTGTTCGTCGACGACCTCGAACCCTTCGGCTCGGACGACACGCTTCTTCATCATGATGGGTGCGGCGGACGGACCGGCGCGGGCGTATCGTCGCGCACCCGGGGTGCCGGCTCAAGCGGCCCGAGCAGGAAAGACCCCGAAGAGCGAGAGGCCGCCGGAACCCGAGGGCTCCAGCGGTCTCTCACCACGCATCCAACCTCATCCGCGGACACCGTGTCAACGGGGGGTGAGGACCTCGCGACGCAGCGTGCTCGCTTCCAGACGATCCGTGCGCGGAACGACGCCGATCCCCGGCCCGGTGGGCACGCGCATCGTGCCGCCGGCGTCCAGGACGAACGGCTCCGTCAGGTCGTCGGTGAAGTAGCGCGACGACGCGCTCGTGTCGCCGGGCAGCGTGAAGTTCGGCATCGCCGCGAGCGCGAGGTTCGTCGCGCGGCCGATACCGGTCTCGAGCATCCCCCCGCACCACACGGGCGCGCCCGCGGCCAGGCACACGTCGTGGACCCGCCGGGCCTCGAGCACGCCGCCGACCCGACCCTGCTTGATGTTCACGATCCTGCACGCGCCGATCTCGATCGCGCTCGCCGCGTCGGCCGCGCTCCGGATCGACTCGTCCAGGCACAGGTCGGTCGCGATCTGTCGTTGCAGCGCAGCATGTCGGACCATGTCCTCGTGATGCAAGGGCTGCTCGATCATCAGCAGACCGAAGGAGTCGAGCGCGCGGAACACCTCGACGTCCTCGAGCGTGTAGGCGGCGTTCGCGTCGACCGACAGGAGGATCTCGGGATGGTCGTCGCGGATCGCCGCCACCCTCTCGACGTCGAGCCCCGGCTCGATCTTGAGCTTGATCCGTCGGTAGCCCTCGGCGAGGTAGCCGTCGACCTGCTCCCGGAGACGGTCGGTCGTATCGGTGATCCCGATCGAGACGCCGCACGCGACGCGGTCCTTGTCGACGCCGAGGTAGCCGGCGAGGGACTCGTCGCGCTCGCGGAGCTCGGCGTCGAGCACGGCGTCGATCAGCGTCGCCTTCGCCATCCGGTTGCCGCGCACGAACGCGAAGACCTCGTCGAGCCCCTCCGCGGTCAGCTCCCCCGCGCGGAACATCGCGGGCGCGAGGAACCGCTCGATCGCGTCCCAGGCGCTCTCGTTCCATTCGGGACCGAAGTCGGGCTCGATGTCGGCGACGCACTCCCCCCAGCCCTCGGCGTGGTCGGTCTCCACGCGCGCGAGCACGCACACCTTCTCGGTGGCCGTACCGAACGACGTGCGGAACGGGCGCACCAACGGCAGCCCCACCAACCGCAGCTCGACGGCGCGGACCCTCGTCATCGCCGCTGTTCCATCGGCTGCGCGTGTGCCTGCGCTCGCCTGAGCGGCGCGCGAGAGAACAGGTATGCAGACCGCTCGCGCTGGAACGCCGCCCCGACCATCCCCGCGGCGAGGCAGGCCTCGATCGCGTTCGCCGTGGCGTCGCGCCATCGCCGGGCCAGCCCCGGGTCCGTGGACCGCAGGTCGTGGTACTCCGCGGGGACCTCCACGATCGCCACGTCGCCGACCGGCGGCACGGGGGGCGCGGACGTGGGCCGCCCCTGTTCGTCTCGCACGCCCAGCACCGGGACCAGCCCCTCGGGCACCAGGACGCTCCACGGGCCCGGCGCCGGCCGCAGGTCCCATCGCACGAAGCACCGGTCGCTGCGTTCGCCGCGGTTGATGTCGTCTTCCATCTCGCCGTAGAAGCTCCGCGCGAACCGGTCGATCACCGCTCCGAGCTTGCCGAGGTTGAACCACGCGTTGCGGGCCACCAGCGGGTCGAACGTCCAGCGCACGACCTCGATCCCCTGGTCGAGGGCCTGCGCGCGCTGTGCGAGCTTGAGCGCGTACCCGACGCCCCGGTGCCGGCGATCCGGAACGGAGGCGAGCATGTGCGAGTGCACGTGCAAGCCGTCCTCGTCGACGCCGGCCCATCCGAGCACGAACCCGACGAGTTCGTCGCCTGCCACCGCGCCCCACGACGTATTACCGCTCACCGCGAGCGCTCGAACGACCTCCCGATCGAGGTGCTGTCCGCCCCACGTCGTGGCGATCACGCGGTTGAGGGCATCGGCGTCCTCGACCGTGCTCAGCGGTCGCAGCGACACGCCCGCGTCACGCGCCGCGGCGTGCGCGAGCTCCCAGGCCTGCGTCATCGGTGCCGAGCCTCGTCCTGCGCTCGGACCCTGCCTGGGAAGGGGTCAACCGCCGGCCGGAGGCGGGAGTTCCTGCCACTCGACGTCGTCGAGGTCCTCGCCTTGGCGGCGCTTCCAGAACATCACCGCGGCGCCGATCGCCGCGAGGATCGCCGTCCACTTGAAGAGCTTCCGGAAGAAGCCCCCCTTCTTCTCCGCGCCTTCCGTCTCCTCAGCCACGGGAACCCTCCTCCTCGTCGAGTGGGCCTGGTTGGACTTGAACCAACGA
>JBLMXP010000090.1:0-8617 GCA_050257835.1 Planctomycetaceae bacterium | reverse complement strand
CCGGCATCCTCATGCGCTCGGCGGCCAACAGGAGGTCGATCTCGAACGCGTCGCGATCGGGCTCGACGCCATAGTTGTGCGCTTCGTCCGGCTCCGCGCCGTACCTCGCGGGGTCGACGTCACCCCCGCCAACGAGCATGAGACCGTCGAAGGGGGCGAGCAGCTCCCGGGGATCGCCGACCTCGCCGGGCGAGACGATCGCGGTGCGCGCGTCGGCGCGGCGGAGGGCTTCGAGGTAGGGCGCAGGAACGCCGTAGCCGCCGTCGGGCCAGCGCTCGACGCGCTCCGCCCCCAGGTGGTACGCGGCCACCGCGATCAGCGGCCGGAAGGTCATCGGGTCCCGCGGGCGACCCGGGCGAAGCGCCGGAAGACCTCGGCGCCCTTGCGCTCGTGCGCCGCGATGTGCTGCTCCGTCTCGCGTTCGACCTGGGCGCGGCTCTTGCCCCAGTCCGCGAGGAGATCGCCGCCCTCCTGCTCGTAGGTGTCGAGCCAGAAGCCGATCTCGGCGGCGTCGATCTCGAAGTGCCACTGCAGGCCCCACGCGGTGTCGCCGATCCGGAACGCTTGGTGCGGGACACCGTCGCCCTTGGCCAGCAGCTCCGCTCCGGTCGGCAGGTCGAACGTGTCCATGTGCCACTGGAAGACCGGGTCGCCGTCTGCGTAGTGCGACACGAGCGGGTCGTCCGCGGCGGCCGGCAGCGGGCGGATCGGCTCGAACCCGACCTCCCGGACCGCGGCCTTCACGACCTCGGACCCGAGGGCCCAGGCGAGCAGCTGCGCGCCGAAGCACACGCCCAGGTACGGCACCCCGCGCTGCACGGACTCGCGCGCGAGCCCGGCCACCTCGCCGATGAAGGGCTGCTCCTCGGCGTGCTCGACGTTGTAGGTGCTGCCGAACACCACGAGGCCGCCGACGTCGTCCAGCGCCGGCCCCGAATGGCCTCCGATCGCGTCCCAGATCACGACGGGGACGCCGGCTTCCTCGAGGGCCTGCACGGCGACGCCGAACGTCTCGAACGCGTCGTTGCGGGCCAGGACGATCGGCTTCACGCCGTCGAGTCTAAGACCGGGCGGGATCGGGCGTGTCCAGCGCCGACTCCGCCAGCAGGGTGGCGACGTCGGCCACGCGGATCGGAGCCGCGCTCGCCTTGGCCGCATCGTCGAGCATCACGAAGCAGTACGGGCACGCCACCGCCACGGTGTCGGCACCCGTCGCGGCCGCCTCTCGGTAGCGCTCGTCGTTGATCCGAGTGCCGTCCTCCTCCATCCACATCCGCGCGCCGCCGGCGCCGCAGCAGAAGGACCGCTCCTTGCTCCTGGGCATCTCCGCGGTGCGCCCGGCGACGACGCCGAGCACGTCGCGGGGCGCGTCGAACCGCCCGTTGTGCCGACCCAGGTAGCAGGCGTCGTGGTACGTGACGGTCGCCGCGGACGCCGTCGCCGGCCGCAGCCGCCCGGCGCTCACGAGGTGCGAGAGCAGCTCGGTGTGGTGGACGACTTCGAACCGCCCGCCGTAGTCGGGGTACTCGTTCGCGATCGTGTTGAAGCAGTGAGCGCACGACGCGACGACCTTCGTGACGCCGGCCTGGGTGAGCGTCTCGACGTTCTGCTCGGCGAGGAGCTGGTATAGGTACTCGTGGCCCATGCGCCGGGCCGGGTCGCCGGTGCACTTCTCGCGGGGGCCGAGGATCGCCCAGTCGACGCCCGCCGCGTTCAGCAGCCGCGCGATGCTCTGCGTCGTCTTCTGCGCGCGCTCGTCGAACGCCCCCGCGCACCCGACCCAGAACAGGTACTCGGGGGCCGGATCGCCTGGCGCCAGGACCCGCACCGGGATGTCGCCCACCCATCCGGTGCGCGCGGCCGCCGGCTGCGCCCAGGGGTTCTCCGACGGCCCCTCGATCCCGCGGAGCATCGCACCGGCCTCGGTGGGGAACCGCGACTCGGCCATCACGAGGTTGCGGCGCAGGTCGACGATCGCATCGACGTGCTCGATGTCGACGGGGCATTCACGCACGCACGCTCCGCACGTCACGCAGTCCCAGACGATCTCGTCGGCCACCGCGTTGGGCACGAGCGGCTGGAGCTCCACCGTCCCGGCGCCGCTGGATGCCGCCAGGATCGCCGGGGACTCCGCGACGATCTGGTCGCGCAGGGCCATGATCAGCAGCTTGGGCGAGAGCGGCTTGCCGGTCGCCCAGGCGGGGCAGACCTCCTGGCAGCGCCCGCACTCGGTACAGGAGAAGGTGTCGAGGATCTCCTTCTTCGTGAGGTCCGTCGCGACCGCGGCCCCGAAGCGCAGCTCCTCCTCGGGGGCGTCCAGGTCGATCCGCAGCGGCGTCAGGTAGCCGCGCGGCTGGTTCTTCGCCAGGTAGACGTTCGGGGCGGCCGTGATGATGTGCAGGTGCTTGGACCTCGGCAGGTAGGTGAGGAAGCCGAGCACGAGCAGCAGGTGCGCCCAGACGAACACGCGCTCGAGCACCTCGGTCGCCCTGCCGGCGCCGAACAGGTTCGAGAGCAGGTTGGCGACCGGCGCGGCGCCCGGGTGGTCGAGGTCGCCGAGCGCGATCTTCGTGGCGTTCCACAGGAGCAGGGTGAGCACGATCGCGAGGATCGCGAGCAAGATCCGGTCGGCCTCCTGCATGTGCGAGCCGCGGAACCGATCCGGCCGCTGGACCTTGCGGATGTAGAAGGCGATCGCGACGCCCACGGCGACGAGCGTCGCGAACAGGTCCTGGAGGAACAGGAACCACGCCGCGTGCCCGAGCCACGGGAGGGTCCACGCGGGGTCCACGATCGCGATCGCGGCCTCGACGATCGTCGGGAGCAGCACGAGGAAGCCCCAGAAGATCATCGCGTGCATCGCGCCGGGGAGCGCCCGCTGGAACAGCTTGCGCTGGCCGAGCACATGGGCCAGCTCGCGCCGAACCCGCCGGCTCGGGTCGTCGGTGCGCGCGACGTCGCGGCCGGCGGCGAACACCCGGTAACGGACCCGAGCGCGGCGCGCGAACACCGTCACGGCCACGGCCACGACGGCGAGGAGCGCGGCGGCGCTCAGGAACCGAGCCGTGTGCGGACCTCCTGCGTGAGCGCCGGGAGCACCTGGAACAGGTCGCCCACGACCCCGATGTCGGCCATCTTGAGGATCGGGGCGTCTGCGTCCTTGTTGATCGCGACGATCCGCTTCGAGCCCTTCATCCCCACGACGTGCTGCAGGGCGCCGCTGATCCCGACCGCGATGTAGATCTCGGGCTTGACGGTCTTGCCCGTCTGTCCGACCTGGTACGCGTAGGGGACCCAGCCGGCGTCCACGGCGGCGCGCGAGGCGCCGACGGCGGCGTCGCCGAGCGCGGCCGCGAGGTCGTCGAGCAGCGAGAACGCGTCGGGCCCGCCGAGCCCGCGGCCGCCGGCGAGGACGACCTTGGCCTCCTCGAGCTTGGGACCGCTCGCGGACTCCGCGTGGCGTTCGATCACGCGGACCGTCTTGAGGGCCTCGGGGACGTCGGCCGCGACCTCTACCACCGTGGCCGTCCCGCCACTCGGCTCGGCCGCGAACGACCGGGGCCGTACCAGCACGAGCTTCGTGCCGGGGCCCCCGAGCGCCACGTCGACGATCTTCGTGCCGCCGAGGATCTCGGTGCGGGCTCGGTCGATGCCGAGCACGTCGGTCGCGTTGCTCATCAACGTCGCGCCGGTCCGGGCCTGGACGCGACCCGCCACGTCTCGGGCGTCGTAGGTGCCCGGGAACAGGACGAGGTCGGGGTGGTGCTCCTCGAGCAGGCCCGTCAGGACGTGGGCCGCCGGGCGGCCCGGGTGCTCGGCGAAGACCGGGTCGTCGCTCGCGTACACGGTGGCGGCGCCGTACGCGCCGAGGGCCTCGGCCGCCTGGGTGGCGCCGGGGCCGAGCGCGACCGCGCCGAGGTCGGCGCCGAGAGAGCGCGCCTTCGTGAGGAGCTCGAGCGCGGCGGAGGTGGCGCCGTCGGGCGCGACGTCGGCGAAGATCCAGATCGCCGCCATCTCAGATCACCTTCGCTTCGGCGAGCAGGTCCGCGATCCGCGCGATCGCGCCCTCGCCGGCCTCGAGGATCTCCCCACCCGCCTTCGCCGGGGCGTCGGTCACCTCCGTGACGGTCTGGGTCGCGGTCACGTCGTCGGCGGACAGCCCGAGGTCGGCGACGGTCTTGCGGTCCAGCGGCTTCTGCTTGGCCTGCATGATCCCCTTGAGGCTCGGGTAGCGGGGCTCGTTCGCGCCGGCGGTGACGGTCACGAGCGCGGGCAGGGGACACGCGAGGACGTCGTAGCCGCTCTCGGTCTGGCGCTCCACACGCAGGGAGTCGCCGTCCAGCTCGAGCTTGCGCGCGGCGGTGACGCAGCCGACGTCGAGCAGCTCCGCGACGGCGACCGGGACGGTACCCGTGTAGCCGTCGGTCGACTCGACGCCGGCGATCACGAGGTCGTGCGGCTCGGCCCGCACGGCGGCGGCGAGGACCCGGGCGGTGACGAGCGCGTCGGCGCCGCGCAGCGCCGGGTCGGTGATCAACACGCCGCGGTGCGCGCCCATCGCGAGCGCGCGCTGCACCGCGGCGACGGCTTCCTCCGGCCCCATCGAGACGACGGTGACCTCGCCGCCGGTCGCCTCGGCGAGCTGGAGCGCGGCCTCCACGCCGTACTCGTCGCCGGGGTCGAGCGCGCCGTCGACGCCGCTGCGCACGAGCAGGTGGTCGGGGCCGAGCGTGGGGGTTCCCTGGGGGTCGGGGACGTACTTCGCGAGCACGGTGACGTTCATGGCGCGGAGCCTACTCAACCGCCGCGAGGGTCAGGAAGTCGGCGAGGTCCTCGGAGATGACCAGCCGTTCGAACAGGGCGGTGGCCTCGTCGATCCTGGCCGGGTCCGCGACCTCCACCCGCGCCGCGTCGGCCTCCTCGGCGATCTGCTCGCGCACGAGCCGCTCGTCCACGATCCGCCCGTCCTCCAGCGTGGCGCTGTGGCGAAGCCACTGCCAGACCTGCGACCGGGCGATCTCCGCGGTCGCCGTGTCCTCCATCAGGTCGAAGATCGCGACGGCGCCGTGGCCATCGAGCCACGAGGCCAGGTACCGGATCGCGACCGCGACGTCGCCCCTGAGGCCGGCCTCGGTGATCGTGGCGCCGGGGACACGCACGTCGAGGAGCTGCGCGGCCGTCACCTGCACGTCCTCGCGGAGGCGGTCGAGCTGGTGCGGCTGCTCGCCGAGGGCCGTGTCGAACACCTCGGTGGCGGCCGGGACCAGATCGGGGTGCGCCACCCAGGTGCCGTCGAAGCCGTCGCCGGCCTCGCGCTGCTTGTCCTCGCGGACCTTCGCCAGCGCGGTCGCGGTGACGTCGGGCTTGCGGCGGTTCGGCACGAACGCGGCCATCCCCCCGATCGCGTGGGCGCCGCGCCGGTGGCAGGTCCGGACCAGCAGCTCGGTGTAGGCGCGCATGAACGGCACCGTCATCGTGAGCTGCGCGCGGTCGGGGAACACGACGTCGGGCCGGCCGCCGAGGACCTTGATCGCGCTGAACAGGTAGTCCCATCGACCGGCGTTCAGTCCGCTCGCGCGGTCGCGGAGGGCTCCGAGGATCGCGTCCATCTCGAACGCCGCCGGGAGCGTCTCGATCAGGACCGTCACCCGGACCGTGCCGCGCGGGATATCCAGGAGGTCCTCCGAGAGCGAGAGCGCGTCGTCCCAGATCGCGGCCTCGGACGCCGCCTCGAGCTTGGGAAGGTACAGGGCCGGCGTCGCGCCGCGTTCGAGCTGCTCGCGGGCGTTGTGGAACAGGAACAGGCCCGCGTCGAACACGCTCGCCGAGACCGGCTCGCCGTCGACGCTCACGTGGCGCTCCTCGAGGTGCCATCCGCGAGGGCGGACGAGGAGGGTCGCGGGCTCGTCCACGAGGCGGTAGGTCTTCTCGGGCGTCTCGAGCGCGATCGAGCCGCGGACGGCGTCGCGGAGGTTCGCCTGGCCCTCGAGCATCGGCGCCCAGAACGGGGCGTTCGCGTCCTCCAGGTCGGCCATGAAGCAGCGGGCCCCGGAGTTGAGCGCGTTGATCAGCATCTTGCGGTCGGTCGGCCCGGTGATCTCGACCCTGCGGTCCCGCAGGCCCGGCGGAGCGGCCGGCACGCGCCAGTCGCCGCCGGTCTCGGCGATCGCGGCGTCGCCGGCGGCGATCCGACGCCGGCGCGCGGGCCGCGCGGCCAGGGCATCGCGGCGAGGGGCGGCGATCGCGCGGTGGAGGCGCTCGACGAACGTCAGGGCCTCGGGCGTGAGGATCCCGTCGACCGGCGGCGGGGAGAGCACCTGGGTCGCCATCGCAGGTGGATATCGTATACAGTCTCCGACGTGCCTGACACCCCGGGAGCGCTCGACGGCATCGTGGTCGCGGACTTCTCGCGCGTGCTCGCCGGCCCGATCACCACGATGCTCCTGGCCGACCTGGGCGCCGAGGTCGTCAAGGTCGAGCGGCCCGACGTCGGCGACGACACCCGCGCCTGGGGCCCTCCGTGGGCGCCCGACGGGGAGGCCTCCTACTACCTGGGTGTGAACCGGAACAAGCGGAGCGTGGCGCTCGACCTCCGCGACCCCGCCGACCTGGCGACGGCCCGCGCTCTCGCGCACCGCGCAGACGTCGTGATCGAGAACTTCCGCCCCGGCGTGATGGCGCGCTACGGCCTGGACGAGCCGAACCTCCGCGCGGCGAACCCGGGCGTGGTCTACTGCCGGATCGCCGGGCTGGGGCGGGGCGACGTCGCCGGCTACGACTTCCTGGCGCAGGCGGTCGGCGGGCTGATGTCGATCACCGGCGAGAAGGACGGGGAGCCGCTGAAGGTCGGCGTGGCGCTCGTCGACGTGATGGCGGGGCTCCACGCGGCGATCGGCGTGCTCGCGGCGCTGCGTCACCGCGACCGGACCGGCGAGGGCCAGCTCGTCGAGGTCGATCTCCTGTCGACGACGCTGTTCGCCCTCGCGAACCAGGCGTCGGGGTACCTGACGGCCGGCGTCGTGCCCGGCCGGCTCGGCAATCGCCACCCGAGCATCGCGCCGTACGAGACCCTCGAGGCCGCCGACGGCCCGTTCGTGGTGGCGGTCGGCAACGACGGGCAGTTCCGCGCGCTCTGCGCCGCGCTCGAGGCGCCCGCGCTCGCCGACGACCCACGGTTCGCCACGAACGCCGACCGCGTGGCCAACCGCGACCCGCTCGGGTCCGCGCTCGAGGAACGGCTCCGCGCGCGGACGGCCGCTTCGTGGATCGAGGTGTTGGGCGCCGCCGGCATCCCGTGCGGGCCCGTGAACGACGCGGCGCAGGCGTTCGCGCACGCGCGCACGGTGGGGCTCGATCCTGTCGCGGAGCTCCGGCGCGCCGACGGCTCCGGCACGGTCGCCACGGTCGCGAACCCGCTGTCGTTCTCGAAGACGCCCGCGACCTACCGGCTCGCGCCGCCGCGCCTCGGCGAGCACACCGACGAGGTCAGGGCGGAGGTGGCCGAGTGAGCGTCGCGCCGTTCGCCCGTCCGAAGACCACGCAGGAGCAGGTGCTCGAGGAGCTCCGCGGGCGGATCCTGACCGGCGCGATCCGACCCGGGGATCCGATCCGCCCCGACCAGCTCGCGGCGGAGCTCGGCGTCTCGCGCGTGCCCGTGCGCGAGGCGCTCAAGATCCTCGAGGGCGAGGGTCAGGTCCGCTACCGGGCCCACCACGGCTACGTCCTCACCGAGCTCGATCTCGGCGACCTCCGCGAGATCTACCGCGCGCGCCAGCTCCTCGAGGACGAGGCCGCGCGCGCGGCGCTGCCGCGCCTGTCCGCCGAGGACCTCGCGCGGATGCGGGCGCTCTGCGACGAGATGGAGCGCCTCGGCACCGACGACGCCGCCGCGATGGCGGTCGTGAACCGACGCTTCCACTTCGTGCTGCTCGAGGCGTCGCAGATGCCGCACCTGCTGCACCACATCCGCCTGCTGTGGAACACGTCGGACCACTACCGCTCCGAGTACTACCTGGACGACGCGCACCGGCGCGCGGTGCACGACGAGCACCGGCGGATCGTCCATGCCGCCGCCGCGGACGACGCGGAGGCGCTGATCGGCGCGCTGGACGAGCACCGCGACCACGCGATCGAAGGATTGCGGACGACCCTGGAGGAGACCCCCGATGCCTGAGCCGAAGAGGCCGCTCGACCCGCTTGACCTGCTCGACACCGACGCGCTGCTCTCCGAGGAGGAGCGCCAGATCCGCGATCTCGCGCGCGAGTGGGTCGGCGACAACATCCTGCCCGAGGTCGAGGACTGGTTCGAGCGTGGCGAGTTCCCGGCCCGCGAGCTGGCGAAGGAGCTCGGCGGCCTCGGCTTCCTCGGGATGCACCTCGAGGGCTACGGCTGCCTGGGCGCGAACGCCACCTCCTACGGCCTCGCGTGCCTGGAGCTCGAGGCGGGCGACAGCGGGCTCCGTTCCTTCGTGAGCGTGCAGGGCTCGCTCGCGATGTTCGCGGTCCATCGCTGGGGGAGCGAGGAGCAGAAGCAGGAGTGGCTGCCCAAGATGGCGGCCGGCGAGGCGATCGGGTGCTTCGGGCTGACCGAGGCCGACAGTGGCTCCGATCCCGGTTC
>JBLMXP010000089.1:0-13293 GCA_050257835.1 Planctomycetaceae bacterium | reverse complement strand
CTCCAGGGCCCGCCCCTCTTCGTCCTGACGCGGAGGAGCCGGCCTGTAAGCCGGATCCCGTGCGCGGGGCCGAGCCCCGCCGGCGACCATCTCTCTCGGCGCTCACGCGCCGGCGGCCCGTTCGCCGGGCCGCTGCGGTCCACCCGGGAGCATCGGACGGGCCGCCCTCGAACGCTCCCTGCTCGACCTTGCTCCGGACGGGGGTTGCCGAGCCACGCCGGTCGCCCAGCGTGCTGGTGGGCTCTTACCCCACCGTTGCACCCTTGCCCCTGCGGCTTGCGCCGCGGTGGGCGGTCTGCTCTCTGTTGCCCCTTCGCGAGGTCGCCCCCGCCTGGCTCTCGCCAGCGTCCTGCCCTGTGGAGTCCGGACTTTCCTCGACCCCGGCGACCGCATACGCGGACCGGAGCCGCGGCCGCCCGGCCGGCTCCTCCACGGTCACGGTACCCGCCGGGGCAACCGACGTCGAGGGCGCTCAGCGCCGGCGAGACGCCAGCCAGGCGTCGACGCCGGCGTTCGCGAGCCGGTCCGCCTCCTTGTTGCGCTCGCGCGGCACGTGCTCGAACCGGATCGTCTCGAACGCCGCCGCCAGCGCGCGGACCCGGCGGTGCAGCGGCTGCAGGTGCGGGGTCTTCACGCGGTAGACGCCGGTGAGCTGGTTGATCAGCAGCTGACTGTCGGAGCGCAGGAGGACGTCGGTGGCGCCCAGCTCCTTCGCGCGCTCCAGGCCGAGGATCACGGCCGTGTACTCGGCGACGTTGTTCGTCGTCTCGCCAAGCCCCTCCGCGATCTCGGCGACCACCGTCCCGTCGGGGGTCACGAGCGAGGAGCCTGCGCCGGCCGGCCCCGGGTTCCCGCGGGCGGCGCCGTCGCAGGAGACGATCAACGAGGGGTAGGGGCCGTCCGTCACGCGACCGTCACAGCACCAGGATCCGTCGGCAGTACTCGCAGCGCGGGACGTCCTCCGCGTGGCGCAGCTTGTCGAGCTCGATCGAGGACAGCCGCTCGTGGCACCCCTGGCACACCCCGTCGACCAGCGCGGCCGCGCCGACGCCCTTCTTGTGCGCGCGCAGGTCCTCGTACAGAGCGAGCAGCTCCGGGTCGATCTGCGCGGCCACCTCGTCGCGCTTCGCGCGCTGCCGCTCGAGCTCGGCGCTCACGGAGGCGAGCTCCTCGGCGGCCTCTCCCGCCACCGCCTCGACGCGGGCCCGTCGCTCGGCCGCGACCGCTTCGGCTTCTGCGGCGCGCGCCGCCACGGCCTCGCGCTCCTCGAGCAACGCGAGGAGCTCGTCCTCCCGGTCGGATGTGCGCCGGCGGAGGTTCTCCACCTCGCGGCCGATCGCGTCGAGCTCGCGGACGTTCGCGACCGAGCCGTCCTGCATCCGACGCACCTCGGCCGCCGTCTTCTGGTTGAGCGAGTCGATCTCGTGCTCGAGCTTGGCGCCGTCGCGGTCCAGCGCGTCCAGCTGCAGCCTGAACTCGCCCGACGCGGCCTCCGCGGTGTCGGCCTCGGCGCGGGCCGCGACCAGATCCTCGCCGTTCTCCAATGCCCGGGATCGAGCCGCGAGGCGATCGGCCGACAGGTCGATCGCCTGCAGGTCGAGCAACCGCGCCGTGGACACCATCGGAGGCGAAGCCTACCCGACCGCGCCGGTGGCCAGGCCTCGACGCTACGGGATATGGAAGTTCGCGAAGACGTTGTTCACGCTCTGACCCAGGAACATGACCGCGCCGAACACCACCATCGCGATCAGGGCCAGCATCAACGCGTACTCGACCGCCGTCGCTCCGGTCTCCAGCCGGAGCGCGGCGATCTGCGCGGAAACCCGCGCGATCGCTCGACGCATCTCGTCACCCCCACGTGTTGCGGTCGTGGGGGGCCGGCCGTCTCACCGGGCGGGCCGGCCCCGCCGCGCCGTCTTACCACGGAACATCGGTCCGCGGGCACCCGGGACTTGAGGCGCTCCGATAGGCTTGGCCGCCATGCGGGAGGGATCGGCGGGGAAGATCGCGCTCGTCACGGGCGCCGGCGCGCCCGACGGGATCGGCTTCGCGACCGCCGAGGTGCTCGGACGGGACGGCGCGTCGCTCGCGATCGCGTCGACCACCGACCGGATCCATCAGCGTGCCGACGAACTCCGGGCCGCGGGGTATGAGGCCCGGGGGTTCGTCGCCGACCTCACCGACCGCGCTCAAGCACGCGCGATGGTCGAGGCGGTGGTGGCCGCGTACGGGCGGATCGACGTGTTGGTGAACAACGCCGGGATGGTGAACGTGGGCATGGCCGGCCAGGTGGGCGCGGAGTTCGTGACGCTCGCCGACGAGGACTGGGACCTGGACATCGCGCTCAACCTCCACACCGCCTACAACGTGACGCGTGCGGTCGTTCCCGGGATGGTGCAGCGGGGCTGGGGCCGGGTCGTGATGGTCTCCTCGGTCACCGGCCCGATCGTGACCGATCCCGGTTCGGTCGGTTACGCGGCCGCCAAGGCCGGGATGGACGGGCTGATGCGCGGCATCGCGATCGAGGTGGGCGCCGCGGGGGTCACGGTGAACTCGGTGAACCCGGGGTGGATCGCGACCGGGTCACAACTGCCGGAGGAGGCGGTGGCCGGACGCCACACGCCGATCGGCCGGTCGGGGACGCCCCAGGAGATCGCGGAGGTCGTCGCGTTCCTCGCGAGCGACCGCGCGAGCTACGTCACCGGGGCGACGATCGTCGTGGACGGCGGCAATACCATCCAGGAGACCAAGGGTTCCTGAGGCCGGCCCGGCGCCCACGGGCGCCGCGGCTATCCTCGGGTCTGTGGCCCTCCCTCCTCTGCGCCGCGTGATCCTGCTGCTCGTGGCCATCGTCGTGGCGGCCACCTGCGTCCGCCTGGGCTTGTGGCAACTGTCGCGGCTGCACGGACGGCGGCAGGTCAACGCCGTGATCGCGGCGAACTTCGCGCAGCCGCCGCGGCCGCTGCAGGACCTGATGGCGCACACGGACCCCGCGTCGCTCGGCTACCGGCAGGCCGAGGTGCGCGGAACCTACGACCCGGCCCACGAGGTGATCCTGTTCGGTCGCTCCTCCGCCGAGGGGCGCAGCGGCAACCAGGTCCTCACCCCGCTCGTGATGAACGACGGCACCACGATCCTCGTGAACCGCGGGTGGGTCCCGCCGCAAGACGTCACGACCCCGCTGACCGGCGAGGCCGCCGCGCCGACCGGGCCGGTCGACGTCAGCGGGATCTTGTTCCCGCCCGACGCGAGGACCCCGCCCGCGCCCGGCGCAACCCCCTCCCCGGTGGTCACGATCGTGAACCTCGAGCAGCTTTCGGCGCAGATGCCGCACCCGCTGCTCCCCGTGTACCTCCTCCTCCAGCACCAGCAGCCCGCGCAACCCGGGCCGCTGCCCGAGCCGCCGCCGATGCCGGTCCTGGACGACGGGCCCCACCTCTCGTACGCGTTGCAGTGGTTCTCGTTCGCGACGATCGCGCTGGTGGGCTACGTTGTGCTCGTGCGCAGGGACCGCAGGGACGAGCGCAGAGCCGCGCGGGCCGAGGCGGAGGGCTGATGGGCTGCCTGTTCGCCCTGTTCTCGTTGATCACGCCGCGGTTCGTCGTGGTGATCCTGTGGCTGTTCACGGACTACCTCGCGACCGCCTACGGCAGCTGGTTCTGGCCGACCGTGGGGTTCTTCGTGATGCCGACGACCACGATCGCGTACGCGGTCGCGCGCAACGACCTGTCCACCCGCGGGGGCGCGATCACGGCCGCGGGCGTCGTCGTGATCGTGGTCGGCGTCGTGGTCGACCTGGGATTGCTCGGCGGCAACGCGCGCTCCCGCCGCTCTGGCTGACCCCGCGGGTCGGCCTACGGGGTCGGGGACCACGCGACCGACGATCCGGACGCGGCGACGAACGCTCGGCCCTGCACCGGCTGCACCCAGATCCACGACCGTCCGCGCGCGTCCTCCGCCGGATAGGCGAAGGCCCGGCCGTCGGGTGACCACAGCGTGCCGGCCGGGGCGAACTGCGCGAAGAACGGCGTGTAGTGCTCGAGGAACGGCAGGGAGCCCTTGAACGCCGGCGTCGCGAACGCGGATCCGCGTCCCCACACCACCCAGCGGAAGTCGATCGGTCCCGCCGGACGGTAGACGGGCTCCAGCACGGCGAGCCGGTCGCCGCGCGGGCTCCAGGACCACGCCATCGCGAGCTCCGTCGTGGCGCGGGTCCGCGCGCCGGTGCTCAGGTCGAGGACGGTGACGCCCACGTGCGTGGCGCGCGCGGGCGCGGCGCGGTCGTAGAAGTCGCGTTCGCGACGCCCGAGCGCCTCGTAGGCCACCCGTCGGCCGTCGGGGCTCACCGTGAACAGGAGGTCGCCGCGCACCCGGGCGAGCACGTCGGCCGCGCCGGTGGTCAGGTCGCGACGCACGAGCAGCTGGCGGTCCCCACCCCGCGACGCCGCGTACAGCACCGCGGGCCCCGCGAGCGCCGCGGGCGTCTGGAACGTCCCGGCGTCCTTCGCGATCGTCGCGATGCGACCGCCCAGCCACAGCCGTTCGAACCGCGAGGTCCCCACGTGCACGAGCAGGCTCCGGCCGTCGGGCGTCCACGCGAAGTAGTAGGGCGCGCCGCGCCCCAGGGTTTCCACCCGCTCCCCTGCCGGCGCGCCCGGGTCGACGACGCTCAAGCCGATGCTCGCGCCAGCGTCCCGCAGGACCGCCAGCTGGGTCGAGGTCGGGTCCCAGGCGAGGAAGAACGCGAGCCCGGGGGTGACCGCGGAGGTCCGCGCGCTGCCGTCGGGCGCGGCGCTCACCACCCGCGGTACGAGGCCGGAGGACGTGTGATCCAGCTCGGACCACGCGATCCGGGAGCCGTCGGGGGCCCAGACCGCGGCGCCCGCCTGCGGGCCGTTCGGGGTCGCGCGGACCAGCCACGTTCGCGGCACGCCGTCGGGCGCGACCGTTCGGAGGTCGCCCGTGCCAGAGCCCACGAGGAGCGTGCCCGGCAGTCGTGAGGCAGAAGCCGGCGCCGCGACCGGCGGCGGGACGAGCGGCGGCGCGGGCACGACCGGAGCGGTGGGGACAGGCTGCGCCTCGGGAGCCTGGGTCGGGTGGACGCCCGACGCGGGGGATGTGGACGACCCGGCGGGCGAGCAAGCGATGCCGGCGAGCGACAACGCCGTCGCGAGGGCGGCGAGCCCGAGCCGGCGCATCCGACGACGGTAAGCGCCGGCGACGCCTCGCGCAACCGGATGGGGGGCGGCCGGCTCAGCCGCGCCGATGCACGACCTCGCCGCCGACCACGGTGTGCGTCACGCGCGTCTGCAGCAGCTCGCGTGGGTCCTCCAGCGCGAAGATGTCGCGGTCCAGCACCGCGAGGTCCGCGTAGGCGCCGCGAACGATCGACCCGCGGTCGCGCTCGGCGAAGATGGCGTAGGCCGAGCCCAGCGTGGCGGCACGGACGGCCGTCACGAGGTCCACCGTCTCCTCCTGGTTCCAGGCGTCGTGGCCCTCGAGGTCGGCCCGGGTGCACGCCGTGTACAGCCACGTCATCGGGTCCATCTCGGCGACGTTCCAGTCCGAGGAGAACGCGAGGGTGGCGCCGTGCTCGGCGAGCGAGCGCAACGGCCAGGCGAACCGCTCGCGCTCGGGGCCGACGTTCGCGCGCCACTCCCCCACGATGTCCGGAGCGCAATGCCGCGGCTGCATGCAGGCCACCACGCCGAGCGCCGCGAAGCGCGGGAGGTCGTCGGGGTGCACGCACTCGACATGGACGATCTGGTGACGGGCATCGCGCGGCCCGTGCGCGGCCCGGCATGCCTCGACCGCGTCTAGGACGGTCCGGATCCCGCGGTCCCCGGTGGCGTGGGTGTACGTCTGGAACCCGCGACGCTCGGCCTCCAGCAGGAACGCCGCGAACGCCTCAGGCTCCCAGAACGTGTCCCCCGAGGTGTCCGGACGGTTCGCGTAGGGGGCGAGCATCGCGGCCGTGTGCGGCTCGATCACGTCGTCGATGTAGAGCTTGATCGGCGCGACGCGCAGCCGGTCGTCGTCGAACCGGCGGCGCGCGCCTTCCAGCGCGTCGAGCCGTTCGCCCGTGGTGCCGGGCAGGCAGAGCATCGCGGCGACCAGCCGGGAGCGGAGCGCGCCCTCGTCGCGGGCGCGCGCGAACAGGTCGAGGTCGTCCAGCCCGTTCTGCGGCTCGACGATCGTGGTGATGCCGAGCGAGGCCGCGAGGTCGAGCGAGGCCCGCAGCCGCTCGTACTGCGCGGACGGGGCGTAGCCGGGGACATGCGGCGCGAGCGCGCGCTGGCCCTCCTCGCTGATCCCGAGGACCGCGAAGTCGGTGACGAACCCCGTGGGCTCGCCGTCCGGGTCCTTCTCCACGCGACCCCAGGGGAGCCACTCGGCGTCGCGGGTCACGCCCAGTCGCACCATCGCCTCGCGGTTCAGCCACACGGTGTGCACGTCGTAGGAGAACAGGAACGCCGCCCTGCCCGGGACCAACCCGTCGAGCATCGCCGCGGTCGGCGTGCCGCCCGGGATCGCCGAGTAGTTCCAGCCCTCGCCCTCGATCCAGTCCGCCTGCGGATGGGCCGCCGCGAACGCGGCGACGGCGTCGCGGACCTCCTCGAGCGAGGTCGCGCGGAACAGCTGCACGGCGCCGGGGTTCGAGCCCAGCCGGACGTGGTTGTGCGCGTCGACGAACCCGGGGAGCACGGTCGCGCCCGCCGCGTCGAGCACCTCTGTCCCCGGCCCGGTCAGGTCCGCGACGTCGGCGTCGTCGCCGACCAGGGCGATCCGGTCCCCGGCGACGGCGACCGCGCTCGGCGGCGGCCCCGACCCTCCGACCGTGTGGACGCGCGCGTTGCGGACGACGAGATCCGCCGCCACCTCGGGCCTCAGGCCTGTGCCGGCGCGGCGCCGTCGGCGCTCGGCCGGACGCCCAGCTCGCGGTCCAGGAGCAGCAGCGCGGGGCCGCTGTCGCCCGCCAGACGCATCGACTCGACGATCTGCGAGACGGTCCGCTCCTCCTCCACCTGCTCGGTGAGGAACCAGTCGAGGAACGCCTGGGTGGGGCGGTCGCTCTGGTCGTAGAGCGCCTCGATGCTCCGCGTGATGAACCGCTCGTGGTCGAGCGAGGCCTCGAAGGCCTGCAGCGGCGTCCCGAAGTCCACCGGCGGCTCGGCGATCGCCTGCAGCCGCACGCGCCCGCCGCGGTCGGCGATGAAGTCGAAGAAGCGCATCGCGTGCAGGTGCTCCTCGCTCGCCTGGGCGCGCATCCAGGCGGCGAACCCGGGGAACCCGGCACCGTCGAAGTGCGCCGCCATCGCGAGGTAGAGGTAGGACGAGTAGCTCTCCCGGTTCAGCTGGTCGTTCAGGGCCTGTTCGAGCTCGGTCGACAGCATCACGCCTCCTCGAGGACCGTTCGAAGGCATCCTATCGGCGCGTCTGGGGCGCGACTCAGTCGCGGTTGCGCATCGACTCGGCGGCCATCGCCAGGTACTCGTCGAAGGCGGCGCGAACCTCGGGCGAGGGGCCCATCGCGTCGAGGGCCTCGCGCATGTGGGCGAGCCAGTGGTCGCGCTCCTGGGGGCCGATCGCGAACGGCGCGTGGCGCATCCGCAGCCGTGGGTGGCCGCGCTCCTCGCTGTAGGTGGAGGGGCCGCCCCAGTACTGAGCGAGGAACAGCGCCAGGCGCCGACGGGCGCCCGCGAGATCGCTGCGGTCGGGGTAGAGGCGGAGCAGGACCTCGTCGGCCTCGACGCCGTCGTAGAAGCGGTCGACGAGGGCCTCGAAGAACGCCATGCCGCCGGCGGCGTCGTAGACGGTGACCGGGTCGCTCACCCGGCCGAGTCTACGCAGCGGCCGGCTCGGCGGATGCGCTCGACGGCGGCAGCGACCTCGCGGCCTCGACCACGGCGCGGATCGCGGCCTCGCGCAGCGCCGGCGTCGCCGCCTCCACCGCGAACACCCAGTGCACCCTGGGGACCGACCACCCGGCCACGTACCTCCCGCCGCGGGTGCCGAGCAGGTAGGCGGGGACGCCCTCGGGGACGTCGTCGGGCGACTCCTCGGCCACCTTCACCCTGCCGTTCTGCTCCAGCGTGGAACGCACGAGCGAACCCCCCGACATCCCCGGGCACTCGGCCGCGCCGAGGTCCACCGCGTAGACCGAGACGCCTGGCGTCTTCCCCGCGCCGTAGGTGGCGGTCAGGTACGGGGCGTCGGCGCGCGGGAGCCCCTCGAGGGTGTCGGGCAACCCTGCGAAGACGCCCTCGAGGCTCGAGGCGTCCTTGGGCCAGGTGACCTCCGCGAGGCCGAAGGGCACGTTGGCGCCGGGCGAGGTGGTGGACGACCCGCCCCCGCAGGCAACCAGGAAGAACGGGACGAGCATCGAGCACAGGAGCAGGCGGCGTGTCATGCGGCGTACCTCCGACCTGCAGCATCGGCCACCTCCGCGGGCCGGGACGGTGTCCGTCGCCCCGCGAGATGCGGGACCGTCGGACCCTCCTCCTACACTTCCGCGATGGACACGGGCCCGTACACGGTCGCGCGATGGGTGGCCGAGGCCGCCGCGGTCACGGTCCTGACCGGCGCCGGCATCTCGACGGGCTCGGGGATCCCCGACTTCCGGGGCCCACAGGGCGTCTGGACGAAGGATCCCCGGGCCCAGGCGCTCGTCACGATCGACGCGTACGTCGCCGACCCACAGGTCCGGGTGCGCGCGTGGCAGGAGCGGTTGCATCACCCCGCCTGGACGGCGCGGCCCAACGCCGGGCACCGGGCGCTCGTCGACCTGGAGCGGACGGGGAGGCTCCGCGCGATCGCGACCCAGAACATCGACGGGCTGCACCAGGCGGCGGGCTCGGACCCCTCGCTGGTGCTCGAGCTGCACGGCACGATCCACCGTGCCGCGTGCCTGTCCTGCGGGAACGAGGTGCCGATGCGCGAGGCGCTCGACCGAGTGGAGGCCGGCGAGCCCGACCCGGCGTGCCCGGCGTGCGGCGGGATCCTCAAGTCGGCCACGGTGTCGTTCGGACAGTCACTCGACCTCGAGGTGCTCGCGGCGGCGATCGCCGCGGCGAAGGCCGCCGACCTGTTCCTCGCGGTCGGCACGTCGTTGCAGGTGACGCCGGCGGCGGGGCTGTGCGACCTCGCGATCGACGAGGGCGCGCGCCTCGTCGTGGTCAACGCCGAGCCCACGCCCTACGACGGCGCGGCCGCCGCGGTGCTGCGCGAGCCGATCGAGGAGGTCCTGCCCGCGATCGTGGGCTGGTGAGGCGTACGATCGAGCCCGTGCGACGCCTCTGGTTCCTGCGCCACGCGAAGTCCTCCTGGGACGACGACTCGACCCCCGACGTCGAACGCCCGCTCGCCGCGCGCGGCCGGCGGGGCGCCGAGACGATGGCGGCCTGGCTGGCGACCTCCGACGTCCGTCCCGAGCTGGTTCTGTGCTCCTCGGCCCGGCGTGCGCGGGAGACCCTGGCGATCGTGCTGCCGGGGCTCGGCGACCGGTTCGAGGTGCGCGTCGAGCCGGTCATGTACACCTTCGACCACGACGTGCTGCTCGGACGGATCGCGACGGTCCCCGACGACGTCCGGCAGATCCTCGTGATCGGGCACAATCCCGCGATCGAGCGGGCGGTCGGCACGCTGGCGATGCGCGGCGAACGCCTCGCCGACCTGCGGGAGAAGTACCCGACCGGAGCGCTCGCCGCCCTCTCGCTCGAGATCGACGGCTGGCGGGCGATCGGCCCCGGCTGCGCCACGCTCACCGCGTTCGTGACGCCGCGCGATCTCGAGGCTCACCAGACGTAGGGCACGAGCCGGTGACGCACCCGCTCCCGGTAGGCGGCGTACCGGGGGTAGCGCTCGAGCAGCCAACGTTCCTCCAGCTCCGATTTCAGCCGGAAGGTCACCGCCAGGACCACGAGCGGCGCGAGCGCGAGCGGGAACCACACGGACACCGCGGCGACCACGAGCAAGAGGCCTCCGTAGATCGGATGGCGCGCGAGCGCGTACGGCCCCTCCGTCAAGGGCTCGCGCTCGCCCTCGAGGGGCCGAGGGAAGGCCGTGAGCGCACCCGCCTGCTGCAGGGACAGGAGCGCCGACATCGTCAAGGTCACCCCGATCGCCCCGACGAAGGCGCCGAGGACGGCGAGCGCCCGTGGCGGCGCCCACCTCGGGCCGAACAGCACCGCGAGCACCACGCCCGCCAGCACGACCACTTGCAGCGCCACCCACCCCTCTCCGCGGGGTCCGAACGACGGCACGTCCCTGGAAGGCGACACGACCGCAAGAGCCTACGTCCGCGCCGCTAGACTCGGACGGCGCGACCGTCGCGACCTACGCACCGGGAGACGAGATGAGCGACCCTTCGATCGGCCACGAAGCGCTTCGGAACGGGATCTTCTCGGCGTTGGACGACGCCGACATCGACGGCATCCTCGCCGCCGGCGAACCCGCCTCGTTCGACGAGGGGCAGACGATCTTCGAGACCGGCGACCGAGGCGACGGGATGTTCATCGTGACGAAGGGCGAGGCGCGGGTCGACGTCGGCGGCCGGTTCCACATCCTGAAGGCCGGGGACTTCTTCGGCGAGATGGCGGTGATCGCGCCGGGACCGCGGATGGCGACGGTCAAAGCGGTCACCGCCGTGGAGACGATCAAGATCGGCGCGGAGGACTTCCAGGCGTTCCTGCTCGCGCATCCGAAGGTCTCCCTCTCGATCCTCAAGGCGGTCGTGCTGCGGCTGCGCGAGGTCGAGCAGCGGATCGACGCCTGGATGGCCTAGGCACCCGCCAACCGGGCGGCCGGTCGACCCGACCTCGATCGCGACGGGCCGTGGGGCTTCACGGCCGCGGCGCGCGCCCCGGCACGCGCCGCGGTAGCAGTGGACGGCAGCAGAACGCTTCGCCTTCGGGCATCGGGCCGGTCAGGGAGCCGGGTCGCGCGGCACGAGCGCGGCCATCCCGGCCATCGCCTCGAACGCGGCGGCCGCCGACAGCAGCGCGGACTCGCCACGCGGGCGCCCCACCAGCTGCAGCCCCACCGGCAGGCCCGCGCTCGTCAGCCCGCACGGCACGACGATCGCCGGGCAGGCCGTGAGCGTGATCGCCGAGGTGATGCGCAGCCACTCGACGTAGTTGTCGAAGCGCTCCCCGCCGAGTTGCTCGATCCAACGCTGCTCCACCGGGAACGCCGGCACCGCCGCGGCGGGGCACGCGAGGACCTCGACGTCGTGAAGGAACGCCATCATCGCCTGCGCGATCCGGCCGCGGTCGCGCTCGGCCTGGGCGACCTCCGAGGGCGTGAGCGCCAGCCCTCGCTCGACGTTCCAACGGATATCGGGCTTGAGCCGGTCGCGATCGGACCCGTACAACGGACCGAGGGAGGCGACGAAGCTCGCCGCCCGGAGCACCTGGAAGGTCTCGGGCGCCCCGGCGAGGTCGGGCGACGCATGGCGGAGCTCGGCGCCGGCCTCAGTGAAGCGCTCCGCGGCGGCCGCGCAGATCGCGGCGACCTCGGGGTCGACCGGGGTGATGCCGCCGAGGTCGGGGGTGAAGGCGACCTCCCGAGGCGGCCGGGCCTCCTGCGCCGCCTCGAGGAACGGCCGCGCAGGCGCGTCGAGCGACAGGGGGTCCCTGGGATCCGCCCCGGCGAGCGCATCGAGCATCAAGGCCACGTCCGTGACCGTGCGCCCCATCGGGCCCTCGACCCCGAGCGTGTCGAACGGCAACTCGTTGGGACCCGACGCCACCCGCCCGGGGCCCGGGCGCAAGCCGACGACGCCGCAGAAGCTCGCGGGGGTGCGCAGGCTGCCGGCGAGGTCGGAACCCGTCGCGAGCCAGACCTGGCCGGCGGCGAGCGCGGCGGCCGACCCGCCGGAGGAGCCGCCGGGCGTGAGCGCCGTGTCCCAGGGGTTGCGCGTGGCGGGGAAGACCTCGTTGAAGGTGTTGGCGCCGGCGCCGAACTCCGGCGTGTTCGACTTACCCACGACGATCGCGCCGTTGGCCTCCAGGCGCTCCACGAGAAGATCCGAACGCGCCGGCACGTGGTCGGCGTAGATCGGCGAGCCGTAGGTGGTCCGCACGCCGGCCACGTCGTTCAGGTCCTTGACCGCGATCGGCAGCCCGCCGAGCGGGCCGGCCGGCGCCTCCCCCGCCTCGATCCTGCGGGCGTGTGTGCGCGCGCGGTCGGCGCAGCGGGTCGGGATCGCGTGCAGCGCGCCATCGGTCTCCCCGATCCTCGCGAGCGCCGCCTCGACCAGTTGCGACGGGGTCGTCTCGCCCGCCCGTAGGAGCGCGACCGCGTCGCAGGCAGACAGCCGGATCAGGTCCTCGGGCACGCCGCGCATCGTACGCGGCCGGCCGCCGCGGGGCGCCCGGCGCTGGCGTCGGGAGCCGATCCGCGGTAGGAACGGGGATGCCCAGCATCGACGACGACGTGGCCGCGCTGTACGCGTTGCCGCCCGACGGGTTCACGGCCGCCCGCGACCGCCTCGCCGCCGACCTCCGCGCGGGCGGCGACCCCGACGGCGCGAAGGCCGTCAAAGCGCTGCGACGTCCCACCCTCGTGGCGTGGGCGGTGAACGCGGCGGCCCGCGCGCGACCAGACGCGGTCGCGCGTCTGCTCGACGCCGGCGCCCGGCTCGAGGAAGCGCAGCGACAGGCGCTCGCCGGGCGCGGCGGCGCGACCGATCTCCGCACGGCGGCCGACGATCGCCGCGAGGCGGTCCGCTCGCTCACCGAGGCCGCGGACCAGGCGCTGGAGTCGGCGGGGAAGGCCCCCGCCGCACACCGGGACGCGGTCGCGTCGACGTTCGAGGCGGCCTCGGTGGATCCGGCGCTCGCGCTCCGGCTGCGGACGGCCACCGTCGAGCGCGAGGCGCGCCCCCTCCCTGGTCTCGGCGGGTTCGAGGGGCTCACGGTGGTGCCGGGAAGCGCCTCCTCCAGGACCGCCTCCGAGCGCGGCGCGCGCACCCCCCGCGATCCGGCCGCACGGCGCAAGGCGCTCGAGGCGGACGTACGCGCGGCAGCCGAGTCGGCCAGGGCCGCGGCGGCGAAGGCCGACGGCGCCGACGCGGCGGCAGCGCGCGCCCCGGCGCGCGCAACGGCCGCGCGGGCCTCCGCCGACAAGGCGGTCGCCGCGGCGGACGCGGCCGAGGCCGAGGCGCGGCGCCTGCGGGAGGTCGCCGCCACCGAGCGGCGGCGTGCGGCCAAGGTCGCGGAGGCCGCCACGAAGGCGCTGGGAGCCCTCGACGACCTCGGCCCGTAGACTGCCGGCGTCGTGACCGACGCCGCC
>JBLMXP010000088.1:0-7367 GCA_050257835.1 Planctomycetaceae bacterium | reverse complement strand
GAGCCGGTGGGCGTGGTCGGGCTGATCACGCCCTGGAACTTCCCGATCGCGATCCCCGCGTGGAAGCTGGCGCCGGCGCTCGCCTACGGCAACGCGGTGGTCTTCAAGCCGGCCGAGATGGTGCCGGCGAGCGCGTGGTCGCTCGTGGAGATCGTCTCCCGGAGCGGGATCCCGGCGGGCGTCGTGAACCTCGTCGTGGGGCCGGGGCGGATCGTCGGGGAGCGGATGCTGCACGACCCGCGCGTGCGCGCGGTGACGTTCACGGGCTCGCAGGCGATCGGTGCGCGCGTGGCCACGTCGATGGCCGAGCGGTTCGGCAAGTACCAGCTCGAGATGGGCGGGAAGAACCCGTTCGTGGTGCTCGACGACGCCGACCTCGACGTCGCGGTCGACTGCGCGGTGCAGGGCGCGTTCTTCCAGACCGGGCAGCGCTGCACGGCGTCGTCGCGACTGATCGTGACCGAGGGGATCCACGACGCGTTCGTCGAGGCGACCGTCGCGAGGATGCAGCAGCTGCAGGTCGGACACGCGCTCGCGGAGGGAACCCACATCGGCCCGGTCGTGTCCGAGGATCAGTTGCAGCAGGACCTTGAGTACCTCGACATCGGCCGGAAGGAAGGGGCCGAGGTGGCGTGGGGCGGCGAGCGGTTGGAGCGGGACACCGACGGCTACTACCTCCAGCCGGCGCTGATGATCGGCACCACGAACGACATGCGCGTGAACCGCGAGGAGATCTTCGGTCCGGTCGCCACGGTCATCAAGGCCGGCGACGTCGACCAGGCGCTCGCGCTCGCGAACGACACGGATTTCGGGCTCTCGGCGGGGGTCGCGACGACCTCGCTCAAGCACGCGGCGCTGTTCCGCGACCGCCTCCAAGCAGGGCTCGTGATGATCAACCTGCCCACGGCCGGCGTCGACTTCCACGTCCCCTTCGGCGGCACGAAGGGCTCCTCGAGCGGCTCCCGCGAACAGGGCCGCTACGCGGTGGAGTTCTTCACGACGGTGAAGACCGCCTACGTGAAGCCGTAGCGGCTCACTCGGCCGGGACGAACGTGCCGACCGCGCGCGCGCAGACGGCGCCGGCAGCATCGCGGAGCTCGCCCTCGGCGCGTCCGACCCGCCGTCCGGCGTGGATCGCGCGTGCGGATGTCATGACGTCGCCGATGCCCACGGGCCGCAGGTAGTCGACGCGGAGGTCGACGGTCGACCAGTCGCGGTCGGTCGCGGCGATCAGCGCGAACGTGAGCGCGCTGTCGAGCAGGGTCGCGGCCACGCCTCCGTGCGCGACGGCGCTGTCCGACGCGTTGCCCGCGGACGGGAGCAGGGTCGCCCGCAACTCGACGCCCTCGTCGGTGCGTTCGACCGTCATCCGGCCGAGCTGACCGTGGAACGGCACGTCGTCGAGCCATCGCTGGAGCGTCTCGTCGTCCATCGGCCTCCCGATGTCGTCCGGCTCGGAACGCGCGCAGTCTATCGGCGCCGAAGTCGCTGCTACGCTCCGCGATCACGATGACTGGGCTCGTGCTCGACCACCTGATCGTGTCGGGCGACGTCGTCCGCGTGGGGGGCCGGATCGCGGCCGCGCTCGGCGTCGATCCCGACGACGGCGGCGTCCACCCGGGCGCGGGGACCCGCAACCAGATCTTCGCGTTGCAGGGCGGCTGCGCCCTCGAGGTGCTGGGGCCCGACCCGGCACAGGAGGACCCGCGAACGGCGTCGGACGCGCCCGAGGCGGGGTCCCTCTGGTGGTGGGCGGTTCGGGCCGACGAGCCGCTGGACGTCGTGGCGGCGCGCGTGCGGGTCGGCGGCTTCGGGACCACGACGCCGGAGTCGGGGGAGCGGGTGCGCCCGAACGGCGAGCGCCTCACGTGGGAGACGATCGACCTCGTGGGTCACCCGTTCGGTCGCACGGTGCCGTTCGTGATCCGATGGCTCGAGGGCGTTCCCCCCTCGCTGGGGGCGACCTCGCCCGCGAGCGTCCTGCGCACGTTCGTGCTCGGCCACCCCGATCCGCAGGCCCTGCGTCGCGCGCTCCTCCGCGCGGGCATCTTGGCAGACGTCGAGCGGGCCGAACGGCCGACGCTTCGGGCCGAGGTCGCGGGCGCGGGCGGGACGATCGGGTTCGTGAGCCGATGAAGGCCCTGTTCTTCGACGAGCACGGCGGGCCGGAGGTCTTGCGGATCGACGAGGTGCCGACCCCGGAGCCCGGCGAGGGCGAGGTCCTGGTGCGGGTGGAGGCCGCCTCGCTGAACCACCACGACCTGTTCACGCGGCGCGGGATGCCGGGCATCACCACTCCGCTGCCGATGGTCCCCGGCTGCGACGCCGCGGGCACCGTGGCGACGGTAGGCCCCGGCGTGCGGGGTTGGTCCGAGGGTGACCGGGTGTTGGTGGATCCTCTGATCGGCGTCACCGGCATGCTCGGGGACACCGCCTGGGGTTCGCTCGCCGAGTTCGTGAAGGTCGAGGCCCAGCAGCTGCTGCGCCGGCCCGACGACGTCGACGCGGTCACGGCCTCGTGCCTGCCGGTCGCCTTCGGGAGCGCGCATCGGATGCTCTTCACGAGGGGGCGGCTCGTCGCGGGCGAGCGGATCTTGATCCTCGGGGCGAGCGGTGGCCTCGGCACCTGCTGCGTCCTGCTCGCGAAGCTCGCCGGCGCCCACGTGATCGCGGCCACCGGCAGCGCCGAGAAGGCCGCCCGACTCCGTGAGCTGGGCGCCGACGAGACGATCGACACCTCCCGGGAAGACATCGTCGCCTACACGCGGCGCACGACCGGCAGGCTCTTCAGCGGCGGTGGCTTCGACGTCGTGATGAACTCGACGGGCGGCGAGACGTGGGCGCCGTCGCTGCGCTGCGCGCGGATCGGTGGGCGGGTGCTGCTCTGCGGCGCCACCGCCGGGTACGAGCCGCAGACGGACCTGCGCTACGTGTGGACGGCCGAGCTCGACGTGCTCGGCTCCGACGGGTGGCGCCGTGAGGACCTCGCGACGCTGCTGGACCTGGTCCGCGACGGGCGGCTGCGGCCGGTGATCGACCGCGTGCTGCCGCTCGAGGACGCGAAGGAGGGGATGCGGCTGCTGGAGGAGCGCCGGGTCTTCGGCAAGGTCGTGATCACGCCGTGATCCGGACCGCGGCGTGGCCGCGGAACCTCGGCGCCCTGCATCTCCCGTCGGTCGGAACCGGCACGGCCGCGTTCGTGGATCTGTCGGCCGGGGATCCGGAGCGGGTCACCTACGAGGCGTTCGAGGAACGGTGCGCGCGTCTCGCCGGGGGCCTTCGGGCGGCGGGGATCGCGCGGGGGGACCGGGTCGGGCTGCTGGGCGAGAACTCGGTCGCCTACGCGGCGGCCTTCTTCGCGGTGGTTCGGGCGGGCGCGGTCGCGGTGCCGCTCAACACGAGGCTGCCCGACGACACGCTCGGCGCGATCGCGGACGACGCGGGGCTCGCGCTGGCGCTCGGCGATCGGGACCTGCTCGCGCGCCTGCCCGACGGCCTGCCCGTCGCCAGGCTCGGGGGAGGTGAGCCGACCGGCGACCCGCTGCCCCCCGCGGACGTGGACGGGTCGGAACCGGCCGTGATCCTCTACACGAGCGGGTCCACCGGCCGGCCGAAGGGCGTGGTGTGCAGCCACCGGAGCCAGGTCGCCTCGGTCCGGGACTGGGCGGGGCTGGCCACGAGCCGCAGCATGGAGCGGACCCTGGTGGCGGCGCCGCTGTATCACAAGAACGGCCTGGGCGAGACGAAGATCGCGCTCTCGATCGGCGCCGAGGTCGTGCTCCAGCCGCGGTTCGACCCACGGGCCTACCTCGAGGCCGCGGCCGCGTACGCCTGCACGACGCTGTCCGGCGTGCCCACGATGTTCGCGCTGATGCTGGCGCAGGAGGACCTGCTCGCCCGTCTGGATCTGAGCGCGGTCCGTGGGATCGAGGTCGGGTCCGCGCCGTTCACCGAGGCGCTGTGGGAGCGGGTGCGCGCGGCGTTCCCGGACGCGAGGATCTTCAACTCGTACGGCACCACCGAGTTCCCTGCGATCTTCGGCGACCATCCCGACGACCTCCCGCCCCCGCGAACGACCGTCGGCTACCCGCTCGCATCGGCCCAGGTCCGGCTCGTCGACGACGCCGGGCGGGACGCGAGCCCGGGCGAGCTGTGGGTCCGCGGCGAGGGGATGATGGACGGTTACCGGGGGCTGCCGGAGGCCACGGCCGAGAAGGTCGTCGACGGCTGGTGCCGGACCGGGGACGTGATGCGCCGCGACGAGCAGGGGTGGTTCCACTTCGTCGGCCGGGTCGACGACATGTTCGTGTGCGGCGGGGAGAACGTGTACCCGGGCGCGGTCGTGCAGCTCCTCGAGTCTCACCCGTCGATCCGACAGGCGGCCGTCGTGGCGGTGCCCGACGACGTGAAGGGCGCGGTCCCGGTCGCGTTCGTCGTGCCGGAGCCGGGCGCGACCCTCGACGAGGCGGCGGTCCGCGCGTGGACGCGCGAGCACGGGCCCGCCTTCCAGCATCCCCGCCGCGTGTGGTTCCTCGACGCCCTGCCGCTGTCCGGGACCGAGAAGGTCGACGTGCGGGTCCTGCAGGACGAGGCGGCGCGTCGTCACGGCACCGCCCCCCTCGGGCCAAGGCCAGGTCAAGCTTCGTCAACGGGGGTGTGAACCCTTCGTGACGCGGACGACCGATCGGCGCGCGGCGGCGCATCCTCGTCATGGAGGTGGGCCACGTGAGCGCGAAGCGCACGACGACGGCGTCGGCCACGCACCGGCCTCGACGGGCGCCGGACCGGCTCGGCCCGCTCGAGGTCGCGATCGGTGTGCTGGTCCTGGCCGTGGCGCTCTCGCTCGTGCTCGTGAGCCGGTCCGTCGCATCGCGGACGACGGCCACGGCCCCGCCGGCAGCCGTGCGTGTCGCCGCGCCGGCGGCCGTGCGTCTGGCCGCGTCGGCCGGCCCACCGGAACGTCGCCTCGTCCCCGAGGACACCCGGAGCGAACCCGCCGCCCGCGGCGACGCCGTTTGACCCTCCGCGCGCGAGGCCGGTAGCCTCGCCCGGTCGTGACGCCCGACGCGATCGCTCCGCTCGTCCTCCTCGCCGCCGGCTTGCTCGTGCTCGCCGGCGCCGCGAAGGTGATCCGGCCGCGCGCCACCGGCCAGGCGCTCCTGGACGCCGGGCTGCCCGGCAGCGACGCGCTCGGCCGGGTGGTCGGCGGGGTCGAGATCGCCGCCGGCGTCGTCGCCCTCATCCTGCCGGCCGGCACGCTCGTCCTGGCGGCCGCCTACGGCGTGTTCGCCGGCTTCCTCGGCCACGTCCTGCGGATGCGGCCGGACGCCGGATCGTGCGGGTGCGCCGGCGCGAAGGCGGTGCCGCCGAGCCGGCTGCACCTCGCCTTGAACGTCGTCGCCGCGACGGGCGGCCTCGCGTACGTGCTGAGTGGCGCTCCGGTGCCGCTCGCGTGGCTGGCGGGGCTCGGCGCCGTCGGCGCGGTTGCCGTCGCAGCCGGGCTCGGGCTCGCGGGATGGCTCGCCGTCGTGGCCGTGGCCGAGGCGCCGGCGGCGTGGCGGGCGTGGGTCCCGCCGGTCCACCGCGACGACGAGCACCATCACCACGACGAGCACGGTCGGACCGACGAGTCGCTCGCGCTGGCCGGGATCGGGCCGGGCCACCCGAGCCTGTGGCCGGGCGTCGACCCCGAGGCGGTCGCGTGAACCTGAGCGCCGCCGGGCTCCTGGACCGCGCCACGCGGGCCGTCGCCCCCGGCACGACCCGCACCCGCAAGGGGCTCGAGCGGCTCGCGACCGCCGCCTCCGCGATGTCGGTGGCGCCGGTCCGCTACACGACGCGTCCGGTCCCTGCGAAGGACGTCGTGCGGCGGACCTGTTCGCAGTGCCCCCCGAACAGCCGCTGCTGCGGTTCCTACACCGCGTTCTGCTGCACGCTGCCGGGCGGGTCGAACTTCGGGTGCCCGCCCAACACGTTCGTAGGCGGCTGGTGGCAGTGCAACTACGGGGGCACGAACCTGTGCGGGACCACGAACCTCCGCTACTACCTCGACTGCTCGATGAACCACGGGTCGACGTGCCCCGGCGGCTGTCACTGCGGCAACGACGACTGCAAGAACTTCAAGACGTGCTGCGTCGTGTTCCGCTACGGCCAGTGCAACACGGACATCCCGTACGTCACGCCGATCCAGTGCCGGCTCGTGACGTGCGTGATCCCCTGCCGGATCGACTGCCTGAACTGCAACTGCTCCTCGGCCGTCGACCAGCACACCTGCACCCACGAGGCGGGGTGCTTGTGAGCACGGGGTTCCTCACCGGGGTCGTGGTCGTGGAGACGATCGTGCTCGCGTTGCTCGGCGTGTTGGTGGTCGCCCTACTGCGGAGCCACGCCGAGATCCTCCGGCGCCTGCCCGCGCCCGACGAGGACGAGACCCACGACCACGCTCACGATGACGGCGGCGCGCAGCCGGTGACGCTCGACCGCGCGCCGACCTTGCCGACGCACCTGCCGGGACCGCGGGGGCACGCGACCGAAGCCCACGACATCAGCGGGACGACGCTCGACGGCGATCGGGTCGTCGTGTCGATGGCTTCTGGCGTGAACACGGTGGTGGCGTTCCTTTCGACCGGGTGCCTCACGTGCAAGACGTTCTGGGACGGGCTGCAACCGGGGAGGCGGACCCCGCTGCCCGGCGACGCGCGGGTGGTCGTGGTCGTGAAGGATCCCGCCTTCGAGAGCCCGTCGCGCCTGCGCGAGCTGGCGCCGAGCGACGTGCCGGTCGTGCAGTCCTCGCAGGCGTGGGAGGACTTCTCGGTCGCGATGTCCCCGGACTTCTGCGTCGTCGAGGCGAAGTCGGGGACGGTCCGCTCGGAGGGCGCCGCGATGACGTGGGACCAGGTGGCGTCGCTGCTCCGCGACGCGCTGCTCGACGAGGAGCTGGCATCGCGGTGATGCCGGTCGTCGCCGTGGGCGTGATCCTCGCGGTGGTGGCCGGGCTCCGTTCGACCTGGTCGCCGTGAGGAGCGTCGATGCTGGGAAGCATCACCCCGCTCGGGGAGCGGGGACGCGGATCGAAGTGGTGGCTGACGGCGACGGCCTACCTGGTGGGCTCCGTCATCGGCGGACTCGTGGTGGGCGCGCTGGCCGGGGCGGTCGGGGCGATCACGGTCGGTGCCCTCGACATCTCGACCGCCGTTCGGCTCGCGGTGCTCGGCATCGGGCTGCTCGTCGGGTTCGCGCTCGATCTGCGACTCGGTGGCCTGCGCCTGCCCACGAACCACCGGCAGGTCGACGAGGAGTGGCGCTCCCGGTACCGCGGCTGGGTCTGGGGGCTCGGGTTCGGCGCGCAGCTCGGGTTCGGCGTGGTG
>JBLMXP010000087.1:0-8401 GCA_050257835.1 Planctomycetaceae bacterium | reverse complement strand
GTCGGCTCAGGGGGACGTCGGCTTGGTGAGCACGTAGCCGAACTTCTTCGCGTTCGCCACCGCGGGATGGGCGTAGCCGGCCGGACGTCGCGCGAAGGCCCGGATCACGTTCAGCGTGATCGCCCGGGCGTCCTGTTCGCATCCGGGGTCGACGGGGCCGCAGCCCATCCCCTCGAGCCAGCCGATGCTGCCGGTGTGGAACACGCCCGCGTGGCTCCTGGTCGAGTAGTAGACCATGTCGGTGTGCACGTGCGAGCCGTCGCCGCACGAGATCCGTGAGTGCGCCAGCACCTGTAGGTTGCCCGGCGTCGGCTTCTTCTCCCAGACCCAGTCGACCTCGCCGCTCACCACCCCGGCGATCGCGTCGCCGTTTCGCAGACCGGTGCCGTCGTAGATCCACGCCTTCGCGTTGCCGACCACCATGTCCTGCGGTGACACGCCGTAGCAGCCGTACATCGAGCCGAGCAGGGACGTCTCCGGCTGGCGGAGCGGAGGATCGCGCCACTTCACCGTGACCTCGGCGTCGTTCACGCCCGAGAGCGGATCCTCGGCCGCGGACTTGTAGCAGACGATGCGCCGGCCCGGACCGAGCGGCGAGTCCTTCACCCGGATGTGCCAGTAGACGGCGTTCGCGCCGAAGAACGCGAGGTTGACGCCGGCCGCACGCGCCTTCGTCACGCCGCTGCGCATCGCCGTCGACCAGTACTCGTCGTGGGCGGTGAAGAGCACGCCCCTGTGCCGCCGCAGCAGGCCCGGGCGCGCGTGCAGGTCGAGGTCGGTCAGGTAGGTGAGGTCGAACCCCTGGCTCTCGACGAGGCCGATCAGCGGCAGGTCGTCGAGCAGCCGCCCGGCCCCCCGCTGCTGGTCGTAGGGCCGGTCGTAGGAGACGACCGTCGCGCGATCGGACGAGCCGCCGCTCGGGCCGTCGTAGAGGCTGGCGTCGCCCCAGTAGTTGTAGGCCTGCCAGGTCGTGACGGGGTTCACGATCGCGATCGGGGCCCTGCTCGCGTCGTCGCGGATCACGAGCGGCACGTAGGACTGCCCGCCCGTGGAGGCGACGAGCTTCAGCAGGTAGTCGCCCTGGACCCAGCGCGGCCCGATCGTGATCGTGAGCGAGCGCTTCCACGGCGCCTCGACCATGTGGGTCTTCGGGTCCATCGTCGGCCTGCGCTGGTGGACGCCGTTCAGCGCGGCCGAGGACCAGACCAGGCGCGCGCCGTCGCCCCCGTACCACCCGAGGCGGTAGGCGTCGACGTGGTAGGTGGCGGCCGTCGTGTCGACGTACAGGCGGACCTTGTCGCCCCGCTGCGCGCTCACGCGATCGGCGTAGCCCTGGATGTCGGTGGGCGCCGCCGACGCGATCCGCCAGTCCCGCGTGCCGGGCTTCGCGTTCTCCTCGATCACCCAGGCGGCGGTGATCGACGCGTGTGCGGCCCGCGGCGCGAGGGTGAGCAGGGTCGCCCCGAGCGCGAGGCAGAGCAGCACGGCGCCCGTGCGACCCCGCCGTGCGACGTCGGTCCCCTCAGGTCTCATCGGCCCCCCTCCCTCGGACGGGTCGAGACCCTACGGGATGGATGCGCTCCCAGGCAATACCAGCGGCCCGATCCATGGTTCGCCGATCGACGGAAGGGGCGGAGCAGCCGCCCCGCCCCTTCCGTTTGGCCGTTCAACCTCCGGTGTTGCCGTGGATCCCACCGCTCTCCGCCTGGTGACACGCGGTGCAGCGGCGGATGTACGTCGGCAACCCCTGGACGTTCACCGGCAGCTGGTTGTCGACGCTGCGCATCGACGGCCACTCTGCGTGCGTGCTGTTGTGGCAGGTCTCGCACATGATCCTGCCGTTCATGCCCTCCGGCCCGTTCCGCAGGTAGGAGTTCCGGTAGAGCGTGTTCGCGCTCTCCCCGTACTTCGCACCGTGGCAGGTCTCGCAGCGCGGCTCCTGCAGCCAGGCCTGGCGACCGGCTGCCTGGGTGTCCGCGACGTGCTGCATCGTCCCGTGGCACCGGGGATCGGTGCAGGTGAGCCCGACCGCCGCCATCGCGCCGCGCAGGCAGCGCGTCTTGGCTCCCGGGTGGCACGCGTAGCACGGCGTGTCGAGCCCCGCCGTCGTGGCCGGGTCCATCTTGTCGGCGTGCCAGGCATGCATCGCCTGCGACAGCGGCAGCACCCCGGGCTTGCCCGGAGCCCCGAGCACGTTGTCGGCGTGGCACTCGCTGCAGGCGTGGCGCGTGCCGGCGCTCAGATCGGTGAGCAGCGTCGTGCCCTCGTTCGTGTCGTGGGCGCGCAGGATGTTCCGCGGCGACCCCGACGCCCCGTGACAGAGCGCGCAGTTCATCTCGTCGGACACCGGGAGCACGATCGGCTTCTGCGTGGCGAGGACCTTCCCCGTCGCCGCGTCCTTGACCGTCACGATCGCCCGCTGCAACGGATCCCAGGTCCCGTCGTCCTCGTAGGGCGTGACCGGGATGTACTCGGCGACCCAGTACTTCTTGTCCGCCGACAGGTGCATCTTCCCGGACAGCTTCGTGCCGGTGATCCCGACGTTGGGCTTCACCTTGAAGCCGTAGTCCGCCGCGAACTTCCAGAAGTTCGTCTTCCCCGCCGAGTAGGTGTTGTGCGCGATCGTGAACGAGACCGTGATGCCCTTGGTCACCAGCGTCGCGTCCTCGGCCGACCGCTTGAACACCTGCACCTTGAGGGTGTTCGCGGGCGGCAGGATCAGGAACGCCCGGTAGTCCTTCTGGTAGCAGTGCATGCCGAGGTCGTTCACGCCGAAGATCGTGTACGGGCTCGTCGCGCGCGGCGCCGCGGCGGGCGCCGCGTCGGCTCGTTGCCCGTCGGGTTGGAACAGGTACCCGGCGACGACGGCGACGACGGTGACGCCGAGCATCGCGACCAGTACGAGCGCGTGGCGCCGCGTTCGCGCGGGACCCGCCCGTGATCCCTGCCGCTCGCCCTCCGGTTGGAACCGTCCACCCATGGCGCTCACCTCCCCCGCCCCCGTCCGAGGCTGGTGCCGCCAGCGTGCGCGAGGAGGGTTCGCTCAGAACCGGGCGAGGGACCCCACCGGACCGAGGACCCCGCCTTAGGGCGTTCACGCCTCCTGGGAACGGGCGACAGGCGTACGCTGCGCCGATGGAGTTCAGCGACGTCCTACGACGACGCCGGATGGTCCGGCGGTTCGACCAGCGACCGGTCCCGCCCGGGATGATCGACCGGATCCTCGACGTCGCCCGTCGAGCCCCGAGCGCAGGGTTCTCCCAGGGCGTGGACTTCCTCGTCCTCGACACGCCGGCGACGGTCGCGGAGTTCTGGCGGATCACCGACGACCCGGCGTTCCCTGCGGACCCGGACGAGATCGCCGTCGGTCCGACCGTGATCGTCCTGCCGATCGCCGACAAGCGTCCCTACCTCGCGCGCTACGCGGAACCCGACAAGATCGCGTTCGGTCTGGACCACGAGGAGCGCTGGCCGGTCAAGTTCTGGGAGATCGACGCGGCGATGGCTTCGATGCTCGCGCTGCTCGCCGCCGTCGACGAAGGTCTCGGCGGATTCTTCTTCGGGATCTCCGTCGGCGAGCGCCAGCTCCTGGACCGGTTCGGCGTCCCGGACGGGATCAGGCCGATCGGGGTGCTCGGCTTCGGCTACCGGGCCGATGACGAGGCGCCGACGGGCTCCGGCTCGGCGCGGCGGAGACGGCCGCTCGACGAGCAGATCCACCGCAACGGCTGGTGAGCGGCGCCCGGTAGGATGCGTCGCGATGCGACGGATCCGCGTGCTGCCCGCCGTGCTCACGCTCGCGCTGCTCCCGACGCTTACCGGCGTGAGCCCCGCGAGGGCCGCGGTCTCGTTCACGAAGCCCAAGCCCCTCGCTCCCCCGTCGACCTGGAACCCGGGGAAGGCGCTGGCGGCCACCACGCACCGGCTGCTCGCGGCCTGGGCGAGCGACTGCCCGCCCCCGAGCGGCCGCTGCGCCGACGACGCCGGCCCGTACATGGGCGTGTTCGTCCAACGGGCCCCCGCGGCCGACGCCACCCCCGCCTGGTCGCGGCCGCGCCGGGCCAGCCCCAGCAAGGTCCAGGCCGAACGGCCGACACTCGCGGCCGACGGGAACGTCGCGGTCGTCGGCTGGGTGACGCAGACGAGCTACCTCCATGAGAAGCCGACGGCGCCGCGACGGTTCCAGCTGCGCGTCAGCACCGACGAAGGCGCTCACTGGCGCCCTGTCCGCACGCTGAGTCCGCCGAAGGGACGGGTCGACTACCCGCGCCTCGCCGTCGGCGGCGGCCGGATCTACGCGGTGTGGACCGACGCAGGCGCCGGGGCGATCCGACTCGCGATCAGCGACGACCGCGGGGCCACGTGGGCCAAGCGCACGATCGGGACCACGACGTCGCGCTCGACCGGATACGCGAACGGCTACGCAGGCCTCCCCGACATCGCGGTCAGCGGGAACGACCTCGCGGTGGTCTGGTTCTCCGGTCCCGGCGGACGGCAGGTCGCCCTCACCTCCTCCACCGGCGGCGCCGACCTCGGACCGACCTCCGTGCCGGTCGCGCTCACGCCGTCGAGCCCGAACGACGGCGTCCGCTACCCCGGAGCCGGTGGCGCAGTCTCAGCCGGTGACGCCCGCGTCGCCCTCGCCTACACGACCGCCGACGCCCTCGACCTGCAGGTGTTCGACGGTGCCACGCTGGCAGACCCGATCGCCGTGGCCACCTGGCCGGTGACGGTCACCGGCGTCGTCTACGCCGGCGGCTACGGTCCCGCCGTGCTCCCGGCTCCGAGTGGCAAGATCCTCGTGGCGTTCGCGGGATGCCGGCGCAACGCCGCGCTCGCCGACCCATGCGACCCGCTCGCGAGCGGCGCGCGGATCGACGTGCTCTATGCGGAGTCCTCCGACGGCGGCGCCACGTGGTCACCCCTTCGCGCCCTGACGGACGCCAGCCGCGCCCCTTACAAGGTGAACGACGAGCCCTCGCTCACGTGGACCAAGGGGATCCGCCGCATCGCCTACGACCGCTACCAGCCCACGTTCACCGACTACCGCGTCTGGTTCCGCTCGGCCTCGTGACGGGGCGAGCGGCGCGGTCGTCCTCACCCTCAGCCGTCCACGATCCCTTGGAAGACGTTGGCGATCTCGGTCGCCGCACGTGCCCGGTCGCGCGGCGAGACCCTGAGGGATAGACTTGGCGTCCCCCCGACCGAAGGAGCTCGCGCGATGTCTCGTCGCCACGTCGTTCGACCGATCCTGGCGGCCCTCGCGCTCTCGGGGATCCTGCTTCCCGTCTCGGGTCCGCCCGCGATCGCGTCGGGCGGCGTCCCGTCGCTCAGCCGGGTCTTCGTGATCGTCGGCGAGAACACCGAGATCACCAAGGTCAACGCGAACTCGATGCCGTACCTGACCCGGGAGCTTCGACCGGAGTCCGCTTGGTTGACGGACTACTGGGGGATCACGCATTTCTCGACCGCCAACTACGTCGCGATGACCTCCGGCCAGTACACGCCGTGCGAGCAGTTCGACTACCCGCCCGCCCGGTGTCACCAGGACGTGCCGAACCTGTTCGGAGAGCTCTCGGAGGCTGACGTGAGCTGGCACGTCTGGAACGAGTCGATGGCCGAGCCGTGTGGACTCGTCGACAACGGTTCGTCCAAGACCTTGAACCACTACGCGGTCAAGCACGACCCCGCCGTCTACTACGACGACGTCGTCGCGACGAACGGCACCTGGGACGGCAGCCGGTCGCAACTCTGCCGCGACAACGTCGTTGCCATGGGGAGCGCGGACCTGCCGAACGACACGTCGGCGTTCGACGCGACGCTGGCCGAACCCGACGCCGACCGCACGATGCCACGGTTCAACTTCATCGTTCCGAACATGTGCGAGGACGCGCACGACAATTGCTCGCCCGGTCTCAAGGGCGGCCCCCTCACGCAGTTCGACGCCTTCCTCCGTCGTGAGGTGCCGAAGATCATGGATTCGCCCGCGTTCGACGAGCGTTCGATCCTGATCGTCACGTTCGACGAGGGAGCCTCGACTGGCGGCGGCGGCGGCTCGAACGACGCGACGCCCTGCAGCGCGTGGGACACATGCCCCAACGCCTTCCACGGCGGAGGCCACATCGTCTTCGCCGTCGTCGGCGACCCCGTCGTCGCCGGCGACGCGGGCGGCTTCGCGGATCACTACAGCTTCCTCCGCACGATGGAAGACGCGTTCGCCCTCGGCCAGCACGCGGGGGCGGCGGCGGCCGCCGATCCGATCGTCGGCATCTGGAGAGCCTGACCGGGCTGCCGCGATCTCGGCGTCAGCAGGCGCGACGCAGACAGAAGGGCGCGAACCGGTCGCGGGTCGCGCAGACGTGCACCGTGGTGCCGCAGCCCGAGCAGCGGTAGAGGTTGCCGCCGCAGGCGCAGCCGGTCTTGCTGATCGGCTCGCACCGGACCCGGCACGGGGGCGGCGACACGTGCGCGGACGCACGCTCCCGCCCGACGCCGGCCGCGAGGGCGAGGCCCGTGAGCGCCACGCCCGAGGCGCGCGTGAGGAAGCTGCGACGGGTGAGCGGATCAGCCACCGTCGCCTCCGGGCACGATCCGGATCCCGTCGGCGCCGCGCACGAGCGCGCGAACGTCCTCGACCGAGGCCGCGCCGCCCCGGGCCACGACGAACCCCGACTCGTCGACCACGAACGCGTGCGGGCTCGTCTCCACCTGGTACGAGGAGGTTGCGTCGTCGGCGCGCTCGGCCCCGACGATCACGCGCGGGTCCGGGCTGCGCCACGCGGCCGGGGTCGCCTCGGGGTCGCCCCGGCCGATCACCGCGACCGGCGGGAGCGCGCCGGCGGCGGCCGCCGTCACGACGTCGGGCACGACCTCGTCGCACGCGGCGCAGTCGGCGTCGGCGAACAGCACCACGTGGCGGGTTCCCGCGAACGCCGACGACGTGCGCAGGTCGCCCTCGGGGGTCCGCACCTCCCACGCCGGCGCGGGCGCGCCCAACGGGAGGCCCGACCCTAGGCGCACCGGCGCGCCCTCGAGCGCGTCGACCCGCTCGCGGAGGACCGCCTGCTCGCGCACGACACCGGCCAGCGCCAAGCCGAGCCAGAGCACGAGCAGCCCGAGCACGGCGATCGCGACCCAGAGCAGCGCGGTCACGGCGCCTCCACCGTCAGGGTCCGTAGGCTCGCCGCCAGCTCGGCCAGCGCGCCCGGCATCCCGGCACCCTCGCGCGCGATCACGTACAGGCTGAACGCCCGGCCGTTCACCGAGAAGAACCGCTGGAGGCCCGCGCGACCCGGATGCGGCCGCTGGACCGCGCGCGGATCGAGGTCGCCCACCTGCAGGTCGGGCGCGCCCTGCGGCGCGTACAGACCGCGGTCGGCGAGCGACGGGTCGAACTCGACGAGCGAGGCCACGACCTGGCCACGCTGCAGGGAGTCGGCGACGTCCTCCGCGTAGGTGTCCTTCGTGAGCGGCAGCGGGAAGTTCGCGAGCCGGACCACCGGGCGGTTGATCGCCGGCGGCGGCAGGTCGGGGGTCCACATCCGCGCCTCCCAGCCGCGGCGGACGTCGAGCGCGAGCCCCTCGCCCCGCAGGGTCACCACCGGACCGACCCCGCCAACGCGAGCGCCGTGGCGGCGAGCGTGCCGCCCGCGACGTAGGTAGCCCGGCGCGCAGGTCCCGCGAGCCGCCTGAGCGTCCCGTCCACGTGCAGCAGCTGGTCGGGCCGGCGCACCCGCGCAACGGCGAACACCGGCAGCGCCCGCGCCAGCCCGAACACGGCGCCGACCACGACGCCGCCGGTCACGCTCCCGGTGAGCGCGGCGCCGAGCACGGTCGCGTAGACGGTGGAGGTGGTCACGATCGTCACGACCCCCAGGCCCAGCTGCACGCCGAACCCGAGGCCCCACACCCACCCCCGGTAGCGCGAGCGCCACTCCTCGTCGACCTGACGGTGGTTCGTCGGCAGACGCAGGCCGAACAGGCGGAGGTCGAGCGCGAACCCGCCGAGCACCGCGACGCCGAGCACCGCGAGCCGCGCGGCGGCCGGCACGTCGAGCGCGCCGACCGTGAGCGCGCCGACCAGGCCGGCCGCAGCGCCCACGACGAGCCCGCCGAGGACGGAGCCCACCAGGTAGGCCGTCGCCGTCAGCACCCACCTCGATCCGCGTCCCCGCTCCCCGAGCGGGGTGATGCTTCCCAGCATCGACGCTCCTCACGGCGACCAGGTCGAGCGGAGGCCGGCGACGACCGCGAGCGCCGCGCCGACGGCCGCGACCGCCGTCACCGCGACGCCAGCTCCTCGTCCAGGAGCGCATCGCGAAGGAGCGAGGCCACCTGGTCCCAGGTCATCGCGGCGCCCTCGGAGCGCACGGCGCCGGTGTCGCCGTCGACGAAGCAGAAG
>JBLMXP010000086.1:0-8203 GCA_050257835.1 Planctomycetaceae bacterium | reverse complement strand
GTGAGAGCGGGGTCGACATCCTGGTCGTGGGGAAGGGCTCGAACCTGCTCGTGTCCGACGAGGGTTTCGACGGGCTGGTGCTCCGGCTCGGCCGGGAGTTCCGGTGGTCCACGCACGAGGGGGATCGGCTCACGGCGGGGGCGGCGAAGCCGCTGCCCGCCCACGCGGGGGTGGCGCTTCGGCATCGCCTGTCGGGGCTCGAGTTCTCGGTGGCGATCCCCGCCACGGTCGGCGGTGCCGTGTGGATGAACGCGGGGGCGCACGGCGGTGAGATGGCCGACGTCGTGGAGCGCGTCGAACTGTTCCTGCTCGATCGAGGCGAGCGCCTCGCGGTTGCCGGGATCGAGGCGGGGTTCTCGTACCGAGGCTCGCGGCTGCCCGCCGATGGTGTCGTCGTGGCCGCGACCGTGAAGCTCGAGCCGGCGACCCAGGGGGAGATCCGCGCGCGGATGCAGGCCGGCCGCGACTACCGGCGCCGCACCCAACCCCTTGCCGAGGCGACCTGCGGGAGCGTGTTCAAGAACCCCGAGGGCGACCATGCGGCGCGGGTCATCGACGCGGCCGGCCTCAAGGGAACGACCGTCGGAGGCGCGAGGATCTCCGAGACGCACGCGAACTTCATCGTGACGTCCCCCGGCGCGCGGGCGGCCGACGTCGTGGCCCTGATCCGCCTCGTCCAGACGCGCGTGCGAACGGCGACGGGGATCGTCCTGGAGCCCGAGGTCCATCTCGTGGGGGCCTTCCCAGGTGGGTGAGCGGCTCCGGCGGCACCGGCGGTCGATCGTGCTCTCGGTGCTCGGGCTCGCCCTAGCCGTGGCCGCGGCGTTCGCCGCCACCTACACGCCGCTGTTCGCGGCCGCGCACGTCCGGGTGAGCGGGGAGCGGCGGCTCACCGGCGCGGAGGTGGCCGCGCTCGCGGGCGTGCACGAGGGGACCAACGTGTTCCACCTGGACGTCGCCGCGGCCGTGGCCCGTCTCGAGACGAGCCCATGGATCGCGTCGGCCACGGTCGAGCGCGACCTGCCGAGCACGGTGCGGATACGGGTGGTCGAGCGCCAGCCGGTCGCGATCTCCCCGGGCGGCGAGGTGATCGCGAGCGACGCAACGGCGCTGCCGGGCGCGCCCACCGCGTCCCTGCCCCGCATCGAGGGCGTGCTCGACCAGCTGTCCCCCTCGGATCTCGCCGGGGCCGCCGCCGCGCTCGGCGCGATGCCGCCCGTCGTCCGCGCCCGGGTGGCCTCCGTGACCGTTGGGACCGATCATTCGATGACGGTGCGGCTCGACGACGGGGTCCAGGTCGACTACGGAACGGCCGGGCAAGACGTGGCGAAGGGGGAGGCCCTGCGGGCGGTCCTTCGCTGGGCGTCCGCGGGCAGCCACGATGTCGCCACGATCGACGTCAGCGTTCCGGCCGCGCCGACGGCCACGCTGAGCGGCGGCGGCACGTTGGCGCCGTGAGGGCGCTGTCATGCGAACGACACATCGTCCCGGCCTGGAGGGTCCCGTCGTGGCTTGACGAGACGGCATCCCGCTAGTAGGTTGCTTACCTCTACTGTAGGTACATATGACAATAACCGTGAACTTGACGGTTAGTGTTAGCGCGGAGGAAACGGCATCTCCCCAGGTAGACGGGCCGGGGCCCGTGTGGAGGACAGGACGGATGGACGCTCCCCAGAACTACCTCGCCGTGATCAAGGTGCTCGGGGTCGGCGGCGGCGGCGTGAACGCGGTGAACCGGATGATCGAGGCAGGCCTCCGGGGCGTCGAGTTCATCGCCGTGAACACCGACGCGCAGACGCTGCTGATGTCTGACGCGGAGGTGAAGCTCGACATCGGTCGCGAGACCACTCGAGGGTTGGGCGCAGGCTCCGACCCGGAGGTCGGCAAGGGCGCCGCCGAGGAGCACTCGGACGAGATCGAGGAGATCCTCAAGGGCGCCGACATGGTGTTCATCACGGCCGGCGAGGGTGGCGGCACGGGCACCGGCGGGGCGCCCGTGATCGCCGAGATCGCGCGCAACCTGGGGGCGCTCACGATCGGCGTGGTCACCCGCCCGTTCGGCTTCGAGGGCCGCAAGCGCGCCACCCAGGCCGACGTGGGGATCACCGAGTTGAAGAAGGCCGTCGACACGCTGATCGTGGTGCCCAACGACCGGCTCCTGCAGGTCGCCGACCCCAACATGCCGATGGTCGAGGCGTTCCGGATGGCCGACCAGGTCCTATACCAGGGCGTGGACGGGATCACCTCGTTGATCACGACCCCGGGCCTGATCAACCTCGACTTCGCCGACGTGAAGTCCGTGATGGCCGGCGCAGGCTCGGCCCTGATGGGGATCGGGATCGGGTCGGGCGCGGACCGCGCCACCGAGGCGGCGAAGGCGGCGATCTCGAGCCCGCTGCTCGAATCCTCGATCGACGGTGCGAAGGGCGTGCTGCTGTCGATCGCAGGGCCGACCGACCTGAGCCTGCACGAGGTCAACACGGCGGCGGACACCATCACACGGGTGGCGCATCCCGACGCCAACATCATCTTCGGCGCGGTCGTCGACGACATGCTCGGCGAGGAGGTGCGTGTCACGGTCGTCGCCGCCGGCTTCGACAAGTCGAGCCCGGCCGCGGCCGACAACCGCTTCGAGAGCCGCCTGTCCCGGCTGCTGGAGGAGCCGGAGCGGGAGTCGCGCCCCGAGCCGTCGCTGCCCTCGATCCTGCAGGACGACGAGTCCGACGTCTTCGCAACCACCGAGGCCGAGCCGGCCCCCGTGTCGTTCGACGCAGAGGAGGACCTCGACATCCCGGACTTCCTGAAGAGCTAGCGGCATCCGCCGCCCCGCGCGGCCCCGCGCGAGACGCACGTGGGGGCGGGGAGGCTCGAGCGAGGAGGCGCCCTTCCCCCGCCTCCTGGCAGAGCCCCTCCGCCCCTTCTCTATGCTCGGGGTCGTGGAGGCCACGCGCGAACGGGTCGTCGCGAACCTCGAGGAGATCGGGGCGCGGATCGGCGCGGCGGCCGCTCGGGCGGGCCGCGCGCCGGGTGAGGTCACGCTCGTCGCCGCGGCGAAGACGGTGCCGGTCGATCGGGTCCGCTGGGTCGTCGAGGCGGGCGTGAGGGCGATCGGCGAGAACTACGTCCAGGAGTTGCGCGACGCGCGTGAAGGGCTCGGCGGGCTCGCGTGTCGCTGGCACTACATCGGGGCGCTCCGGTCGAGCACCGCGCACCACGTGGCCGACCTCGCCGACGTGGTCGAGACCGTGGCGGGGGAGCACGCGGCGCGTCGGCTGGCCGGGCGCGCCGCCCGTGCGGGGCGCACGCTGGACGCGCTGCTGGAGGTGGACTTCACGGGAGAGCGCGCCGGGCTCGACCCTGCCGAGGTCGCACGGTTCGCGGACCTCGTCGCCTCGCTCGAGGGCCTTCGCCTGCGTGGACTGATGACGATCCCTCCGCTCACGGAGACCGCCGAGCAGGCACGACCATGGTTCGCGCGCCTCCGGGAGCTCCGCGACCGGGTACGGGAAAACCATCCCGACGTGCTGGAACTCTCGATGGGGATGTCGTTGGATTACGAGGTCGCGGTCGAGGAAGGCGCTACGATGGTCCGCATCGGAACGGCGCTGTTCGGCGCACGCAACGCCGTGAGATGAGGAGGAGACGGACGCCATGCCGGGTGCGTGGAAGAAGACGTTGAACTATCTGGGGCTCGTCGAAGACGAGGACGAGTTCGTCGACGAGATCCCCGAGGCCGAGCCCGCGCCGGTGCGCCGGATGAAGCCGCAGGCCGTCCGCGAGGTCCCGGCCGAGGCCGAGGGCGTGGTGCGCACGATCGCGGCGCCGCGTCCGGCCCCCGCCGCCACCTCCGCGATCCACAAGTCCGAGCCCCGGCGCTTCAACGAGGCCCGCGAGGTCGCCGACCGCTTCAAGGAAGGCACGGCGGTGATCATGAACCTGCAGAGCACCGAGGACTCGATCGCGCGCCGACTGGTCGACTTCGCCTCGGGCCTCGTCTACGGGCTCGACGGCAAGATCGAGCTCGTGGCCAACCGCGTCTATCTCCTCACGCCGGCCAACGTGGAGGTCTCCGCCGAGGAGCGGGAGAAGATCGCGGGGACCGGCTTCTACAACCAGTTCTGACGCTTCGCGCTCCGGCTGGCCGCTCCGGCTGGCCGCTCCGGCAGGCCTGTTAGCCTTCCCGGCCGATGCTCGCGACCTCTCCGATCTCCCGCCTGATCTGCGCAGCGCTCACGGTTGCGTGGATCCTGCTGCTGGTTCGCGTGGTCGTGTCGTGGCTCGAGTTCTTCGGGGTGCGCCGTCCGATCACCGGTCCGCTCCGCACCGCGTACGACCTGCTGTTCGACGTGACCGAGCCGATGCTGCGCCCGCTACGGAAGATCATCCCTCCCGCCGGGATGTTCGACCTCTCGGTGGTGGTTGCGTTCATCGTGATCTTCGTGCTGCAGTCCGTGTTGTGCTGAGGAGGCCGTGATGGCAGGCAAGCAGGAGGCACCGCGCGCCCCGAGCGGGCGGGGGATCACGCCGCTCGAGATCCAGCAGAAGGAGTTCCGGGTCTCGCGCTTCGGCGGCTACCGGATGCGCGACGTCGACGAGTTCCTCGACGAGGTGACGTCCTCGCTGCAGGCGACCCTGGCGGAGAACGAACGGTTGCGCGCGCAGGCCTCCGCGGCTCCGGTCGTGGGCGCCCCCGACCTCGACGACGTCGCGCGCCAGGCCGACGAGATCATCGAGCGCGCGCGCGACGAGGCCGCACGGATCGTCGCGGACGCGAAGGAGCGCGCGGCCAGCGCCGCCGGCACCTCGGCGGCAGAGCTCACGACCGACCAGGAGCGCGCCGCGGTCAACGCCTTCCTCGCGAAGGAGCGGGAGTTCCTGCAGAGCCTGGCCGCGCTCGTCCAAGGACACGCCGAGTCGGTCAAGTCGATGGCGCGCGCGTCGCGCGGCGCCTCGGCGTCGAGCGCCGGGTCGGGGACCGCACAGCCGGCGCCGAAGCCGACCGCACAGCCGGCGCCGAAGCCGACCGCACCGCCGGCGCGCCCGTCCGCCGCTCGGCCCGCGCCCGAGCCGAGCGCCCCGGTGACGGACCCGGACGCGACGCAGGCGATCGAGAGGCCGGCACCCGAGCCGAGGGCCCCGGTGACCGACCTGGACGCGACGCAGGCGATCGAGAGGCCGGCACCCGAGCCGACCGAGCGCCCCGAGGAGGGCGGCGAGCAGGATCGGACGATCCGCGTCGAGGAGCCACAGCCCGCGACGGCGAAGAACGAGGGCGAGGGCGACACGTCGCTGCGCGAGCTGTTCTGGGGCGAGGAAGGCTGAGGCCCGGCAGGCCGCGGCCTCAGGCCCGGCGCAGGCTGACCGTCAGCGGCTCGCCGTCGATCTCGCTCGCCTCGCGCAGCGACGGCTCGTCGACCGGCCCGTCGAGCACCTCGGTCGCGAGCGTCTCGCCCGCCACGAAGTCGCGGTGCGATGCGAGCGCCTCCGCGAGCGCGCCCGAGGTCTCCACGCCGAGCACGATCCGGTCGCTCACCTCCAGGCCCGCCGTCTTCCGCGCGTCCTGCACGATCCGCACCAGTTCGCGGGCGAGCCCCTCGCGTCGGAGCTCCGGGGTGATGGCGAGCTCCAGGGCGACCGTGACCCCGCCCTCCGAGGCGACCCCCCAGCCCTCGAGGACCTCCTGCGTGAGCTCGACGTCGCCGGGGCCGATCGTGACCGCGGGACCGTCGCCCACGGCGACGTCCACGGTCTCGCCGCTCGCGAGGCGTGCGCCGAGCTCGCCGTCGTCGGCGGCGAGCGAGGCGCCCACCGCCTGGACCCGCGCGCCGAGCCGGGGCCCGAGGACCTTGAAGTTCGGCTTCGCGCGCCAGCGCCCGAACGACTCCGTCGAGGCCGCGAACCGGACCTCCTTGACGTTCAGCTCCTCCGCGACCACCTCGAGGAGGTCGTCGAGCTCCCCGTGCCGTCCCGCCAGGTGCACCACGGCGCCGTGGAGCGGCTGGCGCGTGCGGGTCTTGGTGTCGACCCGGACGCGCCGTCCGAGCTCCACGAGCTGGCGCGCGGAGGCCATCGCCTCGTCCAGTCCGGGATCGAGGGCGGCCTCGTGCACCGGCGGATAGGCCGCCAGGTGCACCGAGTCCGGCCGTCCCCCGCGGTTCGCGGCCAGGTTCCCCCACAGCGCGTCGGCGACGAACGGGGTGAACGGCGCGAGCAGGGTCGCCACGGTCACGAGGCACTCGTGCAGGGTCTGGAAGGCCACGATCGCGTCGGCCCCGCCCGCGCCGCCCGGGTTCCAGAAGCGGCGTCGGCTCCGGCGCACGTACCAGTTGGACAGGTCGTCGACGAACCGCTGGATCCGGCGCCCCGCGCCGGTCGCGTCGTAGGCCTCCAGGCGCTCGCGCGCCTCCCGGACCGTCCCCGCGAGCTGCGAGGCGATCCACCGGTCCATCAGCGGGCGCTCGAGGACCGGCGGGGCCGGGGGGGCCTCGTCGGGGTCGAACCCGGCGGCGTTCGCGTACGTGACGAAGAAGGCGTAGACGTTCCACAGGGGCAGCAGGAACTGGCGGACGATCTCGTCGAGGACGTCGTGGCCGATCCGGCGCGACTCCCACGGCGAGCCCGCGGTCAGCATCCACCACCGCAGCGCGTCGGCCCCCTGGCGTTGCAAGGCCTGCCAGGGGTCGAACACGTTGCCGAGCGACTTCGACATCTTCCGGCCGTCCTCGGCGACGAGGTGCCCCAGGCACACGACGTTGCGGTAGGCCGTGGAGTCGAAATGGAGCACCCCCTCGGCCATGAGCGTGTAGAACCATCCGCGCGTCTGGTCGATCGCCTCGGAGATGAAGTCGGCGGGGAACGAGCGCTCGAACTCCTCGACGCCGCGGCCGAGGTCGGGGTGGTAGCCCCACTGGGCGAACGGCATCGCGCCCGAGTCGTACCAGGTGTCGATCACCTCGGGCACGCGCGTCGACGTCTGTCCGCACGCGGGGCAGGCGAACGTCACGTCGTCGATGAACGGCTTGTGCGGGTCGATCCCGGTGACGTCGCGCCCCGCGAGTTCGCTCAGCCGCGCGAGCGAGCCGACCGCGGTCTGGTGGCCCGCCTCGCAGCGCCAGATCGGCAGCGGGGTGCCCCAGTAGCGCTCGCGTGAGAGCGCCCAGTCGATGTTGTTCTCGAGCCAGTTGCCGTAGCGGCCGTGCTTGATGTGCTCGGGGACCCAGTTGACCGAGTCGTTGACGGCGAGCAGCCGGTCGACGACCGCGGTCGTGCGGATGTACCAGGCGGTGCGCGCGTAGTACAGGAGCGGGGTGGAGCAGCGCCAGCAGAACGGATAGGCGTGCTCGTAGGTCTCCTCCTTCAGGAGCACGCCGCGCTCGCGCAGGTCCTCGACGATCGGCGGGTCGGCGTCCTTGACGAACATGCCGCGCACGAACGCCGGTGCCTCGTCGGTGAAGCGCCCGTCGTCGCCGACCGGCTTCCACACGGGCCAGCCCTGCGCACGCCCGACCACCAGGTCCGGGGCGCCGAACCCCGGCGCGAGGTGCACCACGCCGGTCCCGTCGTCCATCGAGACGAAGTCGGCCTCAACGACGGTGTGGGCGCCCTCGACGTTCGCGTAGGGGGGCGCGTACCGCAGGCCGACGAGGTCTGCGCCGCGCAGCTCGCGGACGACCCGCGCCCGGGAGCCGAGCACCCGCTCGCGCACCGGCGCCGCGAGCAGCAGCCGCTCGCCGCCCGTCTCGACCTCGACGTAGGTCGCCCCGGCGTCCACGGCCGCGCCGGTGTTCGATGGCAGGGTCCACGGCGTCGTGGTCCAGACCGCGAGCGACGCGCCGACGAGCGAGGGGTCGGCGGCCTCGACCACGGGGAAGCGGACGAACACGCTCGGGTCCTCGACCGTGCGGTAGCCCATCGCCACCTCGGCGTCGGACAGCGCGGTCCCGCACCGCGGGCAGTACGCCGTGACCTTGTGGTCCTCGGTGAGCAAGCCGCGCTCGTGCAGCTGCGCGAGGGACCACCACACGGACTCGACGTACCCGCTCGACATCGTCCAGTAGGCGTCGGACAGGTCGATCCAGAAGCCGATCCGCTCGGTGAGGGCTTCCCAGTCCGCGACGTAGCGCTGCACCGAGGCGCGGCAGAGCGCGTTGAACGCCTCCACGCCGAAGGCCTCGATGTCCTTCTTGCCGGTGGTGCCGATCTC
>JBLMXP010000085.1:0-5361 GCA_050257835.1 Planctomycetaceae bacterium | reverse complement strand
GCGCCGCGAGCGCGAGCGGTCCCCCCACCGACGCGATCGCGACCCCGTAGAGCACGACCGGCGGGATCGGCCGACCCGAGCCGGGACCCTCGAGGCGTGGGAGCGAGCGGACGCGAGGGCCGCGCGCGGCGGCCCCGGTCCGTTCGCCGCGGACGTCCAGGGCGTCCGTGCTCACCCCCAGCTCGCGCTGCCGCCGCCCGATCCCGATCCGGACCCACCGGAGCCGTTGCCGCCCGTGCTGCCGGTGGTCAGCGTGGTCTGGGCGGTCCCGCCAGAGCCCGAGCCCGAGCTGCCGCTGGCCCCGCCCATCATCGCCAGCGCGATCACGAGCGCGACGGCGACGATCACCACCGCGCCCACCGAGATCAGCCAACCCTTCTTCTTCACGGCGCACCTCCTTCGGCTCGCGCGGATGTGCGCGGGTCTGGAGGGTCTACGGACGAACGACGCGATCGGCCTGCCTACGGGTCCCTTCCGGATCCTTGGCCCGCGGCTAACACCGGGTTCTCGGTCTCTTGTGCAGGCGCTCCCTAGCGTGCTCCCCGTCGATCCACGTCCGTGCTCGCCAAGGAGGATCAGATGAACAAGCGATCCGCGCTCCTCACAGCGGGCGGCCTCGCAACGTCGTTCGCGGCCGGAGCCGCCGCCTTCTCGGTCAACTGGGGGCTCGGCACGTCCAACGCGTCGACCGTCGCGGCGGCGACGCCGACGAAGACGGCCGCGCCGAAGGTGAAGCCGATCATCAAGCACCGCACGGTCGTCGTGCACAAGAAGGCGCCGGCGACCCCCGGCTCCGCCGGCTCTCCGAGCCTGGCGCCGCAGACCGTCGTGGTGCCGGCCCCCGCCCCCGCGGTGGCGCCGGCGACCGCCCCCAAGCCCGCCGTCACCCACACGAGCGCGAGCCCCACCGCCGGCGGCGAGCACGAGTCGGAAGGCGGTGGCGACGACTGATGGCGGCGGCCGCGAAGCCCCGCAGGGCGAGCCGTCGCCAGATCCGGGTCTGGGCGTGGATCGCCGGGACGCTGAGCTTCTTCGCGCCCTTCGCCGCGTTCGGTCTGTCGCCCCGGCCGGCCGCGAGCGCGGCTCCGGTCAAGACGAAGCCGCCGCACCTGCGCCCGCCCAAGCGGCCGGTGGTGATCGTCGTCACGAAGAAGATCGTGATCGACGCCCCGTCGGCCTCGGCCGCGTCGTCCTCGACCACCACATCGGGCAGCGCCCCCGTCAACTACGTCTACGCGCCGGCGCCCGCAGCGCCCGCGCCCGCCCCCGTGGCCGTCTCGTGCGGCACCACCCCGTGCTGAGGAGGGACGATGGAGCCGATCCGCCGTTCGTTCACGTCGATGGGCACCGTGGTCCGGTTGATCGCCGCCCCCGAGAGCGACCGCCGGACGGTGGAGCGCGCGCTCGCCGTGATCCGGCGCGTGTTCGCGCGCGAGGACGCCCGCTTCTCGCGGTTCCGCGCCGACAGCGAGCTCTCGCGGGTGAACGCGATGGCCGGCTCCTGGACCCACGTCACGCACCCGTTCGCGACGCTCACCGAGGTCGCGCTGCGCGCCGCGCGCGAGACCGACGGCCTGTTCGACCCCACCGTGCTGCCCGCGCTGCTCGCCGCCGGCTACGACCGGGACTTCGCCGAGGTCGTGGCGCGCGGGGACGAGGTGGACGAGGAGCTGGCGGCGATCCGCCGGGACTTCGCCGCGCTGATGATCAAGCAGAGCACGGTGTGCGGCGCGTGGAGAGAGGTGGAGCTCGACGGGACCCGGCTCCGCCTGCCCGAGGGAGCGGCGCTCGACTTCGGCGGCATCGCCAAGGGCTGGACCGTCGACCTGGTGGCGCCGTGGCTGTCTCGGTTGCCGTGGGCGATCGTGGACGCGGGCGGCGACCTCCGCCTCGTGGGCGACCCGCCCGAGGGCTGGCTCGAGATCGGCGTGGAGGACCCGGAGGACCCCGGGGCCGAAGCGCTCCGCCTGCGGCTCGCCTCGGGCGCGCTCGCGACCTCCTCGGTGACGGTTCGGGCCTGGGGGCAGGGTCAGCACCACGTGATCGACCCCCGGACCTCGCTGCCCGCGATGACCAGCGTCGTCCAGTCGACGGTGTGGCGGCGCACCTGCGCCGAGGCCGAGGTCTGGTCCAAGGTCGCGCTCCTGCGAGGCCCGGACGTCCTCGATCGCGTGCACGGCTGCCTGGTGATGAGCACGGGCGAGGTCGTCACCAACCTCGCGCAGGCGCCCGACGGCGACGCGCTGGACCGGGTGCCCGCATGATCGAGTGGAACCTGATCCGCGCCGCGGGGATCGGCGCGTACCTGATGCTGTGGGCCTCGGTGACCTGGGGCCTCGTCGCGACCACGTCGATCCTCGGGAAGAAGATGCCCAAGGCGACCAGCGTCGCGTTGCACCAGGCCTTCTCGACGCTCGGTCTGCTCCTGCTCGCGGCCCACCTCGGCGTGCTGCTGGTCGACCGGTTCATGCCGTTCTCGCCGCTGGACCTGGTGATCCCGCTGCGCGCGACCTACCGGCCGATCGGGGTGGCGTTCGGGATCGTGGCGATGTTCGCCATGGTGGTCGTCCTCGTGTCCTCGTGGGTGCGCAAACCGCTCGGGACCACGTGGTGGCGGCGCCTGCACACGCTCTCGGTCCCGGCGTTCTCGCTCGCGCTGGTCCACGGGTTCATGACGGGCACGGACACGCCGCGCCCCCCGATGTTCTGGTTCTACCTCGCGAGCACGGCGATCCTGCTGTTCCTCGTCCTGGCCCGGGGATTCACGTTCGGACTGCGCGCCGCGCGTCGTGCCCCGGCTGCCGAGCACGAGGCCGCCGCCGCGAGCGCGGCGCGTCGTCCCGGCGCGCCGCCGCACCACGGAGGACCGGTGCACGTGCCGGCCGACGGGCACCTGGAGCCCCGTCGGGAGCGAGCCCACGACGGTCCCGCCGTCTGACGGGCGCTCGACGCGCCCTCCTACGAGGCCGCCTTCAGCACCCGGCATGCTCGTAGCGTCACCCACTTGCTCGGCGCGCGGGTCGGTTCGAAGGGCGCCCAGGTTCTGCGCTCGTACGCGTACTCGTTGCGCCAACGGCCCCGCGCGTCCTGCTTCGAGAGCACGAGGTCGATCGCGTTGCCCAGCCGGGGGTCCTTCGCGTGGCCGAGGTCGGCGAGCACTTCGAGGTCCTGCAGCACGTCGGCGACGTAGCCGGATGGGAACCCGAACCTGAACCAGTTCGGGCTCACCTTCGTGTCCGCGGGGTAAGCGGCCGTCGCGGGATCCGCGGAGAGCAGGAACGTGACCCCTTCGCCGATCGCGCGACGCGCGAGGCGGGTCCTGCGGCGCGGCGGGATCGCGCTCAGCCCGCCCAGCGCCTTGATCGCTCCCCACGCGCACGGCAACCCGCCGTTGATGCCGCAGGAGAACCCAGGCCCGCTCGTGGCCCACGGGTGCCACGGGCCGAACCTCTCGCCGGTGATCGAGCGGGCCTGCCACTCGACGGCGGTTCGCACGCGCTGGTCGTCGAGCCACCCGAAGCGGATCAGCGCGTGCAGGAGGTTGCCGTGCAGGCAGTGGACCGCGGTGGCGTTCGTGGCGCTCCACCCGAACCCGCCGCCCGGCGCCTGGGTGTGCGCGAGCACGTAGGCGCACGACCGCTGGATCCGGGGGTCGCGCGCGTCGGCGCCGAGCTGGTCGAGGAACATCAGCGACCACACGGTCCCGGTGTACTTCGGCGCGTAGCCGGGACCCGGTTTGACCCAGTACCCGTCCGGATGCTGTGCGGCGAGGGTCGCCTCGATCGGGCCGGTCCGCATCGCGGCCGCACGTGCCCGGCGGACCTTCGGCGCGTCCTCCGGCTCGTTCAGCAACCACCGTAGGGCGAGGTGCCGGACGGCGGGCGTCTGGGGCTCGAGCAGCCACGGCAGGGGGTCGCCGTGCAACAGGTCACGCCAGGGTCTCGCCACAGGTTCGCCGCTCCTCGCGTTCCATCCTGCGGGCGTCGCGGACGGGAGGGAAGGGTTCGGGGGCCGGTTTCACCCCGTCGGGATGAAGCGTGAGGGCGCCCGCGCAGGCGACATTGGACGTGGTCACGCCTGGGACGCATCGGGTCGCCGAGCGAGGCGTGTCCGGGAGGAGGCGACGGGATGTCGCAACGACAGACCAGCTCATGGGCGATCGGGTGGACCTTCTTCGCCGCGTTCATGATGATCCTGATGGGGAGCTTCCACATCGTGGCGGGTCTCGCCGGGATCCTGAAGGACAACTTCTACCTGATCTCGCAGAACGGGAACTACGCGTTCAAGTTCGACGCCACCGCCTGGGGTTGGATCCACCTCGTCCTCGGCGTGATCGTGCTCCTGGCCGGGTTCGGCCTGTACAAGGGCTCGATCTGGGCGCGCACGGTCGGGGTGATCATCGCCTTGATCGCGGGGTTCATCAGCTTCGTGTGGCTCCCGGTGTACCCGATCTGGGCCATCATCTTGATCACGATCTCGGTCGCGATCATCTGGTCGCTCACCGCGCACGGGCGCGACATCACCGAGACGATGTAGCGGTCTGGCGCTCGGGTCCGGATCGCGGGCCCGGGCTCTGGTTCGAGGGAGGCGCGGTTGGGGACGAAGGTCGAGGGTCGGGGTTTCCGCGTGCCGTTCCTCGAGGGCGTGCTCCCGATCGAGCGGTCGCACGTTTCCTCCGACGTGCTCGCGGGCGTCACCCTGGCGGCGCTCGGGATCCCCGAGGTGATGGGCTACACCAAGATCGCGGGGACGCCCGTCATCACGGGCCTCTACACGATCTTGATCCCGATCGCCGTGTTCGCCGTGCTCGGTTCCTCGCGCCATCTCGTCGTGGGCGCCGACTCCGCGTCCGCGGCGATCATGGCCGCGGGCCTGGCCGGGATGGCGGCGATCGCGTCGCCCGACTACGTCGCGCTCGCGGGCATCGTCGCGATCTTGACCGGCGCGATCCTGCTCGTCGCCCGGCTGGTGCGGCTGGGCTTCCTGGCCGACTTCCTGTCGCGGAGCGTGTTGATCGGGTTCCTCACCGGCGTTGGGGCCCAGGTCGCGATGGGGCAGGTAGCCGGGATGTTCGGCGTCCCCGGCGGCACCGAGGGCGGCACGGTCGGGAAGTTCCTCGGCACCCTCGGGCAGATCCCCGGCCAGGCGAGCTGGACGACCGCCGCGGTGTCGGGCTCGGTGCTGCTGCTGGTCGTCGGCCTCAAGTTCGTCTCGAAGAAGGTCCCCGGCGCCCTGATCGCGGTGATCGGCGCGATCTGGGCGAGCTACGCGCTGGATCTGTCGACCCACGGCGTCGCCACGCTCGGGCCGGTCCCCAGCGGTCTGCCGAGCTTCGGGATCCCGTCGCCGGGGTGGGGGGAG
>JBLMXP010000084.1:0-5542 GCA_050257835.1 Planctomycetaceae bacterium | reverse complement strand
TACGAGTCGATGTTCGGCAACACGATGAAGGTCGCCGAGGCGATCGCGAGCGGGCTGGCCTCGCGGCTCACCGTCGAGCTCGCCGAGGTCGGCAAGGCGCCCACCACGTTGCCCGACGACGTCGGCCTGCTCGTCCTTGGCGGCCCCACGCACGCGTTCGGCATGACCCGGGCCGATACGCGGGAGGAGGCCCGAAAGCAAGCCGACGACGGCGTGATCTCGGCGCGGATCGGGATGCGCGAGTGGCTCGACGCGCTTCCCCCCGCCTCACGCGAGCTCGCCGCCGCCACCTTCGACACGAGGGTCAAGAAGGCGTTCATCCCCGGGTCGGCGGCCCACGGCGCGGAGAAGCGACTGCGGCACCTCGGCTTCCGCATCCTCGTGAAGGCCGAGAGCTTCTGGGTCGGCGGCACCACCGGACCCCTGAACGAGGGCGAGCTGGCCCGCGCGAAGTCGTGGGGCGAGCGGGTGGCGGCCTCGATCTCCGTGCCGACCGGCGCGGGGTGAGCCACGGGTCCGAGGCGCTCGGGCTCAGAGGTAGCGCGCGGTCGCCATCGCGAGGACCGCGACCCCCAGCAGGACGAGGCTGATACGCGCGAACACCTTGAGGCGGGCTTGGATCGCGCCCATCTCGGCGGCGACCTCCGGGGAGGGCGGCGCGCCCGACTCCGCCACCTGGCGTCCGAGCGCGAGGAACCGCTGCACGTTCGGCCGCGTGACGGTGATCCCGATCGTGAGCGCGGCGATCGCCGCGAGCGCCCCGATCGTGAGCGTGACGCCGAACGCCGACCCGATCCAGTCGCCGAAGCTCGCGCGCTCGTGCCAGTCGCGCCAGTACAGGAACAACCCGCCGAGCACGGTGATCAGCCCGGCCCCGATCAGCCGGTCGACGAGGCGCCGCTTCCCGAGCAGCTCGCCCATGAACGGCGCGCCGGCCGGCGCGATCGCGGCCGCGCTCGGCTGCACGAACACGACGAACAGGAACACCGAACCGGCCCACACGACCCCCGCGAGGATGTGCACGATCCGGAACACCACCATGTACCAGCTGGTCGCGAGCACCACTTCCCCCTTCCCGCGGACGGCCAGAGGCTGCCACGTTCATCCCGCGAAGGGAAGTCGCACCGCCGCGGAACCGTACCCGCCCGGGCGTGGGTATCGTGGGCGGCGGAGGCGTCTGGGTTCCTGGTGGGCCCCGCGGTCTTCAACACCGTAGAGGGGGCGACGAGTCCCCTGGCGGGTTCGATTCCCGTCCGCCTCCGCCGAGGGATGGTCCTTGCGGGCCCGATCGTCGATCGGACGCGCGAAGGCGCAGGAGGTACGCGGTTTCCGTGCGACCCTTCCCTTTGAGGTCCACCGAACCGCGCGACTCGAGGTCGAACGTCGCTCGGAGCACGTCGGCCACCGCCGCCGAGACCTGGATCCGGCTCGGCTCGGCGGAGCCTTCCAGCCTGCTCGCCACGTTCACGGTGTCGCCCCACACGTCGTAGACGAACTTCCTCGTGCCGATCACGCCGGCGACCGCGGGTCCCGTGTGGATCCCGATCCGGATGCTCCACGCCCGGCCGGTCGCGGGCCGATGTCCCAGGACCGCGTCCCGCATGCCGAGCGCCAGCTCGGCCACCGCGCTGACGTGGTCGGGTCGGGTCCCCGGGAGCCCCCCCACGGCCATGTACGCGTCGCCGATCGTCTTGATCTTCTCGACCCCCCGCTCCTCGCACAGGGCGTCGAACCGTGAGAACAGCGCGTTCAGCTCCGAGACCAGGCCCTGGGGCTCCAGCGCGGAGGAGATCTCCGTGAACCCGACGAAGTCGCTGAACAAGACGGTGACCTCGGGCAGACGGTCGGCGATCAAGGACTCGCCGGCCTCCAGCCGTTCGACGATGCGCGCTGGCAGGATGTTGCGCAGCAGAGCCTGCGACCTCGCCCGCTCCTCCTCGAGCTCCTGCGTGAGGCGGGACAGCACCAGCGAGTTGGCGTCCTGCAGCTCCTCCATCTGCCGCACGTTGAGGTCGATCCGCGCGAGCTTCCTCGCGAGCGTCCGGTTCTCCCGCTCGAGATCGCGGAGCCTGGCCTCGGGATCGACGTCGTCGGACACGGCTATGCGTCGCCGAGCAGGACCGCGACGATCGTCTCGTTGTGGAAGCGTGTGGACCCGTCGCGCACGGGTGCGATCTCCCCGAAGCAGTACAGACCACAGATCGGGACGGAGGGGCCGAACCGCTCGCGGGCGATGTCGAGTTCCATGCCGGTCCGCGTCCCCAGCACCATCTTCCGCACGGCACAGGAGAAGACCAGCGCGGCCCGAGGCTCGGCGCCGCCCGGGTAGGACCGCAGCGCCTCCGTCGCCGCGGACCTCGTGCCGTCGAAGATGTCGTCGGTGACGGCCACCGTCAGACGCACCGTCGATCCGGGCGCCACGTCGCCCGCCACCTCGATCGCGCCCGTCTCGGCCTCGAACCGGAGCGGCACTCGGAGGTAGAAACCCTCCGGATCCCCGTCGAACACGGCGAGCGGGTTCGCGGCCGAAGGCTTGGCCCCCGGACCGAGATAGCGCTCGTAGAAGGCGACCGCAGGCTCATCGTCGATCGTGCGCACCGTCATGCCGGAGGCCTCGGTCACGGTCCCCTCGCGGCCCACCGGCCGCCACCCCGTGTCGACGCCGAAGGAATACGCGAGCGGGCCCGAGAACAGCAGGAGCGCGACCGCGTCCGCGTCGATCTGATCGGCGTGGAACTGGCGCGCCGGGCTGGTCTCGCCCGTGACGCGGGGGCCCGACCCGCCGCCCAGGACGTGGACGCCGTCCCCCAGCTGCGCCCGCAGCTCTCGGAGCAGGCGCGAGGGCTCCTCGCGGGAGACGGAGGGGAACGCCAGGCACAGCCGCGGTTCCTTCTCGGTCTTGGAACGGGCATCGAGCGCGGCCCGTCGTGCCGCGCCCTCCGGATCGGAGCCCGCGTCGGTCGCCCACCCGGCCGTGACGTCCACCGTGTCGGAAGCGAACACGGCCAGCGTGACGGAGTCCTCGCGGAACCCCAGAACCGAGGACATCTCCCCGACGGACGTCGAGCCGATCAGCTCGATCCCCGGGAAGGCGTCCCTGACGCCCGACACCAACGGCACCGGATCGGTGTCGTAGTTCGCGAACAGGAGCCCGGCGTTCGGATGGCGCCCTGCGAGCCCCTCCTCGCACTGCGTCACCACGGCGGCGATCGCCTCGGTGGGTTCGATCTCGTCGCTGTGGCCGACCGCCATCAGGAACATGAAGCGCACGATATCGGCTGCACGGGTCAACGTCGCCCGCGACGGGTCAGCGGGCGAGCCCTGCCGGCTCGAGCGCCGCGGCGATCCCGCGCGCCCAGGACCGGACCTGGACCATGTCGCGCCAGTCCCCGGCAGCATGCTTGGCCAGCTCGTGCGCGAACAACCCGCGCGCCTCCGGAAGCAGGCGACCGCCGAACGTGAGGTGGTCGCGCACGCCGATCCGTCGGATCCACACGGCCACGTGATGCGGCGGCGGGATCTCGCGTTCGGTCGCGTCGTCGTCGAGTGGCCCGCTGCTGAAGAACCACACGGGCCTGGTCGCGAGCGACGCCGCGTGGCGCGCGACGAAACGGCGCGCGTCCGGGTGCCAGCGGCTCGCGTAGACCGCGCCACCCACGACCACCGCGTCGAACCCGGCGGGGTCCGGGGCGACGTCGGCGGGAACGACCGAGACGTCGAACCCGGCGTCGGCGAACACGCCGCCGACCACGTAGGCGATACCCGCGGTCCCGCCCATCTTGGAGCCGAACGTCACGAGGACCTTCATCGCTGCCGCCTCTACCGATAGCCTCTCGCGGCGCCGGCGCGGGGTGCAGGGCCGAAGGACCCGGCCCGCTACCGCTCGTGGCGGGACGTGCCGTACGCTCGTCGGGTTGCCGTTCGAGGAGCCCCGCATGACTCAGGAGATCCGCTCCTATGCACGTACTTCCACCTACCGGGTCCTGACGCCGGAGCAGGAGCGAGCGGTCCACGAGCACGCCCTGGCGGTCCTCGATCGGGTCGGGGTCAGCACCACGAACGACCGCCTCCTCAAGGTGATGGCCGACCACGGCCAACGCGTGGACTTCGAGGCGAAACGGATCCGGTTCGACCCGGCGTTCGTGGAGGAGCGGCGCGCGCTCGCACCGAGCGCGTACACGCTGCACGCGCGGAACCCCGCGTACGATCTGCCGCTCGGCGGCGAGCGCGGCTGGCTGTCCACCGACGGCTGCCCAGCGCACGTCCTGGACCTCGACACCGGCCAGCGCCGCTACTCCACGAAGCACGACATCGCCGAGCACACGAAGGTCGCCGACGCGATGCCCCAGATCGCGATCCAGTGGCAGCCGTGCTCGGCCAACGACGAGCCCGTGCCGGTGCGCCCGATGCACGAGACGCACGCGCAGTGGCCGGTCACGTCGAAGCACATCATGCAGATGACCGCGATCGATCCGTTCAACGCCCGCGGCCTGGTGGAGATGGCACGGGCCGTGGCCGGCGGCGCCGACGCCTTGCGCGAGCGGCCGCTGCTGTCGAACTTCCAGTGTTCGATCTCACCGCTGCACTGGGACGATCCGACGGTGGAGGCCCTCGAGGTGTTCGCGGAGGCCGGCGTGCCGGTGGGGATCTGCTCGATGCCGCTCGCGGGCGCCAGCGCTCCGCTGTCGGTCGCCGGACTGATGACGATCGCGAACGCCGAGATCTTGTCGGGTTTCGCGATCCTCGAGACGCTCGTGCCCGGCGCGAAGACCTTCCACGTCTCCTACAACACGACGATCGACATGAACACGGGCGAGCTCAACCCGGCGCACGGCGCGAACGATCTGTTCGCGGAGATGGCGTGCTCGCAGATGGGCGCCTACTTCGGCGTGCCGACCTGCCACGGCGCCTACGGCGTCGGCTCCAAGACGAGCGACTGGCAGTCGGGCGTGCAGGCGGCGTTCGGGGCGTTCGGCGCGATGCTCGTGCCCGGCGACATGCTCACGGGGATCGGCTCCGTCTACGGCGACAGCGTGTCGTCGATGACCGAGCTGCTGCTCTCGGCCGAGGTCTACGACATCGCCGCGCGGTTCGCCGAGGGCTACGCGTTCGACGAGGAGGCCTTCGCGCTCGACACGATCGAGAGCGTCGGACCCACCGGGCACTTCCTCGGCGAGGAGCACACGCTCACCCACATGCGCGAGTTCTGGCGCGACACGTTCATGGACCGCCGTTCCTGGGACGACTGGGAGGCGCAGGGCCGACCGGACCCGAGGGTGGCCGCGACGGCGAAGGCGAAGGACCTGCTCGCGACGCACGAGCCCGACCCGCTGCCCGAGGACGTCGAGGCCGAGCTCGACCGGATCATGGACGCCTACGAGCGCGAGGCCCTCGAGCGCGAGGGCTGAGCGGCCCCTCGCCGAGCGGCACCGGTCGGGTGGGTCGTTCGTCCGCCGCCGCGACGCGCGGACACCCCTACGATGGAGCCCGTGCAGACCTCCCACGAACACCTGGTGACCGACGTCGTCTTGAAGGACGGCTC
>JBLMXP010000083.1:0-7179 GCA_050257835.1 Planctomycetaceae bacterium | reverse complement strand
GTTCATCCGGGCGGCGGGCGTGAGCGGCTGGGCCGAGATCCCCGCGACCCGCGAGGTCGGCGTGCTCCGGTTCCACGTGCCCGCCGACCTCGTGCCGGCCGACGGGTTCTCCTACTGGCTCCGCCTGCGCGCCCGCGACGGGTCGGAGGTCGACTATCCGCCGGGCGGGGCGTCCTCTCCGATCCGGGTCGTCACCACGACCGGGCTGCCCGAGGTCGCGATGCCGGCGTTGCGCTGGGACGATCGCGCGCGTCCGGCGGCGACCGTCCTTCGGCTGCCCCCGGGTCGGGGCGCCGGCGAGGTCGGGTTCTCCGGCGACGGCGGGCTCGAGGGTCCGTCCAGCTTCGACGTGGCTCCCGACGGTTCGATCGTCGTCGCCGACTGGGCGAACGGGCGCCTCCAGCGCTTCGCGCCCGACGGGAGATACGCCGACGAGGCACCGCTCCCGGTCAGACGGCCGGTCGACCTCGCGGTCGCCCCCGGCGACCGGCTGTTCATGACCACGCTCGGGACCGACGCCCAGGCTTTCGAGGTGGCCGCGGACGGCAAGGTCCTGGGCCGCTACCCGGTCGGTTACGGCGTGGCGTCGCGGGTGGCCGCAGGCGCGGTGCCCCGCGTGCGCGTGGGCGCCTCCCAGTGGATCCCCGTCCGCGAGGCGCCGGGGGTCCCGCTCAGCGCCGACGCGCAGGGACGGGCGGAGACCGCCTCCGTTCCCCTCGCCGACGGCTCCGTCGGGTTGACCGCCGACCTCCCGGGTGGGTTCGCCGCCGTGTGGACGCGCCCGGACGGTTCGCGCGCCGGCGCGGTCGTGCGGCTGCCCAAGGGCGTGCTCCTCGGCGCCGACTACTTCGCGCGGCCGCTGCCCGACGGCGGGGCCCTCGTCGCCCGGGGCGTCTGGGACGAGACCCACTTCGGGATCGCGCTCCTGCGACTCACCGCGGCGGGGCGGGTCGCGTCGTTCTCCTTGTTGCCCGAGCCGTCGCACCGGATCGTCGCCCCCTACTCCACGATCCGGTTCCTCGGGCCGCGGGCGGTGCTGCTGGCGACCGACGACGGCGAGGCGCTGCGGATCCAGCGCTTCGGGGTGAGGTGATGAGGATGCGGACCGCGATCGCGCGGCTGGCGTTGGCCGCGGCGGTGCTCCTGGGCGCGCTCGCGACGGGCCCGGCTGCCCGCGCCGACGCCTGGAGCGACGCGAACTGCAGCGGCGGCGGCACGAGCATGAGCACCTGGAAGCGGTCGCAGGCGATCGCCTACGCGCAGCCGCCACTGAAGGAGGGCTACGCGCTCGCGGGCGGCTGCTACAAGCTGAACGACAAGGACGACACGCCGCTGCTCGCCGCGGACCAAGGAGGCGAGGGGACGGACTGCTCCGGGTTCGTGTTCCGGGTCTGGGCGCTGAAGGCCGACGGCTCGTCCGGCTACCGCTACTGGGACTACGGCAAGGACATCCACGGGCCCTACCTCACCTGGGACTACGAGGGCGCGACCACCAGCGACCCCTTCAAGATCATCTCGAAGTCCCTCAAGTCCACCGATCCGATGGACGCCCTGGTGTGGAACCGGAGCTACGAGCAGCACATCGCGATGATCTGGCAGGAGGGATCTTCCTCCGACCTGTTCATCCACGCCCACAACAACTCGGTCGGCGTCGAGATCAGCGAGGAGATCTACCGGCAGTACTCCGACGCCAAAGCGGTCCAGCGCAAGGCCTGGACGCCCGAGTGCTATCCGAAGTGCCCCGGCACCGGGGTGCGCAGGCCCTGACGCAGCGCGGGGGGCGCCGGGGAGCCCCCCGAGGCAACCGTGGTGCCCCCCAGAGGCGACCTGGGCCGCCACCGAAGGCCTGTGTAGCCTGGCCACGTGACCTTCGTTCGCCGGCATCCGATCGTCACGGCGGTGGCCACCCTCGTCTTGGCGGCGTGCGGGCTCGTCGCCGCCTCGGCCGCGGTCGTGTGGCGAGAGGCTCACCACGACGACGCGAGCGTGATCGAACGCGCCGACGCGATCGTGGTCCTCGGCGCCGCGCAGTGGAACGGGACGCCCTCGCCGGTCCTGCAGGGCAGGCTCGACCACGCGCTCCTGCTCTACCGGCAGGGACGGGCGCCCGTCGTGATCACGGTCGGCGGCAACCAGCCCGGCGATCGCCGCACCGAGGGTGCCTCGGGGCGGGACTACCTCGCGTCCAAAGGCGTGCCGCTCGACGCGCTCGTGGCGCTGCCCGTCGGCAACGACACGTGGGAGAGCATGCAGGCGGTCTCCACGTGGATGCACGCCCACGGCGACGAGACGGCGTTCCTCGTCTCCGACCCCTGGCACAACGCCAGGATCCAAGCGATGGCCGACGACCTCGGCCTCGAGGGCTACGCCTCCGCCACGTGGACCTCCGCCGCCACCAGCGAGAAGACCCGAGGAGAGGGCTACCTTCGCGAGACGTTTGCGTACCTCGCGTTCAGGCTCTTCGGGGGGCATTGAGACAGGACGTCATCGGTCTAGCCTCCTGGAGCCCTCGTCCAGGAGGAACATCGACGGTTCGCCTGGTGCCCGGTAGATCTTCGGCAGACCCACTCGGACGGGATGTTCCGGAGATGTCACCGCCGCGGAGGCAACATCACTTCCCGGGTCTCTCGATGTCGTTCCGGTTGCCCCGGCATGTCTCCGTGCCGATGATGCAGAGCATGGACATCGCGTCGACCGGGTCGAACGCCTCGAGCGGCTATCCGCGACGCCGCGGCCTCGGCGTGGTGGTGGGCGTCGTGCTGTGCATCGAGGCGATGGTCTCGCCGGTGGTGTGGTGGTTCGTGTTCGCGGTCGGCACGTTCATCTCATCGGGTGAGGATGAGCCCGCATGGCTCTCCGCGATGCGCCGGCTCGGCAGCTGGGGGATGTTGCTCCCTGTCGTCGTGCTCGTCGGCGCGGCCATCGTGGTCCTGGTGCGCCCAGCCGGGCGTCGCTGGCTCGCCGCCCCGACGTGCTTCGCGGCGGGGCTGCTCAACGTCGTGCCGTCCGTCGCCTTGATCGTCTACAACGTGGCGAGCAGCAGCGGCCCGAGCGGACCTCGACTCGTCGGGGTCGCCGGCGGGGTCGTGCTGGGGTTAGTGGCAGCGGCCCTGTTCACCGAGGGCGCCGGATCCCTGCGCCGCGGTCGGCGGGGGAGCGACATCCCGCCTCCTCCGCCCGTGCTCGGACCGCCCGCCTGAGCCCGCCGAGCGGGGCGGAACGACCGGTCGAGAACCGGACCGGAAGGCTTCGGTTCGGCGCCTCTCGTGCCGAGAACCCAGGTGATGCTGCAGGAACTGATGTCCTCGTTCAACATGCAGCTCCAGCTGGGGCTGATGGTCCTGATCCTCGTGATGGGGATCTTGACCCTGCGTGCGAACAACCAGGTCTCGAAGCTGGCCCGCACGTCCAAGGCGATGCAGGAGTCCCTGCAGAAGCTCGAGCACACCACCGAGATCGTGGGCAAGCTCGCCAAGACCTCGCAGAAGATGCAGGAGTCGCTGCTGAAGCTCGAGGACTCGACCGAGCTGGTCGGCAAGCTCACGGACATGTCCGCGATGATGCAGGGCTCGCTGGCCCGGCTCGAGCAGGCGACCGACGAGATCACGCGTCGCACCGAGGAGACCGAGGAGACCCTCCGGTCCAACCTCGAGGAGTACCGGATGGCGCAGGGGAGCACGAACGCCTACCGCGAGTACCTGCAGCGGATGGGGATGGCGCCGGCCTCCGACGTCGAGCCGATCCTCGAGGCGATCGGCGACGGCGCCGAGGCGGTCGGCCTGGACGGACGGATCCTCTACACGAACCGGGCGTTCGCCGACATCACGACGGTGGAGGCCGGCTCGACGCTCGAGGAGGTCTCGCGCCGCTGCCAGGTCCGCGCGTTCAACGGCGACGTGCTCGCCACCTCCGAGCTGCCCGAGTCGCGGGTCCTGCAGGGAGAGAGCGTCCACGGCGCGCTGATCCGGATGCGCCCCGCCGGGCGCGAGCGCGACGTGATCCTGTCGGTGAACGGCCAGCCCGCGCGTGACGCCACCGGCAAGGTCGTCGCCGCGGTGATGCTCTGCCGCGAGGTGAGCGAGGAGATCGCGATGGCGATCGAGGTCCGCCGCCTCGCGAGCGAGCGCGACTACTCCGGCCGCCCCGAAGCCGTCTGAGGTCGCGCCCGGCACGGCGTCGGCACTGTCCGTGCTCCTCGCTACCATGGCGCCGTGTCGACCCCCCGTGCGCGGACCGAGGAGCTGGAGCGCGCCTGGTTGTCGCCGCACGCCGTGGCCTCGGAGAAGAGTCGCGGGCGTGAGCGGCCCGAGGAGCTCGACGATCTGCGCACCTGCTTCCAGCGCGACCGCGACCGCATCGTCCACGCGAAGGCGTTCCGCCGCCTCAAGCACAAGACCCAGGTCTTCATCGCGCCCGAGGGCGACCACTACCGCGTCCGGCTGACCCACACGCTCGACGTGAGCCAGATCGCCCGGACCGCGGCTCGCGCGCTCGCGCTGAACGAGGACCTCACCGAGGCGATCGCGCTCGGCCACGACCTGGGCCACACGCCCTTCGGGCACCTGGGGGAGCAGGCCCTGACGCCGTTCCTCGGGCGGCCGTTCCGTCACTCCGAGCAGTCGCTGCGCGTGGTGGACCACCTCGAGAACGACGGCGAGGGGCTGAACCTCACCTGGGAGGTCCGCGACGGGATCGTGCACCACCCGTGGTCGATGCCGCCGCCGTCCACCCTCGAGGCGCAGGTCGTGCGGTTCGCCGACCGGATCGCCTACATCAACCACGACATCGACGACGCGATCCGCGCCGGCATCCTCGCGCCGGAGGAACTGCCGCGAAGCGCGATCGACGTGCTGGGCCGCACGCACTCGGACCGGATCGACGCGCTCGTGACCGACCTGGTCGCCTCCTCCGAGGACCGGGGCGAGGTCCGGCTGTCGCCGCAGGTCTTCCGGGCCCTGGACGAGATGCGCGACTTCCTGTTCGCCGAGGTCTACCTACGCGCGGGCGCCCGCGACGAGCACGAGAAGGCGATGAAGCTCCTGCGCGACCTGGTCCAGTACTTCTTCGAGCATCCCGACGAGCTGCCGCCCGAGTACCATCGGGCGCCAGGAGACCTTCCGACCCGCGTGGCGGACTACGTCGCCGGCATGACGGACCGGTACGCGCTCCGCACGTACGAGCGGCTCTTCCTTCCCCAGGGCTGGCTCCTCTAGCGAGGGAACCGCCGTGGCACGGATCCGGCAAGAAGACATCGAGGCGGTCAAGGAACGGACCGACATCGTCCAACTCGTCGGTCAGTACCTCACGCTCAAGAAGAGCGGCCACGACTCGATGAGCGGCCTATGCCCCTTCCACCAGGAGAAGTCGCCGTCGTTCAGCGTCTCGCCCGCCAAGGGCGTCTTCTACTGCTTCGGGTGCGGCAAGGGCGGGGACGCGATCACGTTCCTGCGGGAGATGGAGTCGCTCAGCTACGTGGAGGCGATCGAACGCCTCGCTCAGCAGGCCGGGGTGCAGCTCCGCTACGAGGGCGACTCGATCGCCGAGCGCCGGGCGGCCGAGCATCGCAAGGCCCTGTACCGCGCGAACGAGGAGGCCTCGAAGCTGTACCGTGCCATGCTCCGCGAGGGTCGCGAAGCCACCGACGCCCGCGCCTACGTCGCCGAGCGCGGGCTCACCCCCGAGGCGATCGAGACCTTCGAGATCGGCTACGCGCCCGGATACTCGGACTTCCTGCTGCGCCGGCTGTCGGGGGCCCGCGACCTGTCCCCGGAGGTGCTGCTGGAGGCCGGGGTCGCGACCCGTGGCGACGACGGCGTCGTCCGCGACCGGTTCCGCGGCCGCCTCACGTTCCCGATCCAGGACCTGCAGGGGCGTCACATCGGGTTCGGCGCGCGGGTCCTGCCGAGCGACGCCCGCGCCGGCGAGCAGGCGAAGTACCTCAACACGGCGGAGACGCCCATCTACAAGAAGCACGAGGTCCTCTACAACCTGCACCGCGCGCGCCCCACGGTCGCGAGGACCGGCGAGGTGTTCGTGGTCGAGGGCTACACCGACGTGATCGGGCTCGTGCAGGCCGGGATCGAGAACACGGTGGCCACGTGCGGCACGGCGCTGGGCGAGCGCCACGTCGAGCTGCTCTCGCGGTTCGCCCAGCGCGCCGTGCTCGCGTTCGACTCCGACGAAGCCGGCGCGCGTGCCGCAGAGCGCGCGTTCGCGTTCCAGGAGCGGTTCCCGGTGCAGGCGGTCGTGATGATCAGGCCCGACGGCCTAGACCCCGCCGAGTTCGTGGCCAAGCACGGCGCCGAGGCGGTTCGGGCGGCGGCCCGGCAGGCCCGCCCGCTCGTGGAGTACATGGTGCGCCGGACCGTCTCCCGTCACGACCTGTCCACGATCGAGGGCCAGTCCGCCGCAGTGGCCGATGCGCTCCCGCTGCTCGCGCAGCTGAACGACCCGGTGCGCCGCTCGGAGTACGCGGGGCTGCTGGCCGACCTCGCCGGCGTCGCCGAGACCTCCGTGCTCAGCTCGCTCGACCGGCACCTGACCGGCCGACCCCCCGAGGAGGAGAAGAAGGCCGCGAAGGGCACCGCACAGGAGCGCGTGGAACGGGAGATGCTCCGGCTCCTCGCGCGCGACGCCGACGCGTGGGGCACCTACGCGGCGCAGGTGCAGGACGATCACTTCCGGGTGGCCTCGAACCGGCGGCTGCTCGCGGCGCTCCGCGAGCACGACGGCCGGATCGGCGACGTCGTCGCGGCCGGCGACGAGAAGCTCCGCCTGGCCGCCTCGGCCCTGGCCGTCGAGCCGCTCGACGGCGACCCGACCCCCGAGTACGCGGAGGCCGTGTGGTCCCGTCTGCAGGAGTTCCGGCTCAAGGCCAAGAGCGACACCCTGCGGATCGCGCTGCAGAAGCTGAACCCCACCACCGACCCCGGCTACGACGACCTGTTCCGCGAGCTGGTCGAGGTCGACGGCGAGCTCCGCCGGCTCCGCCAGGTGATGCAGGGGGTCGTGTGAGCCCCCGGCCGGGCCTGCCCGGCAGGGGAGGGGTCGCTGGGGTATCCGTTCCGTACACTGATGCGGTCGTGGCGAAGACCCCCCAGGAGTTCGTGTGAGCGTTCCCGCGCGCGAGACGGACCGCGGCGACCTCCCCAACCTCGACGAGGTCAAGGAGCAGCTCGT
>JBLMXP010000082.1:0-7506 GCA_050257835.1 Planctomycetaceae bacterium | reverse complement strand
CGACTCGATCGTGCGAGGGACCACCACGAAACAGGTGGTCGCGATGCTCCGCGAGGCGGGCGCGACCGAGGTGCACATCCTGATCACGTGCCCTCCCGTGCAGTGGCCGTGCTTCTACGGGATCGACATGCCGACGCGGCAGGAGCTGATCGCCGCGGACCTCACCGTCGAACAGATCCGCGCCTACATCGGGGCCGACTCGCTCGGCTACCTGTCGATCGACGGCATGGTCGAGGCGGCGGGCGGCGAGCGCGCCTCGTTCTGCCGTGCGTGCTTCGACGGCGAGTACCCGATCGCGATCCCCGAGGGCGCCGGCAAGTTCGTGCTGGAGGACCAGCTCCAGCTCCCGACCGCCTGATGAGCGACGCCTACCGGGCCGCCGGCGTCGACACCGAGGCCGCGGCCAAGGCGGTCGCGTTGATCGGCGACCTCGCCGCGCGGGCCCGGCGCCCGGAGGTGGCCGACGAGGTCGGCGGGTTCGCTGGCCTGTTCCGGATCGGCGAGGGCCGTTTGCTGGCGGCCGCGACCGACGGGGTCGGGACGAAGCTTGAGATCGCGCGGCTGCTCGGCCGACTCGACACGGTGGGGATCGACCTCGTGGCGATGTGCGCCGACGACGTCGTGTGCACCGGCGCCGAGCCGCTGTTCTTCCTGGACTACCTCGCGTTCGGCAAGGTCGTCCCCGAGCGGATCGCCGCCGTCGTGGAGGGGGTCGCCGAGGGGTGCCGGCGCGCGGGCTGCGCCCTGCTGGGCGGGGAGACCGCCGAACACCCGGGCGTGATGCCCGAGGACCAGTTCGACCTGGCGGGCTTCTGCGTGGGTGTGGTGGACGAGCGCGACCTCCTGGGACCCGCGCGGGTCCGGGAGGGCGACGCCCTGGTCGGTCTGCCATCGAGCGGCCTGCACGCGAACGGCTACTCGCTCGTGCGCTCGGCGCTGCTGCCTCGGTACGCGCTCGACGAGGTCCCGCCCGGCCTGGACCGCGCGCTCGGCGACGAGCTGCTCGAGCCGTGCACGATCCACGCGCCCGGGGTGCTGGCGCTCGCCCGCGACGGGCTGGTGCATGCCGCGGCCCACGTCACAGGCGGCGGCTTCGGCGAGAACGTCCCGCGCGCGCTCCCCGAGGGGCTCGGCGCGAGGATCGAACGCGGCACCTGGCGCGAGCATCCGATCTTCGGGCTGATCGCCGAGGCGAGCGGCGCCACCGACGCCGACCTGTTCGGGACCTTCAACATGGGGGTCGGGATGGTGCTCGTGGTCGGGGCCGCGCACGTCGAGGAGGTCCTCGCCCGCTCGCCGGGGGCGAGCCGGATCGGCGAGGTCGTTGCCGGAGCCGGGGTCACGCTCGTCTGACCCGTTGTGACCATCCCGGTTCACTCGGCCACCCTGGACCTTGGTCGGGGGGGTCCCACCACCGGCCCAACCGCGCGAACGGGCCGAGCGGACCATCCAGGGACGCCCCTCGGCTGCCGTTACCTCCCAGATGGATGCCCCCGCGCACGAGCCGCACTCGGTCCTGATCGTCGACGACCAGCCGCAGATCGTGTTCCTGCTGGAGTTCACGCTCGGTGCGGAGGGGTTCCGCACCTTCACGGCCCACGACGGCCTGGAGGCGATGGAGCAGGTCCGCCGGCACCACCCGTCGCTGATGGTCTTGGACGTGATGATGCCGCGGATGGACGGCTGGTCGGTGCTGCAGGAGCTGCAGGGATTGGCGGCGGACGAGCGTCCGCAGGTCGTGATGGTGACCGCGCTCGCCGGCGCCGCGGAGCGCGCTCGCGCGATGGGGCTCGGGGCGGCGGCGTTCGTGGCCAAGCCGTTCGACGTGGCGGACGTCAGCCGCACCCTCCGCGAGCTCGTGCTCGCGCCCGCATCTTGACCGCGCGCTGCTAGCGTCGCGGCCGATGCAGCCGCCCTTTGCGCCGCACGAGCAGGTCCGCTCGCTCCTGGGCACCGATCTGCCCATCCGCCTGCTCCTCGCGACCGACGAGTTCGACACCTGGGCCGTCGGCGACGATCTGGTGGCGAAGCTCCCGAGGAACGAGGCACACGCGTGGAAGGTGGCGTCGGAGCTCGCGCTGCACGACCTGCTCCGCGAGCGGCTCGGCGACCTCGTCCCCGCGATCCGGCGCGTCGGCGAGCCCTCAGAGGGGTTCCCCTTCCCGTTCCTCGTCTTCGACCGCGCCCGCGGGCTGCAGGGGCAGGACAACGACGGCGCGACGATCGAGCCGGGCCCTGGGCTGGTGGCAAGCGCGGCCCGGTTCCTCGCCGCGCTCCATGCGATCTCGCCCGAGGACGCCTACGCCCACGAGGCCGGCGATCGTGAGGTCTGGTTCGAGACGCCCGCGCTCTCCGTCGCCACGGTCGAGCGCGTGTCGGCGGTCGCCGGCGACGGACTGCGCCGGTTCCTCGAGGCGCCGCCCCCCGCGGCCTCGGCACGCCGCGCGCTCTGCCACACCGACCTCAAGGGCGAGCACGTGTTCGTGGACGAGACCCGCCGCCGTCTCACCGCCGTGATCGACTGGTCCGACGCAGAGGTGTGCGACCCCGCGAAGGATCTCGCCGGGTTCGCGATCTGGCTGGGCCCGGCGTTCGTCCGCGACGTGGCCGTGGAGCTCGATGAAGTCGATCCGACACTCGCCGAGCGCGCGATCTGGCTCGGGCGACGTGGGCTGCGCGAGTACTGGGAGGCCGTGCTGGCCGGCCGCGAGACGGCGCCGATCCCGTTGATCGAGCGGCAGGCGCACATCGCGTTCGGCGGCTGACGCGGTCACCCGGCCGTTTGCACGGCAGTCCTGCCGGGTAGATCCGATCCATGAGCGCATCCGCCACCCCCGATCACGACTGCGAGGCCGGGGTGCCGGAGATCCGTATCTACCCGAGGGGGCCGATCCTCGTGCGCGGCGACGTGCGTGTGATCGACGACGAGGGCAACGAGGTGCCGACGCGCGCGGGAACGTTCGCTCTGTGCCGGTGCGGCAAGAGCCGGCTGTGGCCGACGTGCGACGGCACGCACCGGCTCGTCGAGGACTAGCTGCTCACCGACGAGCTGCTCACCGCGGCGACGGCGCCGGACGGGAGCAGCGATGAGCACCTCTGCCCCCAGGCGTCCAGCAGGACGGTCGCGAACCGCCGTTCCAACAGTTCGAGGGCGGAGGCGCCGAACACGACGTCGCCGGTGAGTCCGGGCTCCTCACGCACGAGCGCGCCGACGAGGTCGTACGCGGCGATCATGTCGTGCACCGAGTCCGCCTCGACGTGCTCGTCGTAGTAGTGCGTCGCGTCTTCTCCGAACCCCATGCGTCGCAGGCCGTTGCCGTAGGCGCGGTTGGGGATCGACGACGTCAGCTCGAACAGGGCCAGATGGCCCGCGGCCGCTCCCCGCCAGCGTCGTCGCCCGCCGAACATGCCGACGAGGTTCACGGTCGCGAGCGTCGATCCGGGGATGCGGTCGAGGTACGCGTTGGGGGTGTCGTCCAGTTCGAGCGCGCGCATCGTCGCCGCGAAGATCTCCGCATGCATGTCCTCGACGCGGCCGCCCCCGTACTCGTCGGCCTGGATCTCGACGAGCGCGGCCTTCGCGCGTCCACGCAGCCGTGGGATCGCGAACGTGTGGGGGTCGGCTTCCTTCAGCGTGTACGCCGAGCGGTGGATCACGAACTCCCGGAACTGCTCGGCCGTGGCCTCGCGCGCCAGGAACCGCGACAGCGGCGGCCCCGGAGCCCGGGACAGCTCGACGAGCCACTCGCTCACGTCGGCCGGGGCCGGGGCGACGATCGCCCCCAGCTCCTGCCGCAGGGCGTCCGCGAACGCCGTCTCCAGCGCGTTCCGGAGCGCCATGAGGGTCGGCTCGCACTCCCAGTCGTCCTGCACGTCGTCGAACCCTCCGTAGGACAGCTCCTGCAGCAGGAAGAGCGTCAGGTGCAGGTCGTCGCCCGCGAGGAAGGGTCCTTGGAAGGCGGGAAGTGGACCCAGCGCTCCGGGCGGACGGCGCAGCCGCGCGAAGACGGCATGGCTCAGGTCGCCGCGAGGTTCGGGAAGGGACGTCATGAGGACACACGTACCCACGAGGCGGTGCTTCCATGCCCGCAGCGCCGTGGGCGGAGGATCGCCGCCTCAGGGACTGAGGCGTTGATGCTCCGTCGGCACGACCGTGGTGCCGACGGCCCGGAGCGTCAGGATGGGCTCGTCGAGGAACTCCGCTGCGCTCTCGCTGACGTCGGTGCGCGCTCCGCCGATCTTGTGGATCTCGAACTCGCACTTCCTCGAGGTGTTGCCGACCTGCACGATCCGCCCGCGTGCCTCGATCCAGTCGCCCGCGTACAGCGGTGCGAGGAACTCGACCGACTCGTAGGCGCGGAACAGGCCCTCGTCGCCGTCGTGGCGCATCGCGAGCTCGGTGATCAGGTCGCCGACGATCTCGAGCTGGCGCGCGCCGGCCACGAGGTTGCCGCCGTAGTGGGCGTCCTCCTGGCCCAGGCGCAGACGGATGAACGCGGACGGAAGGTCGCTCACGGGGGTCCTCCTCTCGGGGCGGGCGGGATCACACGGGGGTCTGCGGCCGTTCGGGCGCGTCGGGGACGACCTTGCCGAACCGGACGCCGCGCGCCGGCACCCGGGCCACGGTCCCGTCCTTCCTGCGGACGAAGTACGTCTCTGCGGCCGCGTCCCAGCGCTCGAAGACCCCGATCGCCTCCGAGAGGAAGCCGTTCGGCAGCTCGAACTGGAACGACACACGCTTGCCGAGGTCGGCCGGCGTCACCAGGTTCTCTCCCCGCATCGCGGGCGCATCCTACCCGAGGGTGAGCACCGCCTCGGCTGCCAGGCGGAACAGCAGCTCGCGGCCTTCGGCGTGGTCGTCCCAGCCCCGCTGGTCCCATGCGTCGCCCGAGAGGTCGTCCCCCGCGTAGAGGAGCTGGCCGAACGTCACCCCGCGGAAGGCCGCGACCGCGAAGAACGCGGCGGCCTCCATCTCCACCGTCAGGCAGCCCTCGGCGACCCTGCGCTCGAGCTTGGCACGGGTCTCGCGGTAGATCGCATCGGTGGTCCAGGTCGCGCCCCTCACGAAGGGAACGTGGTGGCGCTCGAGCGCGTCGACGATCGCCGCGACCGCGGCCTGCGACGGCTCGGCCGTGCGCGAGGCCGGCAGGTAGTGGTAGCTCGTGCCCTCGTCGCGGACCGCCGCGGTGGGCACGACCACGTGGCCGAGCGCCACGTCGGGGACGAGCACGCCGGCGCCGCCGCACGCGACGAACGACCGGCAACCGCGCGCGATCAGCTCCTCCAGGAACGCGGCGGCGAGCGGCGCGCCGACGCCCGGATGGACGAGCGCGAGGCGGCGGCCCTGGTAGGCGAGCTCCCAGATCGGGTTGTGCCCGATCTCGGAGATCAAGACGTCGAGCTGGCGGCCTTCGTGCTCGGCCACGACCTTCTCGATCACGTCCTGGAAGAAGCACAGGACGACGTGCGCGGGCACGTCGATCGGGTCGATCACCTCGTTCGGCTCGATCACCGCCCTGGGTGAGGGGTCGAGCTCCAGGATCGGGGCGTCCTCGGGCAGCAGCACGCTAGCCGAGCTTCGCGATCGTGCCGTCGGGGGGCGCCGGGTAGAAGTCCGGGTGCACCGCCCAGGCGAGGATCTCCAGCCCGTCGACGATCCGCGGCCCCGGCCTGGAGAAGAACGACGTCGCGTCGACCGCGTACACGTTGCCGTTGCGAACCGCCGGCGTGTCGGCGAACTCGGCCTGGTCGATGAACGTGTCCGCCTCCTCCTCGGCCTCCTCGAGGTAGTAGCCGCAGGGCATGAAGACCGTGACCTCGGGGGCGGCGGCGCGCACCTCGTGCCAGGCGACCTCGCGGCTCGGCTGGCCCTTCTCGGCGAGCACCGGCGTGCCGCCGACCGCCTCGATCATGTCGGGGACCCAGTGCCCGGCGCTGAACGGCGGGTCGGACCACTCGAGCGCGAACACGCTCACGGTCGGGACGCGCGTGGCCACCTGCTTGACCTTCGCGATCCGCTCGCGGAGCGAGGCGGCGAGCCGCGCGCCCTGCTCCTCGCGATCGAGGAGCTTCCCGACGACCTCGAGCTGGCCGACGACCTCCTCGAGCGTCTGGGGGTCGAGCGAGACGACCTCGGCGTCGGGCAGGCCGAGCTCCTCGAGCGCGCGCTGCACCTGCCCGCTCGGGACCGCGCACACCCTGCAGAGGTCCTGCGTCAAGATCACGTCGGGGCGCTCGCGGCGGAGCAGCTCGCGGTCGAGCACGTACGGCGCTCCTTGGCTGCCCACCCGCGCGCGGACCGCGTCGTCGATCTCGCGCGGCGTCTGGATCCGGCCCTGCGGTAAGGCGCTCCGCGACACGACCGGCTTCGTGACCGCCTCGGCCGGGTAGTCGCATTCATCGGTGACACCCACCAGTTGGTCGCCGAGGCCCAGCGCATAGACGATCTCGGTGGCGGACGGCAGCAGGGACACGATCTTCATCGAGGCAGACTCCCCAGGCGTTCAGCGGACTCTAACAGCGCCACCAGATCGGTCAGCGCGCGCCCCACGGTCGCGCCGTCGAGCACCCGATGGTCGAACGTGCAGCTGATCGTGGCGGCGGGCCGCGCGAGGACCTCCCCGGCCACGACGAGCGCCCGCGGCGCGATCGCCCCGAGCGCGAGGATGACCGCCTCCCCGGGGTTCAGGATCGGCGTCCCGCTCTCGCTCCCGTACGAGCCCGTGTTGGAGACCGTGATCGTGGAGCCGGCGGAGTCCTCCAGGCGCAGCGACCCGTCCCGCGCCTCGCGCGCCAGCTCCCGGATCTCCTGCGCGATCGCACCGATCGACTTCGACCCCGCGTCGACCAGCTTGATCGTGCGCAACCCCTCGGGCGTGTCGACCCCGAGCCCCACGTCGACCCGCGCGTAGCGGCGGATCACCCCGGCCTCGCCGTCCCAGGCGGAGTTCAAGGCGCGATGCCTCGACAGGGTGTCCGCGAGCGCCCGCACGAACACCGCCAACGGCGACACCCCGAGCTCGGCCCGCAGCGCCTCCAAGGCCGAACAGTCCACCGTTCGCCAGGTCGTGACCTGCGGCACCTCCCGCGCCACCCGCGTGAGCCGCTCCGCGACCGCGCGCCGCCCCGCCGAGATCGCCTCGCCCTCGAACGGCCCCTCCATGTCGGCTTGCTTCGCGACGAACGGCTTCTTGTCCTCCCACTCCCGCGCGTTCGCGAGCCGCACGTCCTGCTCGGTCACTCGTCCGCCCGGCCCGGTCCCCTTCACGGTCTCGATGTCGACCCCGAGCTCCTTCGCGAGCCGCCGAACCGGAGGCGTCGCGGCCACACCGCCGGGCCCCGCCGGTTCCGGCGCCCGGCCGGAAACCTCGAACGTCACCAAGGGTGCGCCTACCGGCACGTCGTCCCCCGCCTCGCCGTGCAGCGACACCACCCGACCCGCGTACGGCGACGGGATCTCCACGACGGCCTTGGCCGTCTCGACCTCGACCAGCGGCTGGTTCAAGG
>JBLMXP010000081.1:0-10783 GCA_050257835.1 Planctomycetaceae bacterium | reverse complement strand
ATCGCCAGCTCGAGCGCGGGCCCATCGCCGGCGAGCCCCGCCAGGAACTCCGCGGTCGCCTCGATCGTCTCGGGGTCGAAGTGGCTCTCGTCGGATGCGTCGTAGCCGGCGGCCACGTGCTCGTCGAAGTACCCGTCGTCGCTCACCGCGCGACTATACCGATGGCCCACACGCGGGCCCTCCTCATGTGCCGTCGAGGAACGCGAGCACGGCCTCGTTGAACGCGTCCGGCGTCTCGAGGTTCGCCTGATGCCCGGCGCCCGGGAGGAAGCGGAGCGCGGCCCCGGGGATCGCCTCGGCCAGCTCACGGGCGACGTCGCGCGGCGAACGGGCGTCCTCCTCGCCGTACAGGAGCAGGACGGGAACGCGGATCGACGCCAACATGTCGCGCAGGTCTGCCTCGGCCATCGCTCGCACCATGGGCTCGGCGCCGGCGGGTCGCAGCTCGGCGACGATCGCCACGGTCTCCTCGACGAGCGCCGCGGGCGCGCGCGGCGTGAACAGGCTCGGGACGAACCTCCGCGCATACGCTTCCGGCGACCCCTCGAGATCGTGGAGCGTCGACGCGAGCCGGCGCTCGACCTCCTCGGACGGGAGCGACCCCTTCCATCCCGCGTACGCGGCGGTGAGCACCAGCGTGTGCACGTGACTGGGATGGCGCCGCACCAGCTCGAGGGCGAGCGTGGAGCCCCACGACAGCCCCAGGACGTGCGGACGCTCGAGCCCGATCGCCTCGATGAACGCCGCGAGGGTGTCGGCGTAGTCGGGGAACCGGAACGTCGCCGGCGGATCGGAGGACCCGCCACAGCCAGGCGCGTCCCAGGCCACGGTCGTGTACCGAGCGGCGAACACGGACAGCTGCGGCTGCCACTCCCGGTGATCCGACGCGCCGCCGTGCAGCAGGAGGAGCGGCGGGCCCTGGCCCCGCCGCTCGAAGGCGAGCCTCAGCCCGTCGACCCGGACCCGTTCCATCAGCGACGCCGCCGCGCGGCCTCGTTCTCGGCGAGCCGCGCCTTCACGACCTTCTTGACGAACGCGACCGGGATCTTCCGATCCAGGGGGAACCGGATCGTCCCCTTGCCCGACAGGTACGGGGTCAACGTGTCGCCCAGGGCTTCCCGGACGCCTTCGCTCGCCGGGAAGATGCTGCAGTGGTCCTTGAAGGCCGCGTAGTACACGAGGATCCGGCCGCGGTCCTTGAAGGCCGGCATCCGGTAGCTGATCGTCTCGGTCGCCTCGGGCGCGGTGGCCCTGACGGTCCGGCGGATCTGCTCCATCGCCTCGCGAACCTCCGTCGGGAGGGACGCCATGTACCCGTCGACCGTGGTCGGTGCCGCCACCCTGCGAGCATAGGCCGGGTCCACAGGGTCGTGCACTTGGGCGTCTCGCATGCCCTGCGGGTGGCGCCGACCCGTTGCGTGATCGCGGGAGTGACGCGAGGATGCTCCGATGAACCGGAACCCCGAGGTGGACGCCTGGTTCGCCGAACGCGACGACCCGATGCAGGCTGCGAAGCAGCGCGCCCGCGAGGTCATCCTCGCCTCGGACCACCGCGTGACCGAGTCGATCAAATGGAAGACGCCAACGTTCGAGTACAAGGGGAACATCGCGAGCTTCAACCCGACGAAGAACTTCGTCAGCCTGCTCTTCCATCGCGGGGCGGAGGTCCCCGGCTCGCACCCGCGGCTCGAGGGTGACGGCAAGCTCGCCCGCACGATGCGCTTCTCCGACGTCGACGACGTGGAGGCGGGTCGCGCCGATCTCGAAGCGGTGATCCGCGCCTGGTGCGACGCGAAGGACGGCGCCTGAGCGTCGGTCGTCAGAGGCCCGTCGTGCAGGTCTCCAGCAGCCCTGCGTCGGCGAAGCGAGGGCCGACGGTCATCGGGAACGGCGCCCGCACCGAGCGTACGGCCAGGAGCGTGTCGGGCTCGAGCCGTTCGACGCCGCCACCCGAACGGCCGCACGTGACGTGACGACGGGAACCAGGCAGGCTGCTCGGATGAGAGCGTGCACGATCGGCGAGATGTCCTTCTCGGTCGTCGGGCTCGGGGGGTACGAGCTGGAGGGCGACCTCGACCGGCCCGACGCCCGGGAGGTGCTGCGCGCCGCGCTCGACGCCGGCATCGACTGGATCGACACGGCCGAGGCGTACTTCGAAGGACGCAACGAGGTCGTGATCCGCGCCGCGATGCGCGACGTCGGCGCGACGATGAAGATCTCGAGCAAGGTCGCCCCCGCCCCCGGACACAGCGGCTTCCGGCCCGATCAGGTCCGCCGTGCGTGTGCCGGCAGCCTGGAGCGCCTCGGCGTCGAGCACCTGGACATGTACCTGCTGCACTGGCCCGACGAAACCGGCGTCCCCCTCGAGGACACGTGGACGGCGATGCGCTCGCTCGTCGACGAGGGCCTCGTGCGGCTCGTCGGTCTGTCGAACTTCGAGCGCGAGGACATCGAGCGGTGCCTGGCCGTCGGACCGGTCGACGTGATCCAGGAGGGGCTGTCGCCGATCGACCACCTCGAGACCCTGGACCTCGCGCGCTGGTGTGCCGAGCGGGGCATCGCGGTCGTGACGTACGAACCGCTGGGCAACGGGATGCTGGCCGGGGCGATCCGAAGGCCGGCCGATCTCGCCCGCGTCGTGGGCGATTACGAGACGTGGCCCTTCTGGCAGCGCCTGTTCTCACCCGGGAAGTTCGAGCGGTCCGAAGCGGTGCGCGACGGGATGCAGGCGATGGCCGACCGGCTCGACCGCTCGCTCGCTCAGATCGCGCTCGCCTGGAACGTCCACCAGGCCGGCGTCACCGCCACCCTCGCGGGGACCCGCAACGTCGAGCACGTGCGCTCGAACGCGGCGGCGGCCGACGTCGTGCTCACGCCGGAACAGCTGGTCGAGCTGGACGCCCTGATCCCGCTCGGCCCGGCGTTCGGCTGAACGCCTACGCGGCGCCGGGCGGCAGGTACCGCGGCTCCGCGAACACCCGGCGGACCATCGGCTCGAAGACCTCGATCGGCTCCGTCTCGTAATCCGGGTCGAACGACGCCTGGTCGTAGCGCTCGCAGAACTCGGCCGTCAGGTCGAAGCGGGGGTCGTCGCGGAACGCGTCGCGCGCGTTGCGACCCGCCTCATCCAGGTAGCTGAAGTAGTGCTGCTGGAACACCGGGTGGTACTTGACCATCCAGCACAGCTCCTCGCGGACGAACGGCTTGAGGACCGCGGCCACCATCTCGCCGTGGGACCAGGGCGCGAGGTCGTCCCCGATGTCGTGCACGAGCGCCGCCACCACGTACTCCTCGTCCTTGCCCTCGCGCATCGCGCGCGTCGCGGCCTGCAGCGAGTGCGTGTACCGCGTGACGCGGTAGCCGCCGAAGGAGCCCTGCAGCTTCTCCACGGCCGCGAGGATCCGATCGGCGAGCCCGGCGTTGAACTCCTCCTCGAACCGCTCGAGCAGCTTCCAGTCCTCGAGCGTCCCGTCCTGCATCCGCGTGAACGACACCTGCTCCATCGCGACCTCCCGTCCCGTGAGGCCCGAGCATGCCACGAAGGCGCGATCAGGTCGCGCGTGGGCTCGTGCCGGCGTGCGCACTCGCGACGTCGCCGAGGATCCGGGCGAGATCGGCCGGGCGCGACCACATCGGCCAGTGGCTCGTGGGAAGGTCGACCCACGTGACGTCGCGGAGCTCCTTCAGCCCGCCGAGCCACCCGTACCCCTCCTCGACGGCTTGCCGGTACTGCTCGGCCGTGAACGCCGTGCAGATCATCGTGCTCGGGACGTCGAGCCGGGCATCGTTCGAGAGACCTGGGTCGTCCCGCAGGACCCGGCCTGGCTCAGGCACGGCGCGGTCTCGGAACGTCGTGAGCTGCTCGGGAGTGAGCCCGTCGAGGTTCTCCTCCCTCGCGAGCTCCTCGAGCGACGGCATGGGCTTCTCGACGCCGTCGAAGTCGGGCTCGAGCGGGCCCATGGCCGGGCCGGAGTCGACGTAGACCATCGCCGCGATCCGTTCGGGGATCCGGTCGCTGGCGGCGTAGCCGGCGCCGCCGGTCCCGCTGTGTACCGCGAGCACCACGGGAGCCTCGGCGGCCTCGACCGCCGCACAGATCGCGTCGACGTGGTCCGCCAGCCCGATCGCGGATCGGTCGGCGTCCGCGGCCTCCAGCCCTGGCAGCGTCATCGCGGTGACGTCGTGGCCGTCGGCGCGCAACAACCTCGCGACCTCGTCCCAGGCCCACGCTCCGAGCCAGAAGCCAGGAACCAGGATGATCGGTGCGCTGTCCATCGCCCGACCCTACCCATGGCGACCGACAAGCACACGCCACGCCCGTGTACGCGGTCAGATCCAGATCAACACGACGGATCCCACCAGCATGGCCGCGAGGACGGCGCTCACGATCCTCAGGCTCCGCTCGTCCTCCACCACTCGCCCGAGCGCGGCGCCGCCCGCCGCCCAGATCGTCGACGACACGCCCACGACGGAGACCACGACGACCACGAACGGCGCCGTCGTCGCCGGGGTCGCGTGGGGGAGGAACGTCCCGACGGCCGCCACCGCGAAGACCCACGCCTTCGGATTCGTGCACTGGAACAGGAGCCCGCGTGCGATCCCGAGCGGGCCGCCCGACGCGGCCCGGCCGATCGCCCCGCTCCCCGACACGAGGTAGGCCACGTACAGCAGGTATGCCGAACCTGCCACCTTCAGCACCAGCTCGGCATGCGGTGCCACGCGCACCACGGCGCCCAGGCCTACCGCCACCACCACCAGCAGCGACGCGATCCCGAGCACCGTGCCGAGGACGTGCGGCACCGTGCGGAGGAACCCGAACCGCATGCCTGAAGCCCACAGCAGCGCGTTGTTCGGTCCCGGGGACACCGAGCCGACGAACGCGAACGTGAGGGCCGCGATGAGGTCCCTCACGACCGGCCAACCGTCCGCACACGGAGCACGCCGCCATCGAACCGCACCCGTCCACGCGAGGTCTTGTACGTTCGTTGCGTCGTGGGCGAGCGGCGCGAATGGGTCCGAGCGTGGAGGCCGGAGGTTCCCGGCATCCGCGAGGTGTTCCACGCCCGGTTCGTGGACCACGCCTATCCCTCGCACACGCACGACGCCTGGACCGTGTTCATCGTCGACGAGGGCGCGATCCGCTATGACCTCGAGACGTCGCACCGCGGCGCAGCCGGCGCCCGGGTCACGCTCCTGCCGCCGCATGTCGTGCACGACGGCCGCGCCGCGCGAACCGACGGGTACCGCAAGCGCGTCCTCTACCTGGGGACGGACGTCCTGCCGGAGCGGCTGACCGGACGCGCCGCGGACCGCCCGGACGTGGACGATGCGTGGGTGGTGCGCCGGTTCCGGACCCTCCATCAGGTGCTGTCGACGCCGCACGATCCGCTCGAGGCAGAGTCGCTCCTCGGCACGATGTGTGAGCGGATCCTCCTCCACCTGGGGGATGCCGATGCCCCGTCGCCCGGATGCTCGGAGGCCGTACTCGCCGCGCAGCTCCGCGGCTTCCTCGACGAGCGTCGGTTCGAGCCGGTCACCCTGGCCGAGGCCGGCCGGATCCTCCATGCCTCGCCCGCCCACCTCGTCCGGAGCTTCAGCCGAGCGTTCGGGATCGCGCCGCATCGGTACCTCATGGGCAGACGGATCGACGCCGCCCGTGGTCGTCTCCTCGATGGTGAGCCCGTCGCCTCGGTGGCCACCGGCGTCGGCTTCCACGATCAGCCACACTTCACCCGTCAGTTCCGGCGCCACGTGGGCACGACGCCCGCGCGCTACGCGGCGGGCGGCTGATCGGTCACAACGATCGTTCCCACAGGTCCCAGCGGCCGACGACCCGCATCCCGACGCGGCCGTAGACGCCGCTCGCCGTGGGGTTCCCGGAGTCGACGCTGACCTGGACACGAGAGAGCCCACGGTCCGCGAACAGTGCGAACGCCCTGCGGAGCAGCGACGATCCGATCCCACGGCTCTGGTGCGACCGGACGACTCCGAGCCAGTCGACGGACCCCCCGTCGTCGGTGACGCGGCCGACCACGGTTCCCACGGGCTCCGCGCCGTCCCATGCCAGCAGGTAGAGCGCCGGGTCGTAGCCGGGGCTCCGCGTCTCCTCGCCGACCCACCGGACGAACGGACCGGGCACGTCCGCCCAGTCCTCGGCGAACGCGTCCGCGAGCACGGCATGCACCGTCGCCAGGTCGTCGGGCCCCTCGATCGGGTGGATCCGGATCCCGTGGGGCGGCGAGGCCGGGTCGACGGGCCCGGCCAGGTCGGCCTGCATATGCCAGAAGTGGTGCACGGGCCGCAGCCCGTGGGTCGTGGCGAGCGCCGCCGCACGAGCGTCGCGGGCGCTGACCGAGTGGCGGAACCGCGCGCCGGTGATCCCGGCCGTTAACCCCACCGCGCGCGCCTCGATCAGGTCGAACAGCGCGGCGCCGATCCCACGCCCGCGGTGGTCGGGATGGACGAGCCCCCACGACCCGAGCGCCTCCGGCTCCTCGAGCCGCACCTGGCCGTACGCCACGACGGTCCCGGCCGCGTCGGTGACGACCCAGGCGTCGGTCGCCAGGTCGAACCCGGCTCGGGTCCACACGTCGCGGACGAAGGCGACGTCCAGCACCGGCGCCTCGGGATCGGCGCGCTGCTCGGCCGCGAAGAGCTCGCCGATCGCCTCCGCATCCGCCGATCTCGGCGCGCGGAACGTGTATCCGTCCGGCTGACCCACGACGGCGAGGGTAGCGCGCCTCCGCAACGAGTACGGTGGGGACGCCGCCACGGCCGCACGACGGGAGGAAGAGGGATGAAGGCGATCGTGCAGGATCGGTACGGGACGGCCGACGTGCTCGAGCTTCGGGACGTCGAGGACCCGGTGGTCGGCGACGAGGACGTGCTCGTCCGGGTGCGCGCGGCCGGGTGCGGCCCCGACGTGTGGCACTTGATGACGGGCGAGCCCTACTTCGTCAGGGCGATGCCCGGGTTCCGGAAGCTCTGGCGGGCGCCGCGCGGCCGCGACGTCGCCGGCCGCGTCGAGGCGGTTGGTGTGAACGTGACGGACCTCCGCCCCGGCGACGACGTGATGGGCATCGTCGAAGGCTCGTTCGCCGAGCTGGCGCTCGGGAGGCCCGACCTGCTCGTCCACAAGCCGGCGTCGATCGGCTTCGATCAGGCGGCGGCCGTGCCGATCTCCGGGCTCACCGCAGTGCAGGCGCTCCGCGACGTGGCGCACGTGCGCCCCGGCCAGACCGTGCTGATCGTCGGCGCGGCCGGTGGGGTGGGCACGCTCGCCGTGCAGATCGCGAAGGCGGACGGCGCCCACGTCACCGCCGTGTGCAGTGGCGCGAAGGCCGATCTCGTCCGCTCGCTCGGCGCCGACGACGTGATCGACTACACGCGCGAGGACTTCACCGACGGCCGGCGTCGCTGGGACGTGATCGTGGACTGCGCCGGCCGCCGCCCGGTCCGCCTGCTACGCCGCGCCCTGACGCCCAAGGGCACCCTCGCGATCGTGGGCGGCGACGGTGGCGGCAAGTGGACCGGCGGGTTCGGCCGCCAGATGGTGCGGGCCCCGATCCTCTCCCTCTTCGTCGGGCAGCGCCTGCGCCCGGTCCCGCCGAAGGAGAGCCGAGACGGCCTCGAGACCCTCCGCACGCTGATCGAGGACGGCGCGCTCACGCCGGTAGTCGACCGCACGTTCGATCTGATCGACGCCCCCGACGCCGTGCGCTACCTCGCGCAAGGCCACGCCGGCGGCAAGGTCGTCGTCACGGTCTGAACGACACCCCGTCCGCAGCGCTCGCCTACAGTGGCGCGATGGACATCGCGTTCATCTGGCGCGGCGACTTCGGCAACGTCGAGGTCAACGAGCTGCACGCCGAAGCCTTCGACACGCACGTCTACGACGAGAGCGAGTGGGACTGGCGCGACCTCTGCGAGCGACACAGCCTCGGCTGGGTCGTGGCCCGCGATGCCGACGGCGCCCTCCTCGGGTTCGTCAACGTCCTCTGGGACGGCTCCGTCCACGCGTGGATCCAGGACACGATGGTCGCGACCAGCGCTCGCCACCACGGGATCGGCAGGGGTCTGGTCGAGGTGGCGGCGCGGGAAGCCCGCGACGCGGGCTGCGAGTGGCTCCACGTCGACTTCGAGGACCACCTGCGACCCTTCTACTTCGACGCGTGTGGGTTCACGCCCACGAACGGCGGCCTGATCCAGCTCTGAACGCCGCGCCGTTTCGTGCGCCTACGATGCCCCGATGGATCGCGACTCGCTCCTTCCGTTCGTGCGGTATCACGCGTGGGCGAACGACCGGATCCTCACCACCGCCGGCTCGCTCTCCGACGAGGAGTTCCGGCGCGACGGCGTCCTGGACCACGGCAGCGCCTTCCAGACGCTCCGGCATCTCGTCGACGTCGACTGGAGCTGGCGCCAGTTCCTGCTCGGCAACGACGTAGGCGATACCTACGTGTGGGACCACGGGTTCGTCCTGGACGACCTCCCCGCGATCCACGCCTTCTCGATCGAGGAAGGCGACCGCTGGCGGCGCTACGTGGACTCGCTCGACGATACGGCCCTGCACGCCTCGCTGGCGATGAGCGAGGAGCCCGACGACGTCCTGCCGCGCTGGCTGATCGTGGCGCACGTGGTGAACCACGGGACCCAGCACCGGAGCGAACTGGCGCGCTACCTCACCGAGTGCGGTCACTCGCCGGGCGAACTCGACCTGCTCGACGCGTTCTCCGTCCCCTGGCCTTCGGGAACCGCTGGGACGGACGACGCCTGAGCACCCCTCGGGTTGTGCCGTCATCGGCCAACCGGGAGGATGGCGCGATGGACGTGCCCGAGACGCGCTACGCGGTGACGCAGGACGGCGTCCATATCGCGTACCAAGTGACCGGTGACGGTCCGGTCGACATCGTCCTGATCAACTCGTTCGTCACCCACGTCGAGCTCTTCTGGGAGCTTCCGTCGTTCGAGCGGCTGGTCCGCGCGCTGACCGCCTTCGCGCGCGTGATCCTTTTCGACAAGCGCGGTGTGGGGCTGTCCGATCGGGTGTCGTCGTCCCTGCCGACCCTCGAAGCCCGCATGGACGACCTGCGCGCGGTGCTCGACGCCGCCGGATCAGAGCGGGCGCTCCTGCTCGGCAACGGCGACGGCGGAGCGCTCACGACGTTGTTCGCCGCCACCTATCCCGATCGGACGCTCGGCCTCTTGCTCTGGAGCGGGAGCGTCCGCACGGCCTGGGCCTCCGACTACCCGTGGGGCATGCCCGAGGACCGCTTCGAAGAACGGCTCCGCGCCCGCGCCGAGCTGTGGGGCAACGCCGCCCGCGGCGCGGAATCTACAGCGATGACGTTCCCGTGGATGGGCGAAGAGCTGAGCAGCGATCCGGAGTTCGTTCAGTGGCTCATGCGGATGCAGCGCAACGCGATCTCGCCCGGCGACCTGCCCGTGTTCAACCGGATCTGGCTGTCCACGGACGCACGGGGCGCCCTGCCCGCGATCCAGGTCCCGACCCGGTTCCTCGTCCGTTCATCATGGCCGCCCGACGCGACCGAGGAGACGGAGTGGACCGCCGCGCAGATCCCCGGCTCGAGCATCGTCACGCTGCCAGGCCAGGGCGAGGACATGTGGATCGGCGACGTCGACGAGGTGGTCGCGGCCGTGGAGGACTTCATCTCGACGATCCGGGAGGAGCAGGAGGTCTTCGACCGGGTGCTCGCGACCGTGCTCTTCACCGACATCGTCGGCTCGACCGAACGCGCCTCCGCCCTGGGCGACCGGGAGTGGAAGCGGGTGGTCGAACAGCATCACGCGAAGGTGCGCGCGCTCCTCGGCCGCTTCCGGGGCCAGGAGATGGACACCGCGGGCGACGGCTTCTTCGCGACGTTCGACGGCCCCGGACGCGCGGTCCGCTGCGCGGCGGAGGTCGCGCGCGCCGTCGAGCCCCTCGGGATCCAGATCCGCGCGGGCCTGCACACCGGCGAGGTGGAGTCGATCGGTGGGAAGGCCGGCGGGCTGGCCGTGGTGATCGGCGCGAGGATCGCGGCGCTCGCCGGTCCCTCCGAGGTCCTCGTGTCCCAGACCGTCCGCGACCTCACCGCCGGCTCCGGCCTCGCCTTCGAAGACGTCGGCGAACGCGAGCTCAAGGGCGTCCCCGGCACCTGGCGGATCAGCCGCCTCGTCCCGAGCACCGACGGCGACCGCCAGCCCTAGCGGGCGATCCGGATCGACGCAGCCGGCGCCCCCAGGAACGCCCCCAGCGCGACCGCTTCAGCCTCGACCTCGCCGCGCTCGGCCTTCGTCAGGTTCCGGAACGGCTCGACCGTGATGACCGAGGTCTTCGCGTCGAGGCGCCACCGCGCCGCGGTGAACCCGTCGACGAGCACCATGCCCCACCCAACCCCGTTCAGCGGCCTCATCCCCGGCGCGACGATCCGCGAGCGATCCGCGTGGCTCAACAGCACGTTGTCGTACTCGGGGAGGAAGCGCACCGGCGCCGGCGTGTCCGGATCGCGCAGCCGGCCGTCCGCGACGTCGAACAGCTCGCGCCCGCGCTCGTCCCGATACGTGCGCAGCCGCGGCGGCATCCGCTCGAGCAGCTCGGCCGCGCCGGCGATCCCCGACCACGCCGTCACGTCGGCGGGCGTCGCCGGCCCGAACGCCGCCAGGTACCGGAGGATCAACGGCTCCGGGTCGGCCGAGCTCTCGAGCGGCCGCCCGAGCCAGTGCTCGACCGTCGTGAAGGCCGACGGCCCGGTCCGACCCCACACCCCGCGCGGCGTCACCT
>JBLMXP010000080.1:0-2622 GCA_050257835.1 Planctomycetaceae bacterium | reverse complement strand
TCGACGCACGGACCGCCCCGTCCCTGTCGCTCGTGCCGAAGGAGCACGGGGCGAGCTTCATGTCGGTCCACGCGTTGCTCCTCGGCCTCGTCGCGGGGTTCGCAGCGGGTGGACGCGACCTGGCGGGAGCGGTGTTGGCGCTCGCGCTCGGGGCGCTGTTCCTGCCGATCACCGGGGCGGTCTCGGTACTCACCCACCCTCGCTTCGCGGCCGCAGCCCGGCGCCGGCTCGCGATCCTCGGCACCGTCGCGGCGGTGGTGGGCGCGCTCGCGCTCGTGCACGGCCCGCGGACCGAGCTCCTCGCGGTCGGGGCCGCCGGCGCGGGCCTCGCGGGCGCGTACGGCGCCCTGCGCAGGAAGACGGGGCCGCGGTCGTTGCCCACGCAGCTCGCGGCGATCGCGTCGATCTGCCTGCTGGCGCCGGTGACGTGGCTCCTGGTGGCCGGCCCGGACGGCCCCTGGGCGCTCGCAGCGCCTGCCGCGTTCCTGTCGTTCGGCGTCACCGTGCCCTACGTGCGCGCGCGGGTGCAACGGCGCCGCCTGGGCGAGCAGACGCTCGGCGAGCGTCTCCGGGGCGGAACGGTAGCCCTCGCGTGGCAGGTGGGGGCGCTGACGCTCGCCGCGGGCGCGGTCGTGGCCTCCGCCGCGACGATCTGGCTCCCGATCGCCTACCTCCCCGGCGTCGTGAAGACGTTCGCCGGGCTCGGCCGGCCCGAGCGACGGCCTCCGATCAAGAAGATCGGCTACCTCGAGACCGTCGTGTCGACCGTGTTCGCGGTCCTCGCCGGGCTGGGGCTGGGTCTCGCGGCCTGAACGGCCGCCCGGTCACGGGCTCGGCAGCCACGCCCCGGTCGCGGGCGTGAACGGCCAGATCTCGAACCGCTCCCACACGCCCGCGGCTCGGTAGGGGTCACGCATCACGATGTCGTCGACCGCGTCGCGGTCCTCGACGTCGAAGAGCAGCATCGATCCGACCGGCGTGCCCTCCTCGTTCACGATCGCGCCGGCGAGCAGGAGCCGGCCGTCCTCGGCGAGCGGCTGCATCCCTTCGAGGTGACGCGGGCGGGCCGCGGCCCGACGCGCCGCCGCGTCGAGGTCGTCGCCGTCGTAGGCCATCACCAGGAACCGCATCCCTCGCCTCCCATCCGTCCGGGGACGCGATGCTACGCGGCCCGTCCGGCGACCGCGACCAGGATCGGTTGGAGGTAGCCGGTCGCCTCGGGCTCCCGCCACTCGAGGCGGCCGAACCCCGCGGAGCCCAGCGCCGCCTCGAGCTCCGTGCGGCGCCACGCCCGCATGGTGGTTTCCCGGACGGTCGCCGACCAGTTCTCCCCCGCCTCGCGGAGGATCAGCAGCTGGATGTCCACGGTCGAGGTGTCGGCGGACCAGGTCCAGCTCTGCCCGACGATGTGGCGCCGGCCCGGAGGCCCGTAACAGACGGGCACGACGCCAGCGGACGGTTCCTCCGCGAGGGCGTCGTAGTCGCGGATGCTCGCGAGGAACACCCCGCCGTCGCCGAGGCAGGCGCGCACCGAACCGAAGGCAGTGGTCAGATCCTCCAGCTCCGGTAGGTGCGCGAGCGCGTTATCACACGAGATCACCGCCTCGAACGAACCCTCGACCGACGCCCGCACCAGTCGGATGTCCGCAACGGCGAACGTCGCTTCGATGCCGCGTGTCGACGCCTCATGTGCCGCGCGTTCGATCGCAAGCGCGCTCAGGTCGGTCCCCGTGACCCGGAAGCCCTGCTGGGCGAGCGGGATCGCCTGGGTCCCGATCCCGCACGTCGCGTCGAGCAAGCGGGCCGGGGGCACTGCCCCGACCCGTCGCAACTCCGCGCCGATCACCTCCCCGTGCCACACCGCACCCTCCCACCACGCGTCGAACAGGAGGTGGTACTCGGCGGCGAGATCGTCGTAGAAACGCAGGGGGCTCGATGGCACGGTCACTCCGACGCAACGATACGCCGAGCCGATCATGCCGAGCCCCGTCGTATCCTCCGCCCATCGCCGACGAAGGAGGGACCCGATGACCGCCGAGCTGCACGTCCTGAGCACGGGGCTCGCGGAGGAGCGCGTCCGCAGCACCGTCACGCTGATCCGCGACGGCGACGTCACGATCGTGGTGGACCCCGGGATGGTCGCGAACCGTGGCGCGATCCTCGAGCCGCTCGCCGCCCTAGGCGTCGCCCCCGAGGACGTCACCGACGTGATCTTCAGCCACCACCACCCCGACCACACGTTGAACGCGGCGCTGTTCCCCGAGGCCCGGTTCCACGACTTCATGGCGATCTACAAGGACGACGTCTGGGACGACCGGGAGGCCGACGGGTTCAAAGTCGGGCCCTCGGTGACGCTCGTGTCGACCCCCGGGCACACGCGGGAGGACATCTCGACGGCGGTGGAGACGGCCGAGGGCCTCGTCGTGCTTACCCACCTGTGGTGGACGGCCGAGGGCCCGGCGGAGGACCCCTTCTCGCCCGATCCCGCGATGCTCCGCGCCTCGCGCGAGAAGGTGCTCGCGATGCGGCCGGCCACGATCGTCCCCGGCCACGGCGCCCCGTTCGCGCCGTCGGACGACACGCCGCTCGGCTGAGCGGACGCCGATGAGCCCGACGATCCGC
>JBLMXP010000079.1:0-11281 GCA_050257835.1 Planctomycetaceae bacterium | reverse complement strand
TCGGCCGTGAGGCGCGTCAAGGGCCGGACAGCCTACGTCGCCGCTCCGGGGCGCAGGCGGGGCCTCGCGCGGATCAGAAGCGCTCGAACAGGATCGCGCGCTTCACTTCCTGGATCGCCTTTGTGACCTCGATGCCGCGAGGACAGGCCTCGGTGCAGTTGAAGGTGGTCCGGCAGCGGAACACGCCGGTCTTCTCCGAGAGGATCTTCATCCTTTCGCGCCCGGCCTCGTCGCGCGTGTCGAAGATGAACCGGTGCGCGTTCACGATCGCGGCGGGCCCCACGTAGGTCTCGTCGCCCCAGAACACCGGACACGAGGTCGTGCAGCAGGCGCACAGGATGCATTTGGTCGTGTCGTCGTAACGGGCGCGGTCCTCCGGCGACTGACGCCGCTCCTTCTCCGGTTCACCAGAGTCGTTGATCAGGAACGGCATGATCGAGCGGTAGCCCTCGAGGAACGGGTCCATGTCGACGATCAGGTCCTTGAGGACCGGCAATCCCCGGATCGGCTCGATCGTGACCGTGGGCGCGACGTCCTCGGCGAGCAGCTTGCACGCGAGGGCGTTGCGCCCGTTGATCAGCATCGCGTCGGAGCCGCAGATCGCGTGGGCGCACGACCTGCGGAACGAGAGCGTCCCGTCGAGGTGCCATTTGATCTGGTGCAGGACCTCCACGAGTCGGTCGAGCGGGTCGCACTCGACGGTCCACTCGTCCCACCAGGAGTCCTCGGACACCTCGGGGTTGTAGCGGCGGACGCGAACCTTCAGCGAGATCGTGCGGCGATCCTTCGACGACGACGCCACCTGCTGGGCGTCGGACCCGTTCAGCACCTCTGCGGCGGTCGCCATCAGTATTTCCTCTCCATCGGGACGTACGGACCCAGCTTCACGGGCTTGTACTCCATCCGGATCGAGCCGTCGTCGTTGCGGTAGGCGAGCGTGTGCTTCATCCAGTTCGCGTCGTCGCGCATCGGGAAGTCCTCGCGGAAGTGCGCACCTCGGCTCTCCTGGCGAACGAGAGCGCCCGCGACCAGCGCGTCGGCGCAGTCCAGGAGGAACCCGACCTCCACCGTCTCCATCAGGTCCGTGTTGAAGATCGAGCCCTTGTCCTGGATCGACACGCGGTCGTAGCGCTGGCGCAGGTCGCCGAGGATCTCCTGCATCTTCGTGAGGCCCTCCTCGTCGCGGACGACGAAGGCCAGGTCGAACATGTTGTCCTGCAGGTCCTTGCGGATGTCGGCGACGTTCTCGCCCTGTCCCCGCTCCAAGATCGCGTTCAGCAGGTCGAGCGTCTGGCGCTCAGGCGCCTCGGGCAGCGGGGCGAGGTCCGCGCTCTGCGCGTGCGTGGCCGCGTCGGCGCCCGAGCGCTTCCCGAACACGACCAGGTCGAGCAGCGAGTTCGTCCCGAGGCGGTTCGCGCCGTGGACGCTGACGCACGCGCACTCGCCGGCCGCGTAGAGGCCCGGCACGACCCGCTCGCCCTCCCCGGTGACGACGCGCCCCTCGAGGTCGGTCGGGATCCCGCCCATCGCGTAGTGGGCCGTGGGCTGGATCGGGACCGGCTCGTCGAACGGCTCCACCTTCAGGTAGATCCGCGCGAACTCCGTGATGTCGGGGAGCTTCTCCTCGATCACCTTGTGGTCGAGGTGGCGGATGTCCAGGTAGGCCCAGTCGCCGTTGGGACCCCCCCCGCGGCATTCCTTGATCTCCTGGTAGATCGCGCGGCTCACCATGTCGCGGGGGGCGAGGTCTTTGATCGTCGGCGCGTAGCGCTCCATGAACCGCTCGCCGTCCTTGTTGAGGACGACGCCGCCCTCGCCACGCGCGGCCTCGGACAGCAGCACGCCGAGGCGCGCGAGGCCCGTCGGGTGGAACTGGAACATCTCCATGTCCTCGAGGGGGATCCCGCGGCGCCACACGACCGAGGGGCCGTCGCCGGTGAGGGTGTGGGCGTTCGAGGTGACGCGGAACATCCGTCCGAACCCGCCGGTCGCGAACACGACGGACTTCGCGCGGAAGACGTGGAGCTCACCGGTCGCGAGCTCGTAGGCGACGACCCCCGCGGTGGCGCCGTCGTCGGTCCGGAGCAGGTCCAGGCAGTAGAACTCGTTGAAGAATCGGACGTCGCGCTTGACGCATTGCTGATAGAGCGTCTGCAGGATCATGTGGCCGGTGCGGTCGGCCGCGTAGCACGCGCGCTTCACGGGGCGCTCGCCGTGGTTGGCGGTGTGCCCGCCGAAGCGCCGCTGGTCGATCTTCCCGTCGGGCGTTCGGTTGAACGGGAGGCCCCAGCGCTCCAGCTGGTAGATCGCCTGGATCGCCTCCTCGCACATCATCAGCGCCGCCGGCTGGTCGACGAGGTAGTCGCCGCCCTTTACGGTGTCGAAGGCGTGCCACTCGGGCGAGTCCTCCTCCACGCTCGCGAGCGCCGCGCAGACCCCGCCCTGGGCGGTGCCGGTGTGCGACCTGGTCGGATACAGCTTCGTGATGACGGCGGTGCGGACCTTGTCGGACAGCTCGATCGCGGCGGCCATGCCGGCCCCGCCGCCGCCGATCACCAACGCGTCGTAGGTGTGGGTGGTCGTCATGTCACATCCCCGGTGGCGGTTGGAAGGTGAAGACCACGACCGTGCCCAGGACGAACGCCCCGAACCCGAGCGTGTAGAAGAACATGTTGATCCCGAAGCGCCAGCCGGCGCTGCGGACGTAGTCGAGCGTGATGTTGCGCAGCCCGTTCACGCCGTGGACGAGCGCCAGCACGAGCAGCATCCAGTCCCACGCGCGCCAGATCGGGTTCTCCCAGCGCACCGCGACGAACCCGAAGTTGACCCGGGACACGCCGCCGGCGGGCAGGTGCATGATCAGCGTGTGGCCGATCGCCAGGACCAGCAGGACGAGCCCGCTGATCCGCATGAACAGCCACATCCACAGCTCGAACCCGCCGAGCGGGCGCTCGCGGCCGATCCGGGGGTCGGGCCGCCGATCGGGGCCGGCGGGGGCGGGGCGGGACACGGTGGTCGCCATCGTCCTCACCCCCTCACTTCTTCAGCAGGTCCCAGGTCTGCTGGAGCATGATCACGGTGCTGTAGCCACCGACGATCACGAACAGACCCGTCGTCACGAGGCTGAGCGGCCGGATGTGCCGCGTCAGTTTGGGGAAGAAGTCGATCAGCATGATCTTCACGCCGTTGAACCCGTGGAACAGCACCGAGAGCACGAGCCCCAGCTCGAGCAGCCGCACGAGCGGGTTCTCGTAGGCGGCCGTGACCCGGTTGTACGCCTCGGGCCCCCATCCGACCAACGACGTGTCCACGACGTGGGCGAACAGGAACAGGATCACGGCGACGCCGGTGATCCGGTGGAAGATCCACGACCACTGACCTTCGTGCCCCCGGTAGACCTGCCCGTAGTCGTCCTTCGACTTCCGAACTCTGATCGCCACCGGCCTCCTCCGATCGCTGCGGCGGTGCCTCCAAGGCTATCGCCGGACCGGGGGACGTCGTCGAGTGTCGTTGCGGTCCAGCGTTCCGGGCCGAGTCTAACCATGTCGTGCGGACGCCGACCCGGGCCGGAAGGCCCCCTGAGCTGCGGCGGGTCAGCCGCTCACGCCACGCGCAGAGCGGCGAGGACCCCCTCGCGGGTCGGGACGAACGTGTGGACGTACCGGTCGTCCTCGGCGATCAGTCGGTTGTGCTCGCGGATCGCGTTCGCGCCCGGCTCGTCGTCGAAGACGGTCCCGCGCCCGTAGGACAGGGTGTTGTCGCACAGGTAGAGGCCGCCGGGACGGATCCGCTCGCTCGCGGCGCGCCAGGCGTCGGGGTAGCCGGGCTTGTCGATGTCGCAGAAGACCACGTCGAAGACGCCGTCGACGGCCGCGAACGCCTCGAGCGCGTCCCCGACGTGGTAGGTCACCCGCTCGCCGACGCCCGCCTGCGCGAGGTAGCGCCCGCCGCTCGCGGCGTTGCCCGGGTCGGCGTCGGTGCAGTGGACCTGGCCGCCGGCGCCGACCGCGCGCGCGAACCAGTACGCGGAGTAGCCGAACCCGCTCCCCAGCTCGAACACGCGGCGTGCGCCGATCGAGCGGGCCAGGAGCTCGAGGGTCACGCCGACGTTTCGCCCCACGATCGGGAAGTCGCGCCGGTCGCCTTCGGCCTCCATCGCGAGCAGGACGGGCTCGTCGTAGCCGGCGAGCAGCGAGCGCATGTAGTCGTCGAAGCGAGGGTCCACGATCGGCATGACGGCAAGGCTACGCCTCACCGCGGCGCCGGTCGCGCCGGTAGGCTCAACGTCGATGAGCGAGGACGTTCGGCGGACGGAGTCCGGCATCGAGCTGGAGCGGGTCTACGGGCCCGATCCGGACCGGGACCCCGCGGTGGCGCTGGGGGAACCCGGCGCGTTCCCGTTCACGCGCGGACCATATCCCTCGATGTACCGGGGCCGCCTGTGGACGATGCGCCAGTACGCGGGCATGGGGACCGCCGCGGACACGAACCGCCGGTTCCGCTACCTCCTGGAGCACGGGCAGACCGGCCTGTCCACCGCGTTCGACCTGCCGACGCAGATGGGCCTGGACTCCGACCACCCGCGCGCCGAGGGGGAGGTCGGCAAGACCGGCGTCGCGATCGACACGGTCGAGGACATGAAGGTCCTGTTCGATCAGATCCCGCTGGACCGCGTGTCGACCTCGATGACGATCAACGCGACCGCGCCGATCCTGCTGCTCCTGTACGAGCTGGTGGCCGAGGAGCAGGGGGTCGCGTCGACCGAGCTGCAGGGCACCGTCCAGAACGACCTGCTGAAGGAGTACGCGGCGCGCGGCACCTACATCTACCCGCCCACACCCTCGATGCGGTTGATCACCGACCTGTTCGCCTACTGCGGCGAGCGGATCCCGAAATGGAACACGATCTCGATCAGCGGGTACCACATGCGCGAGGCCGGCGCGACGGCGGCGCAGGAGATCGCGTTCACGCTGGCGAACGGCATCGCCTACGTGCAGGCGGCGATCGACGCGGGCCTCGCCGTCGACGAGTTCGCGCCGCGCCTGTCGTTCTTCTTCGCCTGCCACATGCGGTTCTTCGAGGAGGTGGCGAAGTTCCGGGCGGCGCGCCGGCTGTGGGCCCGGGTGATGCGCGACCGCTTCGGCGCGCGGGATAAGCGGTCGCTGACGCTGCGGTTCCACACGCAGACCGGCGGGGCGACCCTCACCGCCCAGCAGCCGGAGAACAACATCGTGCGCACCGCCCTGGAGGCGCTCGCCGCGGTGCTCGGCGGGACGCAGTCGCTGCACACGAACTCGTTCGACGAGGCGCTCGCGCTGCCGACCGAGCACAGCGCCACGATCGCCCTTCGGACCCAGCAGGTGATCGGCTACGAGACGGGCGTCCCCGACGTGGTCGATCCCCTCGGCGGCTCCTACCTCGTCGAGTCGCTCACCGACGAGCTGGAGGCGCTCGCGCGCGAGTACCTGGACCGGATCGACGCGATGGGCGGCGCCGTCGCGGCGATCGAGCAGGGCTTCTACCAGGACGAGATCCACGAGGCCGCGTTCAGGGTCCAGCAGGGGATCGAGTCGGGCGAGCGCGTCGTGGTCGGCGTGAACCGCTTCCAGGTCGAGGAGGACCACCAGCCCGAGCTGCTGAGGATCAGCGACGAGGAGGTCGCGCGCCAGGTCGAGCGGGTGCGCGCGGTGCGCGCGAGCCGCGACCAGGCCGCCGTCGACGCCGCGCTCCGCGACGTGGAGGCGGCCGCGCGCGGCACGCGGAACCTGCTGCCGCCGATGAAGGAGGCCCTGCGCGCCCGGGCGACCCTCGGCGAGGTCTCCGACGTGCTGCGCACGGTGTTCGGCGAGTACCGCCCGACCGTCTAACGCGCCAGCTCGACCACCGCGTGGACGAGCGCGGCGATCCCGGCGACCGCGAGCACCGCGGCCGCCGCCCGCAAGGCGCCGCCGCCTCTGCGCCACAGCGGCACGGCCCCCGCGAGGCAGGCGAGCCCGACCAGCAGCTCCACCGCGTAGGTCAGCGTCCGCATCGCGCTGCAGGCTAACGCGTCGACATCGGCTCGGGCCCGAACCTATGCACGAGTAGCCGAATGGTGATCCGACCCCATGCACAGTCCGGATGCGTGATGACCGTCACGACAGAGGGCGGCGGACATCGAGCGGGAAGGGAGAGGTCGCTGATGAAGCGTCTCGTCGGAGTGATCGTGGCCGGGATGGTCGCGATGTCGGTGATGGGGGCAGGCGCCGCCAGCGCCACGCCGAGCAAGGGCGGCAAGGCCACGGTGTGGGTCCTGCACGCGGTCCCCGGAGCGAAGGTCGACGTCTGCGTCGGCTCGAGCGAGGTCAAGAGCAACTTCACCTACGGCGGGAAGTTCTCCGCGAAGCTGCCGGCGGGCTCCTACCGGCTGTCGATCCACGCCGCCAAGGCGGGCGACTGCACCGGAGCCACGATCAAGGCCGCGAACGTGGACCTGAAGGCCAACAAGAACTACACGGTCGCCGCCGGTCTTCGGTCGAAGGGGAGCGTCGCGCTCTACGCCTTCAAGAACGACCTGAGCCCGATCCACGGCGCGAAGGCGCGCGTGACGGTGCGCCACGTGGCCGCCGCGCCCTCGGTCGACGTGTGGGTGAACGGCAGCCCGGCGATCAAGGGGTTCGTCCCCGGTGAGGAGGCCACGGTCGCCCTGCCCGCGCCCGCCGACTACACCGTGCGGGTCGCGCCGAAGGGCACCACGACCACGGTGATCGGGCCGCGCACGTTCAGCCTCGACAAGGGGGTGGCGTACCAGGTCTTCGCAGCGGGGACCGCCGACGCCGGGTACCGCTTCTTCGTCCTGGCGCAGGAGCCTGCCGCCTGAGCCGTTCGGCTCCCACGCGAAGGGCCGTCCCGCAGGGGGCGGCCCTTCGTCGTTCCCGATTAGGCTGCGCGCCATGGACATCTCGATCGTCGGCGGCACCGGTGCGGAAGGGTTCGGGCTCGCGCTTCGCCTCGCGAAGGCGGGCCACCACATCACGATCGGCTCGCGGATGGCGGAGAAGGCCGCCGCGAGCGTCGAGGAGGCCAAGGGGATCCTCGGCGCCGACGCGCCGATCGACGGGGCGGTGAACGCCGAGTCGGTCGTGGGCAAGCCGCTCGTGTTCGTGACGGTCCCCTTCGCGGGGCAGGCCCTGATCTACGACGCCATCAAGGAGACCCTCGAGGAGGGCACGGTCGTGTGCGACTGCACGAGCCCGCTGATGACCGCGGTGGGCGGTCGCGCGACCCACGCGATCCGCCCGTGGCACGGCTCCGCGGCCGAGTTCGCGAAGTCGCTCGTGCCCAAGCACGTGCGGATGGTGGGCGCGTTCCACACGATCGCGGCCGACGTGCTCCGCGCGCTCGACGAGGACGTCGACTCCGACGCGTTCGTGATGGGCGACGACGCGGATGCGAAGGCGCTCGTCGGCCAGGCGATCGAGTCGATCCCGGGGATGCGGTGGATCGACTGCGGGATGCTGCAGATGGCCCGGATCGCCGAGACGCTCACGCCGCTGTTGATCAGCGTGAACATGCGCTACAAGATCCACGAGTCGGGGTTCCGGATCACCGGGCGCGACGCCTGGGGCGACCCGCGCGGGTGAGCGACGAGGGCCGGCTCGTCCCGATCGACGACACCGCGCTCTGGGTGGTGGAGCGCGGCCCGGCCGACGGCCTGCCGTTGCTGCTGCTGCACGGCGGGCCCGGGCTCGATCACCACGAGTTCGCCGACTACCTCGACCCGCTGACCGACGAGGGGATCCGCCTGCTGCTCGTGGACCAGCGCGCGCAGGGCCGCTCGGCGCCGTGCGACCTCTCGACGTGGACGCTCGAGCGGATGGCGCAGGACGTGATCATGCTCGCGCTCGCTCTGAAGCTCGACCGCTACGCGGTGCTCGGCCATTCCTACGGCGCCTTCGTCGCCCTGCAGAACGCCGTGGACTACCCGGGCCAGGCCGCCGCGACGATCGTGAGCGCCGGGGTGCCGTCGGAGGTCTTCCTCGAGGGCGTCGAGGAGGCACTCGCGCGCTTCGAGCCGCTCGAGCTCCGCGAGCGGGTCGCCGCCTCGTGGGCGCGCGAGGCCGAGGTCCGCACGACCGAGGACGTCGCCGCGCTGATGCACGACCAGTGGCCGTTCCACTTCAAGGACCCGCGCGACCCGCGGATCGCGGACTACGAGCGCCGCACGGCCGGCGCCGTGTACGACCCCGACGTCCTGCGGCGCTTCGCGACCGCAGGCTACGGCGGGATCGAGGTGGCCGACCGGCTCCCCGAGGTGTCACAACCGGTCCTCGTGCTCGCCGGCCGCCACGACCGGGTCTGCCCGGTCCAGGCGGCCGAGCTGACGGCTCGGCTCGTCCCCGGCGCACGCCTGCGCATCTTCGAGGACAGCGCGCACATGATGTTCGTCGAGGAGCCCGAGGCCTACCGCGACGAGGTCCGTTCGTTCCTGCTCAGTCGATGACGGCGAGCAGCGCGCCGGTCTCGACGACCTGGCCCGCGCGGATCGGCAGGTCGGTCACCTCGCCCTCGCGGGTGGCGGCGATGTGGTTCTCCATCTTCATCGCCTCCAGGATGCAGACGACCTCGCCGGCGCGGATGTCCTGCCCCTTCTCCACGAGCACCTTCACGATCGTGCCCTGCATCGGGGCGCGGATCTCGCCGTGGACGTGCTCGCCGTGGTGCGCGCTGTGGCTCGACGGGGACTTCGGCGCCACCTCGCGGCGCTCGTCGAACACCCGCACGGGCACGCGGCGTCCGTCGACCTCGACCAGGATGTCCTCGGCCCGTCCGGCGCGTGAGGGGGCCGGCGCGGGCTGCAGGTCGACCTGCGCCGGCAGCTTCGCGTCGACGAGGGCGCGCTCGAGCCAGGTCGTGGTGTGGGTCGAGGCGATGAACTGCTTGGTCTGCAGGACCCACTGGTGCACGGGGATCGTCGTGGGGACCCCCTCGACCTCGAACTCCCCGAGCGCGCGGAGCGCGCGGCGGCGGGCCTGCTCGCGGTCGGCGCCGCTCACGACGAGCTTGGCGAACATCGAGTCGTAGTCGCCCGGGACCTCGCGGCCGGCGCGCACGCTCGAGTCGACGCGGACGAACGGCCCGGCGGGCTCGACGTAGCGCACGATCCGCCCCGGGCCGGGCAGGAAGTTCCGGCCGGGGTCCTCGGCGTTGATCCGGCACTGGATCGCGTGCCCACGCGGTGAGACCTCGAGGTTGCGCAGCGACTCGCCGAGCGCCACGCGGATCTGCAGCGCCACCATGTCGAGCCCGGTGACCATCTCGGTCACCGTGTGCTCCACCTGCAAACGGGTGTTCATCTCGAGGAAGTAGAAGGAGCCGTCCTCGTCGAGGATGCACTCGATCGTCCCCGCGTTGACGTAGCCGGCCTGCTTCGCGAGTGAGATGGCGGCCTCGGCGAACCGCTCGCGGAGCGCGTCGTCGACGAGCGGCGACGGCGTCTCCTCGATCAGCTTCTGGTGGCGTCGCTGGACCGAGCAGTCTCGCTCGCCGAGGAACACGACGTTGCCCTTCGTGTCGGCGATCACCTGCGCCTCGATGTGGTGGGCCCGGTCCACGTAGCGCTCGAGGAACACCTCGGGCCGCCCGAAGTAGGACTGGGCCTCGCGTTCCGCGCGCTTGAGCGACTCCTCGAGGTGGTCGGCGTCGCGGACCACGTGCATCCCCTTGCCGCCCCCTCCGAAGGCCGCCTTCACGAGCAGCGGGTAGCCGACCCGCGGCGCCTCCTTCTTGGCCGTCGCGACGTCGACCGGATCGCGCGTCCCCGGCACGATCGGCATCCCGGCCGCGTCGGCGATCCGCCGCGCGGCGGCCTTGTCGCCCATCTGCTCGATCGCCTGCGGCGGTGGCCCCACGAACGTGAGCCCGGCCTCGCCGACCGCCTGGGCGAAGTGCGCCCGCTCGGCGAGGAATCCGTAACCGGGGTGGACCAGGGTCGCGCGCGACTTCTGCGCGGCCTCCAAGATCGCGCCGATCGACAGGTAGGACTCCGACGCGAGCGCCGGTCCGATCCGGTAGGCCTCGTCGGCGGCCTCGACGTGAAGGGCGTCGCGATCGGCGTCGGAGTACACGGCCACCGTGGGGATCCCCATCTCCCGGCATGTCCGCATGATGCGCACCGCGACCTCGCCGCGGTTCGCGATCAGCAGCTTCGGTTTCCTCGCCACTCGCGTATCGTGCCTTCCCGATGAGCCCTGTGCAGCGGAGCGCCGGATGCTGACGAACGAAGACCTCGAACTGGCGCTCGCCGCGATCCGGACGACGGCGCCCGTGCGCGCGGAGGAGGTTACCGCCTCCACGAACGCGACGGCGGCGGCGATGGCCGCGGCGGGCGATCCCGAGTGGACGCTGGTGGCCGCCGCGCACCAGACCGAGGGGCGCGGGCGCCTGGACCGCACCTGGGAGGACGTCCCCGGTCACGCCCTGCTGGTGTCGTTCGTGCTGCGTCCCACGATCCCGCCGAACAAGGCGGGGTTGCTGGCGCTGCTCGCCGGGGCGTCGATGGCCGGCGCGATCCGCAAGGTGGCGGGGCGCCGCGTGACCTGCAAGTGGCCGAACGACCTGCTGCTGAACGGTCAGAAGGTCGGCGGCATCCTGCTCGAGTCCGGCGTCTCGCAGGGCCGGGTGGACTGGGTCGTGGTCGGGGTCGGGGTGAACCTCCAGGCGCCCGAGGGGGTCGAGGGCGCCGTCGGGATCGGCGAGGTCCCGATGCGCGACCTGCTGATCGCGTTCCTGCAGGCGTTCCGGACCGACTACGACGCCGTGGAGCCATCGCTCGGGGACCGGGTGAAGCGTTCGTGGCTCACGATCTCGGCCACGATCGGCCGGCTCGTCGAGGCGACGTCGGTCTCCGGCGAGGTCGTGCGGGGCCGCGCGGTCGGGATCGACGACTTCGGGAGCCTGCAGCTGTCGACCGACACCGGCGAGGTCCGGATCGCGTTCGGCGACATCGAGCACCTCGACGAACGCTGAGCCGCCTTGCCCGCGGGCGGGACGGGCGGTAGCGTCCTCGTCATGGCGTTCCCGAAGCGGCTCCTCGTCGGGGGCGAGGAGCTGATCCTCGATCTCCGTCCCCACCCGATCGCGCTCGCGCTGCCGGCGCTCGTGGTGATCGTCGGGTTCGCGGCGGCCACCTGGATCGCGAACCGGTGGGACGGGATCGGCGTCTTGATCGCGTGGATCGTCTACGGGCTCGCGCTGCTCGCCTACGTCGTTCCCAAGCTGATCTGGTGGCTGACCTCGAACT